>JBCKPE010000127.1:0-5437 GCA_038901875.1 Burkholderiaceae bacterium
GGGAGAACGAGGCCTTCATGGTGGCCCTGATCCGGGCCTTGCTCAAGGCCGACGAGGAGTACCGCAAGAACCAGGCGAAATGGACCGTCGAATCCGAGCCGGTGAAGGCGGTGGCGCGGCGCATCAGGTTCGAGGCCAAAGATGTTCCGGCGATGATGAAGCTGTACCGGTTTCCCAATGCCGCCGAACAGGTCTCGCCGGCCTGGCTTGGTGGCGGCGCGGCCAAGAGCATGGCCCAGACGGCGCTGTTCCTGAAGGAGCAGGGACGCATCTCCGAGGTCAAGCCCGACTACCGCTACTACGTCACAGACATCTACGTGAAGAAGGCAATGGCCAAATAGGCGGCGCGCGCCCTCGCTGCGGGCGCGCAGGAATCGGGCGTGGCATCATCAAGCCGTGTCCCCGCGTCACCTCCTGAGCTCGCTTCCCTTCATGCGCTGGCTGCCCGATTGGCGCCAGAGCGGCACCTTGCGAGCCGACGCGCTGGCCGGACTCACCGGCGCAGTGGTGGTGTTGCCGCAAGGCGCGGCCTTTGCCACCCTGGCCGGATTGCCGCCCGAGTAGGGCCTGTACGCCGCGATCGTGCCCTGCATCGTCGCGGCGCTGTTTGGCTCCAGCCGTCTCATGGTGGCCGGGCCGGCGAACGCCATTTCGTTGACCACCCTGGCGCTGATCGCGCCGCTGGCGGCCGTCGGTTCGCCGGACTACATCCGTCTCGTGCTGACGCTGACGTTTCTGGTCGGTGCCATGCAGCTGTTGCTGGGCTTGGCACGGGTGGGTTCGCTGGTGGACAAGATGCCGCATTCGGTGGTGCTGGGCTTCACGACGGGTGCTGCACTCTTGATCGCGAACAGCCAGATCGGCCCGGCGCTCGGCCTTTCGCTGCCGCGTGGCGCCTCGATCTGGAGCAACCTGCAAGGCGGCCTGGCAGCAGTTGGGCGCGCTGCAGTGGCCGGCCGTTATCGCGGCGGCGTCGACCGTGGCGGCGGCGGCGCTGTCCCGACCCTGGAACCGGTGGCTGCCGTCCATGCTGAGCGCCGTCATCGCCGGCACGCTGGTCAGCATGGCGGTCGCGCAACTGGCTCCGGCATGGCCCGCATTGGCCAAGCTGGCCGCGCTTGCGGACGCCCTGCCTCCATGGTCCTGGCCCGATCTGCGCATCGACACCGTTCGCAGCCTGTTCGGCGCGACTCTGGTGATGACGCTGCTGGCGCTGACCGAGGCGACCGCGATCGCAAAGGCGGTGGCGCGGCGCAACGGCGACCGGCTGGACGGCAACCAGGAGTTCATCGGTCAGGGCCTGGCCAATCTGGCCGGTTCGTTTTTCTCCTCCTACCCGGCCAGCGGCTCGTTCAATCGCTCGGGCGTGAACGTCGAGGCCGGCGCACGCACGCCGCTGGCGGCGGTGTTCGCGGCCTGGTTGCCACCGTTACCCTGTCGCTGGAATGGGCGATCCTGCTGGGCATCACGGTTGCACTGCTGGTGCGCCGCGCGGCGCGATAAGGAGTGCTGGCACAACCCGCGGCCTGCCCGGCCTGGCGCCCTTCCGCGATGGGCTGATCACTCGGGCAGGCGCACCCCGGCGGCGCGCGCCTGTGCCACGACGCGGTTTTCGTAGTCGCTCGCCAGCGCCTTAACCGGATGGCCGGCGGTGAGCTGGCCAATGAAGGGCGGATGAATCGAATAACCCAACAGCTCCTGCAGCCGCAGTGGCATGGCGCGCGCCACCTCGAGCGGAACGCCAAGGATGAAATTCTCCTGCGGCCGCGCCCAGGGCTGGCAATACTGGTTGGAGAACGCCAGGCGCGAGGCGTCACTGTGGTTCGCGCCGCCGCCATGCGCCAGCATGCCGGAAAACGCCAGACAGGCGCCAGCCGGCATGATGGCCTTGCGCGCCTTTTGCGCCAACCGGGCCTGGCTGGCTTCGTCCGGCGCCGCGGCGAATGGATCAAGGTCGCGCAGCGCCTCGTCGCTCCAGCCGTGGCTGCCCGGCAGCAGCAGCGTGGCGCCGTTGTCTTCGGTGAAGGCGTCGACCGCGACGATGGTGGAAAAGGAAATCATGGCGCGCGGCCGTGGCAGGTGGTGGAACGAATCGTCGCTGTGAAACGGCTGGACCTGCTCGCCCGGCTTGATGCGAATCGCCTGCGAAGCGGTCAACAGGAAGTTGGGCAGCAGGAAGTGCTCGCACAGGGCCAGGATGCGCGCATCCAGCACGATGTCCCAGAACACCCGGGCCCTGGCCACCAGCGTGTAGACCCGTTCGGTCAGCACCCCTTCGAAGGCGTTGCGGCCAGCATGGCTATCCAGATACGGCGCCAGCGCCTGCCGCACCTCGGCCAGCTGCGCGGCGTCCAGAAAGTCCTCGATGATGGTATAGCCGCCGGCTTGAATCGCGCTCGCATGGTGTTCCAGATCAAAGGGCATGGTGGTTCCGGCAATCTTCGTGACGCCAAAGCATACAGGGCCTAAACTGCGCGCCAATGCCCGCTTGGCGGGCGCAACTGCGAGAGGAAATGATGTCACTGGCCAGTTACGACAAAGCGATGCGTTTTCGTGCCCTGCACCAGGGCGCCTCGGCCTTCGTCATGCCCAACCCATGGGATGCGGGTTCTGCGCGCATCCTGGCCGGGTTGGGATTCCAGGCGCTGGCCACGTCCAGCGGCGCCGCGGCGGGCACGCTGGGCCGGCGTGACGGCCAGTTGCTGCGGGCCGAGGCGCTGGCCCATGCCCAGGCCATCGTCGAGGCGACCGAGTTGCCGGTGTCGGCGGACCTGGAGAAGGGCTTCGCCGACGCGCCCGAGGCGGTGGCCGAAACGGTCCGCATGGCGGCCGAGGTCGGACTCGTTGGCTGCTCGATCGAGGACGCCACTGGCGACTCGGAGCGGCCGCTGTTCGACCTTGCGCAGGCCAGCGAACGTGTTGCCGCGGCGGCCCAGGCCGCCCGCTCGCTGCTGTTTCCGTTCACGCTGACGGCGCGGGCCGAGAACTTCCTGCGCGGCCGACCGGACCTGGACGACACCATCGCGCGGCTGGTCGCGTTCGAGAAGGCTGGCGCCGACGTTTTGTTCGCGCCCGGCCTGCCCGATCTTGATGCCGTGCGCAAGGTCTGCGCGGCGCTGTCCAAGCCGGTCAATTTCATGGTCGGGATTCGAGGCAAGTCCTTCACCGTCGCCGAGTTGCAAGCGGCTGGCGTCAGGCGCATCAGCCTGGCGACCTCGCTGTATCGCGCGGCGATGACCGGCCTGGTCGATGCGGCCAAGGAGGTGAGGGAGGGCGGCAGCTTCACCTACCTGGATCGCGCCATCACAACGCCTGAGTTGAACAACTTCATGTACCGTTGAACGGGCCGCCGCAGCGCTCGAGCAAGAAGGATCACCATGACATCCCCCGACTTCCTGCAAGCCGACGGCGGCTGCACTTGCCGCGCAGGGGAGATAGGAAATTCAAACGCCCTTTTCCCTTGCCCATGGCTCGGCCAAGTACGGCACTTGACGCTTCTGGCCGGCCCGGGGACCAAACGCGATGCGGTAAGTGCAAGCTGCGGCTTGGCAAGCGGCCTGAGGGTGTGGGCGTCGTCCGAGTCGGCATCAACGTCAGCGACAAAGGTCGAGCCCTGCTCTTCGACCAGAGCGCCCCGGCGCGTGAGCAGCTTCAGGATGCGGCCGATGCTCTTGTGCAACACCGCCTGCAGTGCTTCGTCGGTTGGCGCGGGCGCTTCGACGAAGACTGGCTCAGCGTCGTTGCGCCTGTAGACGTCGTCCAGCACCAGGCAGTGCAGATGGATGTTCAGGTTGGCAGCCGACCCGAAACGCTGGATCAGCGTGACCGCGCCGCTGTCGGTCTGGTCTGACTTCAGTCCTGCCTGCTCGAGCAGGAAGCGAGTGAGTACGCGGTGAACGACCCGCAGCACCGGCGTCAGCAGCTGCGGCTGCGCGGCCAGCAGCAGACGCAGCGGGATCGGCAGCGACAGCACCCACTGGCGCACCAGAACCTGCGGGATGACAGCTGACAGAGGCCGGGCTGCTGATCAATTCGCACGGCGGGCAAATCGAAGTGCTGAAACTGCGGCCCGAAGGCGGCCGAGTTTGCGCGCGAGCGCAAACTCATCGACTCAGCGGCTTAGGAGCGGGTCCGCATGGTGCGGGGCCACGCTCACTTCCTGAGCCGGGCCGGCGCAGGCTTGGGCCGGTACCCGATCGTCTGCTCGATCAGTGCCCCGCCGTCGCTCATCAAAAAAGTCTTGAAGGCCTGTGCCACCGGCGTCAGCCGCTTGTTCCGCCGGTGCACCACGTACCAGCGAAGCATCAGCGGAAAGCCCTGCACATCGAGCACACTGAGGCTGCCCATCTGCAGCTCGCGGCTGATGGTGTGCGCCGACAAAAAACTCACGCCCATGCCCGCCATCACCGCCTGCTTGATGGTTTCCGTGCTTTTGATCTCCATGGCAATATTGAGATCGGCCAGGTGCGCGCCAAAGCCCTCTTGCATGGAGTTCCAGGTGTCGGAACCCTTCTCGCGCACCACGAAGGGTTCGCGCGCCAGGCGTGACAGCGTGATGCGCCTCCTGGCGGCCAGCGGATGGTCAGGCGCTGCAACAACCACGTAAGGGTGCGGCGCGAAGGGCTCACTGACCGTGTCCTTACCCAGCGGCGGGCGCACCATGATGGCCAGATCCGTCAGGTTGTCGTTCAGCTGGCCCAGTAACTCCTCGCGGTTGCAGACACCGAAGTCCAGCGTCACGCCGGAGTGGCGCCTGGCAAACTCGACCAGCAAACGCGGCAGAAAATAGTCGCCGGCGCTGATCACCGCCACATTGAGCTTGCCGCCAGCGACGCCCTTGAACTGCGCCATGGCTTCTTCGATTTCCTTGAACTGCTGGATGATGATCCGGCTGGAATGAAGCATCTCCACACCCGCCGGTGTAAGGTGGATTTTCTTGCCCAACTGCTCGAACAACGCAAGCCCGGCATGGTCCTGCAGCTTGCTGACCTGAATCGATACGGCAGGCTGCGTCAGGTGCAACTCCTCGGCAGCCCTGGAAAAACTCAGATGCCGGGCGACCGACTCAAAAACCTTGAGCTGCCGCAATGTCGCGTTCTTCATGGGTGTTCATTGACACATAACTTATGAGTTATAGATAGTATCAAATACTTTAACTATCGCTAATCATAATTCTTCCCTACATTTGTATTCAATCCCGGCGCAACAGCGCCGCCATTGCGATTAGAGCGCCACCCCACGAGGAGACTGCCATGCTCAATGCCCTGCTTTCCCAGACCCCTGCCGGCCAGGCCGCCGAGGCCCACCGTCACGCCTACAACGCTGCTTTCGAGGAACTGGGCCTGACCTGGAATTGGGACGCCGCCACCTACGCCCGCCTGCAGGCCGATGGCCGCGACGGCGTGCGCGTCTACCTGGAAAGCGAACAGCCCCACCT
>JBCKPE010000128.1:0-5197 GCA_038901875.1 Burkholderiaceae bacterium
GACTTGAGATAGGGGCACCAGACCATGACAACGCACAACGCCGACAACGAAAGAATTAAACGCCGCTACTTCGCCTATCTGAAGGAAGCCAAGCGCTACAGCGAACCGACGGTGGACGCGGTGGCGAAGGCGCTGGCGCGCTTCGAGGCCGATACCCGGCACCGCGATTTCAAGTCGTTTCACTTCGAGCAGGCCATCGCCTTCAAGAGACACCTGGCCGAGCAAAAGGCGCAGCGGTCCGGCGAGAAGCTGAGCAAGGCGACCCTGAATGCGACGCTTGCGCACGTCAAACGGTTCTTCCATTGGCTCGCAGGGCAACCGGGTTGCAAGTCGCGCTTTCAGTATTCTGACGCCGATTATTTCAATCTGTCACAAAAGGAAGTGCGCGTCGCGACGGCCAGGCGGGAGCAGGTGGGGCCGACCTTGGAGCAGGTGAAGCACGTCATTGGTTTGATGCCCGCCAATTCCGACATCGAACGCCGCGACCGCGCCCTCGTCGCGTTCACACTATTGACCGGCGCGCGGGACAGCGCCATTGCCTCGATGAAACTCAAGCATGTGGATTTGGTCGCCGGCCGCGTTGATCAGGATGCGCGCGAAGTCAAGACGAAGTTCAGCAAGACCTTCACCACATTCTTCTTTCCCGTAGGCGACGAGATTCGCCCGATCGTGGCTGAGTGGGTGGCGTATCTGCGGGAGGAAATGCTCTGGGGCGATGACGACCCGCTGTTTCCAGCGACGCGTATCGCGCTGGGGACGACGCGGCAGTTTGAGGCGGTCGGGCTGGCGCGCACGCACTGGAGCAGTGCGGCGCGGATACGGGTGATTTTTCGCGACGCCTTCGTCAACGCCGGCCTGCCGTACTTCAACCCGCACAGTTTTCGCAACACGCTCGTGCGGCACGGTCAGACGGTCTGCCGAACACCGGAAGATTTCAAGGCGTGGAGCCAGAACCTCGGGCATGACAAGGTGATGACGACGTTTTCGAGCTATGGCCAGGTGGAAAGTACCCGCCAGGGGGAGATCATTCGAGGGTTGGGGATGCCGCAGGTCACGGCGCAGCCGGATGTCAATGCGCTTGCCAAGGCGGTCGTCCGCGAGATGCGCAATTCCGGGTTGGGAACGCTGGTCGAATGAAATCACGGCGCCAAGCTGTGTCGTCGTGACGTTCGGGAAGCCACGGCTTCGGGCGCGGCTGAGGGAGCCCCTACGGGGGCGGACGGGCCGGTGCCGCACAGCGGCGAAGTCCAGCAGGGTGGGCGGGGCACACACGTTGTACCTGGCCGCAGGCCACTGACTGAAACCCTGCGCGTAGCGCACTGACTGATGCCAAGGAGCCACGCGAATGACGGGACGACCAGGCGGCGGCGCGTAGGGCGCGGATGCGACCGGGGAGCGCCGACGGCTGGGCGCCCTACCCCAGCGCAGGGCACTTTGCATATTGTGGGTTTTGTAAACCCGCAAGGGCGCGCAGCGGTGGGCGGCACCAAGCGTAGCTTTAGCGAAGCGACTGGCGCACACTTTGCAAAATGCGGCGTTATGTAAAAGCGAAGCGGGTGGCCGTAGCGGGCGCGTGTGAGGCGGTGGAACGTCGAAGGTTGGCGGACCCTGCCGCCTTCGCGGCGGCTGACCAATACTTGCGAAGCACTGACCGACATCCGGGCTGCTTGGCAATTGCGGTACCCCGCCGTTGCCGGGCAGCGTTTCAGACTTTCGTGATAGGTAAGCGGTCTTGCCGGCCTGGTCGTCCCGTAGCACGAAGCGCCCCAGCGCGAAGGGCGAAGGGTGACCAGGCTGGTATGTCCGCGCTGGTGGAGGTCGGCACTTCCTCTCGAACGCCGCAGGGTCGTCCAGATCTGCGAAGCACTGAGATAAACACTCCGAGGACCTGGCAAGGGCCGTACTCGGCCGTTGCCACTGACTGGAACTACAACGCCGGAGCTGGGCAAAGCGGTGATGCCATGTGCGACACGCTGGCGCAACGCGCCCTGGTTGCTGTGGCGCACATGGCATGACCGCGTAGCTGGCCAAGGCAGGGGCGGCGGCGCGCCGAAGGCTCGTAGGACTCTGCCGCTTTCGCGGCAGCTGACTGACACTTGCGGAGCACTGAATTGGATGTGGTCGAGCGTCACGTACTTGACGATCACGTCTGTCGCTGATGTAGCGCGTTCGGAGGGCAGGATGTTCTGAGCCTCGTCGATCGCCACCCAGGTCGGCGGTACGGCCTCCTTCAGGGTTGCCTTGAGTTTCGCTTGTTCCGTGGCCGACAGGTTATCGAGTAACTTAAGGTGCTTCTCCGTCTCGGATGCGCGGATGCGCGACGCGATGAGCAGCCGGAGAAACGCGGCAACAACGATCAACCGGAGTTCGTCGGACATCTTGTTCATAACAATAACGCTCATGCGGCCCGGTTGCAGGAGGTCTTGAAGCGAAGTCCCGTTGTCGGCGAAGATCGGATTCCGCTCGTAGGTGCTGAGTTGTTGACGCAAGGCGCGGCGGGTTTCGGTGGCGTAGGTCACAGTCAAGTCGCGATCGGACTCCACGCACTTAATGAGGCCCGAAAGCGAGTAGGAGTCGGTCGCCTTGTGGAAGGTGTTCTCATCGTGCCAGCCCTCGGCAGTAACTTTAATGAAGGCGTCGTTCAGAAGCTGGCCCATGCGGTCCTGGTAGATGTTTAGGCCAAGCAGATAGCCCCAGTCCTCCGCGGCGAAGGCGGAACAGCGGATCGTGAATTCTTTGTGGCTGGACGGGGTGCTGTCGGATGCGCTCCCTTTGGGAATCCAGATCGCAACATCGAGCGGCTCCGATTGGATGACCCAGCCGCGCCGGACGGCGAACTGCTGTTGGATCGTCTCTTTGCGGCTTTCCTCGCTCAAGGCGATGTTGACCCATTGGAAGATGCCCAGGGTGTCGAACAGAAGGACGGCATGAGTCCTCGGGTTGGCGCTGATGGACGTAGAAGTCTCTCGCGTGCAGAGTCCTTCCAGAAGGGTTCCCAAGGTGTAGGACTTCCCGGAGCCGCGCTTGCCGAAAAGGCCGATCACGTGCGCCATACCGGTGTCAAAGCGCACCTCCGTGAGCGGTCCCGCCTCGGCAAGGCGACCAAGATACACCCAGCTTTTCGTCGACCGGCCGTGCATACCGAATTCGGTCGGCGACGACTTGAATAATCGGGAGCGTGTCGTGAACTTCTTCACCGGGGCAACCTACCTAGCCTAACCGAACACAATGGGTGCTATCTCGTTCACAATTTCATCGTCGATGACCTTCTTTTGGGCGTCCCATGCGGCAATGGCGCATTCGTTAATCGTGCGAATTATGTTGCGGGGCGTTGACTTGATCGCGTCTTGGCAAGCGTAGTCGCAGAGCAAGTCGAACGCGGTGGGCGAAAACGGATACGTCGATACTGTCGCCGACAGTTTCTCGGCCTTGATGAGTTCGTCGGCGGCCTTCTGGTCAATCAGATGGGAAAGCATTTCTTCAACGAAGGTCTTTACGTTAGCCGGAGCGGCAAGCGTCTCCAGTTCGATCATGTTCGCGCGGGAAATCCGGGAAAGGATGTCCTCGCGCACAATCATCTTCGGGGCCTCGTCCACGGTCACGGCCTTAAAACCGATGACGAAGCCAACCGAGAAATTGGAGTTGTCGGCGAGTTTCCGTGCGTACTGGTGCCAAGATTCCGCTGCATCACCCTGCTTGATGTTGAGCAACTCTTCCATCTCGTCGATAAAGAAGATCAGACAAGCGCCGACGGCGCTGGCCAGATTGCCGATGGCTTGAAGGGCGGACACCATGTCGCCCACGCCCACGTCTACTAGACTTCGCGTCACCTTGATCTCGACGAGTTCCTTGGGGGCGAGTTTCGCTCCGGTCAGCCAACGCCAAGCGTTGAATGCGAGATCGCCACCGCCGCGAAGTTCCTTGAACGCCATTGTGAGATTCGGGTCGCCGGTGAGTTTTTCGACTTCTTGCTCGAAGTTGGAGGACTTGGAGAAAAGTGTCTGAAGCCAGCCTTGGACGGTTGTCATTCTGAGCGCTTCCATCATCTGAAGATGCCACACATCGGCCATGGACTTACTCTGCACCTCGATGTCTACGTGAACAGCATGAGGGTGCCCCTTGCAAGCTTTTGGGGTGCTGTTGACCAGTTCGTAGGCGAGATAACGAAGCGTTTGCGTCTTGCCAGAACCATAGGCCCCGTAGATCATCATCTTGGGAACCTGCGGGTCTATGAACGCCCGACTTATCTGTTTCTTCATGCGGTCCCGCAGCTGGTCGCGGCCGAAGTAGAACCGCGCGTCAGTGGAGTTGACCCTTGGATCAATCGAGAACGTTTCACGTCCACTCAGACAAAACCAGTCTTTGAATGTGTTGCTCATAATTTTCTCCTTCGCGCCCTAATGGGTTGATGCAGTTTGCTCTCCTCCAGAACCCGCAGCCGATTGTTGGCCCAGTAGTAGAGTTCCTCGACCAAGGGGCGACCCTGCCCGCGGGCCACAATGATCATACCAACCTCAAGGTTTGCCTCGATGGATCGTCCGGTCAGATTGCCAGATCCAAACAGAGCGAAAGACTCGGATTCGGGTGTGGCCGCCGTCACGTAGACTTTCGCGTGTACTGAGTTGTTGTAACGGACTTCGACCCATTCATTTTCCGCCAGGATCGCCATTGCCGCGTCTTGCCACGGCTCGACGGGGGACCGCGTAACGACATAGGTGGGAATTCGTTCTCTTGCGATCTTCGCGGACAAGTCCGCCAGAGTAAAACGAGATTCTTCCATCGTGTTGATGAACGGCGACACCAGGCACAAGCTTCTGACTGACACGTCGCGAAGAAAAAGGCGTAGGAGGAAGTGTTCCACCGTCTTCTCAGTCACTAGGCGGATATGCCGACTATCGTGCGCCGTACTCACCATCAATCGGACTCCCTCCCTGCCGCCTTGTGTGCCTTTCCGGCCTGCACCCACTTGTCAACACGCGACGCCTTGAATTTCCAGAGGCGTCCGACCTTGTGGGCCGGTAGTTTCTTCCGTTCGATCCACTTGTAGACCGTGTCCGGGTTCACGCCCAAATGGGAGGCAATTTCGTCAACCGATAGCCATCGTTCTTGCATGGTCATACCTGCTCGTGAGTCCGCGCCCGGGAATCGCCCAGTTTGCATGTACAGAGTGAAGGAGACTGTAGCAGAAGTTGTCCAG
>JBCKPE010000129.1:0-5118 GCA_038901875.1 Burkholderiaceae bacterium
GCAGGTATTGCGCACGATGGTGGCGAGCTCGGCCAGCAAGGTTGAGAAGCTGTGCGCGGGCGTGCCGTCCTCCAGCGTGTGGCTGGCCGCTTTGGTCTGCGCCGCCTTGGAGCGCCTGGCTGGCGCCACGGGATCGCGCGTGGCCTTGGCTTGGTTGTCGGTGTCGGCGAACATCAACGGCGCCCAAGCCTCACGCATGTGCCACTCGACGTAGTAGGCCAGCATGCACAAGAAGATGTGCGCGCGCACCCGATCGGCCGTGCGGTGGTGGATCGGGCGCACCTTCAAGTCGATCGTCTTGAGCGAGCGGAACGCGCGCTCCACGTTGACCAGCGCCTTGTAGTTGCGCACGCACTGGGCCGAGTCCATCTGAGATGCACTGACAGAGGTGCGGATGATGTACACACCGTCCAGCGCCGCCTCGGCGGTGATGCTGTCGTGCTTGCGCGCGAAGGTGAAGCTGGCCTCGCCGATGGCCAACTCGAAGTGCTTGGCAACCTTGTACTGGTTGATCACCTTGCCCACGCGCAGCCCGATCTCATCGGCGCCGGCGAGCTTGCCCGCGTCCACGCGAACCTTGATCTTCTCGAGACTCTTCTCGGTGGCCACCAGCAGCTCTTGGCGCTTGTGCGCGCGCAACTTGGCCAACTCCGGATTGCGGCACGCCACCAGCCGCTCACCGGGAAAGTCCGGCGAGCTGAGTTCGAGCAGGTTGCGCTCATCGAACAGCCCGAGCTGCAACTGCCCTTGCTCGACCAGTGCGCGGATCGAGACGCTCTTGAGCGCGGTGATCCAGCCGATGCCATCGGATGCTCGTAAGCGTTCCGCGATCCCATCTTGAAAGTCGATCTCGAAGCTGAGAACCTTGCGTCCGGGTGTTCAACAACCGGAGCGAGACGAACATGGATCGACAGCAGATGCAGCGCTGCCTGGAGCAGGTGGCGGCGTACCGGGCCTCGGGCCTGAGGGCTAACCAATGGGCGGCGGCCAATGGCGTGGCGATGCGTGCGCTGTCGAGCTGGTGCGCGCATTCGCGTCGCAGGTGTGCATCGACGGCAAGAACACGTGCCCGCCGGAGGACTGCGGCGGGCCACCGGGTTATGCGCACTTCCTGCGGGCCGTTGCCGATCCGAGCCATCCCGAGCATGACGAGACGCTCGAGTGGGTGGGACGGCCGTGGGACGCTACCGCATTCAGCGTCGACAACACCAATCAGGACATCACCCGCCTGCGCTGACTCGTCTCAATGACGGTGCTCGTCGGACTATCACAGACATGCCGCGCCTGTCGGTCGACATCGATGTTGTCTTCGTCGACCATGGGCCGGGCCGTCACGCACCGGGGCTCAGGCGGCTTCTTTCCAGCCCTGGCGGGTGTCCTCGAACACCATCCTGGCCTGAGGCACGCGGTCCAGGCCAGCAAGGCGCTCGACAAGCTCCTTGATCTTCACGTTGCCGTCGAGCATTTCGAGGTAGATGGCCTGCATGATGCGACTGGCGCTCTTGGGCACGCGCCCACGGCGTTCCCAAAGCGATACCGACTCTTCGGACACGCCGATCAGCGAGCCGAAGCGGGTTTGGGAGAGGTCCAACTCCTTACGCAGGAAGCGAAAATCCGCACCTGTCATGTAGCCCTTGGAGGCTATGGCGCGCCCAATCGCGCGGTGCAGGTTGTCGGCGTCAACAATCGCCACGGCCATGCCACCGGCCACCTTCCTGGACTTGAAGCCGTTGGAAAGCCAGACGTTTTGCAATCCTGATTCTGTGTAGTGGTACATCGACATCACATTACCCCTTCAAAACACGGTCACCACGGCGATCCAGCCGCCACTGTCATCCTTCTCGATGGCCGCCGTCACCCGCACCAGGTCCCCGGCGTGCTGATGGCGCAGCGTGCATTTCCAGTTGCCCCGAATGTTCTCGTGCGCGTGCTCATCGATGACGCCCAGCCGCAGGCAGGCATACACCTGGGTCTGAGTGATCTTGCGCTCCCTCATGCGCTTCCTGGCGTGCGGTTCGATGAAGACATTCTCGGTGCTCCGGGCCAACTCGCGAATGATGCGCAGCATGTTGGCGTCATTCAGGGGCAACGGGATCGGCTCTGCCATGCCGTAATTATTACGGGTTTTGCCGGGATGTCAATCACTACGTAGTCGACCAAATGGCTTTTTGGTTTTCATGCATCGCGATTTTGGTGCTTTCGCTCGTACCGGCCGAGCGGCTTCCGCCTAGCCTTTTTGATTGATGGGACAAGGCGAAACATGCCATCGGTTTTGTTGTGCTTTCATTTCTCGGTCTGACAAGCTACCCAACAAGGAGGGTGCATGTGCTGGCCCTCTCACCCCTGCCCTCTCCCGCAAGCGGGAGAGGGAGCAAAGGCAGGTTGGGGTGAGGGGGTGGCGGGCTGCAGCGGCCTTCGTGGCGGCCTGATTTAAGTTTTGCAGGGCCGACGAAATATGCGGGCTAGCGCCAGGAATCCTGATTCTTCGGCAACGCCCCTGTCGGGTCGTACACCTGAAGCGTGTCCTCCGCGACCAGCATGTCGTTGTAGATGACCAGGTTCAGGCCACCCGGGGCGAGCTTCGATGCTGTCGGCGCCGTGGCCCACCTGGGCGTGTGCATTCGGTATGCCGTGAGCGGGCCCAAGTTCGGTCAGGATCATCCCGCAGCGCCTCGCGCAGGAAGTCCTGCACCCCGCGAGAGCCCGGCGCGCGGCTGATGGTGTTGCGGTGTACATGCGCCTGTTCGGCCAGCATCTGCAGGTCGATGTGCATGGCCTGGCTGCCCTGCGACGCCACCCAGATCGGGCGCTGATCGCCGCACCTGGGCATCGGGGTGGTTTTTTGCGCCTGCTTTTGGCCACCGTCATGGCGCCCATGACCCGGCCCTCCAGCGTCAGATCGTCCCATGCCTCGCCACTGGCGGCATGGGCCCGGTCCGCCGCCGGCCGGCTGGCCTGGTCGGCGCCTGCAGCGGCTTTCGCGGCGGCCTGATTTGAATTTTGCAGGGCCGACGATGTAGGCACTTAAACGCAATCATATTTGTAACGTATAATATACAAAAACGGATGTTGGAAGTTTTAGATTACCTGAGTCCCGACGGGAAAGACCCCTTCATTCAGTGGCTTGCCGGGCTGGCAGACCGACAAGCGCGAGCCCGTATATTGGTGCGGGTGCAGCGTATGGCCGCCGGCAATTTTGGAGACTGCAAACCGCTTCAAGATGGAGTTTGGGAACTGCGCATAGACCACGGGCCAGGCTACCGCGTGTATTACGCCCAGGCTGGAAAGCGGCTGATTTTGCTGCTGGCTGGTGGCGACAAGCGAAAACAGCAGGCCGACATTGCTGCCGCCCTGGCGCATTGGAACGACTGGCAACACCGAAGGAAAAGCGTATGAAAGCAATCAAACCCCCAGCATCCCGCACGCATGATGCCGCCGTGGTGGACATGCTCAAGACCGACCCTGAATTTGCCGACGCCTATCTGGCTGCAGCGTTGGAGGAAGCCGACCAGCCCGGAGGGCAGCAGGCGCTATTGGCCGCGCTGCGGCAGATTGCCGAGGCTCAAGGGATGGCCGATGTAGCGCAGCGTGCTGGTATTCCCCGCGAGAGCCTTTACCGCGCCTTATCCCCTAATGGCAACCCGACCATCAAGACTTTGCTGGCTGTGCTGGGCGCTGCTGGCTTGCAGTTGGCCGTGACGCGGCATTGAAGGCTGGGTAGCAAAAAGCGCAGATGTCGAATGAGAAGTGGCCCCGCTTGTTTGAACAACTTTCCTCGAAAGATAAGTGGACTGCGGCGGGCCACCGGGTTATGCGGCATTCCTGCGGGCCGTTGAGAGAGGGAGCAAAGGCAGGTTGGGGTGAGGGGCGGTGCCTGCAGCGGCCTTCGTGGCGGCCTGATTTGAATTTTGCAGGGCCGACGATGTAGGTCGTGTCCAATGCCCAGACCTGGTTGGCCCGCGTGATGGCCAGTTTGCGCAGCAGGTAGGGGTAGATCTTGTGGCCCGGCGCGCGCTTGCTGGTGCCCGGCTGAGGCGCCAGCGATTCGATGCCCATGCGGCGCATCAGCGTGCCGATGTGGCGCATCAACTCCAGGTCGGCCGCGCTGACCGGGCGGGGCGGGGTAGTACACCGAGCCTCGGCTCATGCCCAGCAGCTCGGCCTGGCGTGTGATGGTGAGGTCGTGGTCACGGTCGATTCAATCGCCTTACGCTCAGCAATCCAGCCTTGGTGAGCGCGCCTTCCAAAAAATCATTCTCCATGGCCAATTGGCCGATCTTGGCGTGCAGCTCAAACTGCTTGGACAGCTCTGCCAAGGTCTTGTCCTCGCGCAAAGCGGCAAGGGCCACGCGCGCCTTGAATGCCGGCGTGTGGGTGCGGCGGGTGCGCCGCGCTGATTTCTTGACCATCAAAAACTCCTTCTTGCCAGACCACCTTCGGCCCAGCTTCATGCCCGGAGTTTCCACTTATGGCGATGTTCAGATTTGCGGGGCCACTTCTGCCGGCGCGGTTGTCAACAAAGACGTACCCGCCTACGCGCTGATGGTCGGCGTGCCCGCACGGCAAATCGGCTGGGTCAGCCAGTATGGGGAACAATTGAGCCTCCCCCTGACCGGCGACGGCCAAGCCGCCTGCCCCCACACGCGCCAGCGCTACACGCTGCAAAATAGCGTTTTGACCACTTCGGAGACCTGACCATGCAAGTCGAAGCCATCTATAACCAAGGGCGAATTGAATTTGTGCAACCCCTGCGCCTCAAGCACGATCACGTCCGCTTGGTGGTCACCGTGCCAGATGAAGAGATTGAACCCGAAGCCAATACGTACAACCTGCCCCCGGAAGTGCTCGCCCGGGCGCAGGCCATGCTTGAGAAATATGAAGCCATACGCAACGCCCCCTTATCTCCCGATGAAGAACTGCCTGAAATAAGCGCTAAACAGCTCGAACGCATCGCTGCTTTTGAGCTTCGTGCGCAAATGCGCATAGAACAGGGCCGCCCGGTCTAAGCCATGAATCTTCTCATCGACGTCAACATAGCCATTGACATATGCGCCAAGCGTCTGCCCTTTGCACCGGCCTCCGCAGCGGCCTTGCAACACTGCCAGGACCATGGCGGCA
>JBCKPE010000130.1:0-5078 GCA_038901875.1 Burkholderiaceae bacterium
CGGTCGATATCGCCATCTGCATCCCTGGCGCGGGTTGCAGCAGGGCGCAGTCGTCGCCAACGCCAAGCGCGGCGCGGCGCGCCGGTCGCGTGAAGAAACGCTCAATCAGGTCGAATTCACCCATGGCGAGGGGAATGACGGATGACCTCCGTCATCAATGCAGGGTTCGTCCACCGGAGCCGCCAACCGCCCCGGCGCTCAGGGCGTCGAGCACGAACATCGGGATGTCGGCGTCAAACTTCTCGCCATCCTCGGCAACGCAGAAATAGCTGCCATGCATGGTGCCGGTGGGCGTGCGCAGCCGGGTTCCGCTTGAATACTCGAAAGTCTCGCCTGGTTTCAGCAAAGGTTGGTGGCCGACCACGCCCAGGCCCCTGATCCGCTCGGTCCTGCCGTTGGCGTCGTTCACGTTCCAGATGCGCGAGATCAGTTGCGCCGCGACCTTGCCGGTGTTGCGAATGGTAACGCGGTAGGCAAAGGCGTACATGCCTTCGTCCGGCGCCGACTGCTCGGCCAGGTACTGGGTGCGGACTTCAACGGTGAACTGGTATTTGGACATCAGGCTGCGTGGGGGGGCTGGCTGCAATTATTTCACTAGGGCAGCGCCGGCGCCGGGAATGGACAAATAATGGCGGCTGCAACACCGGACATCATGCCCAAGACCTACCGCATCGCTCCTTCCATTCTCTCCGCCGATTGCGCCTGCCTCGGCGAGGAGGTTCACGCCGTCATTCGCGCCGGTGCCGACTGGATTCACTTTGACGTGATGGACAACCATTACGTTCCGAATCTCACGTTCGGGCCGATGATCTGCCAGGCACTCAAGCCTCATGCCAAGCGGGCCGATGGTTCAGCCGTCCCGATCGACGTGCACCTGATGGTGCAGCCGGTGGACGCCCTGGCAGCAGCCTTTGCCGAAGCCGGCGCGGACCTGATCAGCTTTCATCCCGATGCCTCGACCCATGTGCACCGCAGCATCCAGGCGATCCACGCGCTGGGCTGCCGGGCCGGACTGGTGTTCAACCCGGCCCAGCCGCTGGACGCGCTGGACTGGGTGCTCGAAGACATCGATCTGGTGCTGATCATGAGCGTGAACCCGGGCTACGGCGGCCAGAGTTTCATCGATTCGGCGCTGCGCAAGATCGAATCCGTCAGGAAACGCATCGACCAGTGCGGCAAGGACATCCGGCTGGAGGTGGACGGCGGCATCAAGACCGACAACATTGCGCGCGTGGCCAGTGCCGGCGCCGACACCTTTGTCGCCGGCAGTGCCATCTTTGGCCAGCCTGATTACAAGGCCGTGCTCGACGCCATGCGCGCCGAGTTGGCGCGCTGAGCCGGCGCACCGGGCCGGGGCGCCGGCGCAAACCTGCTGTCAGGGCTTGATGTAGGCGTAACGCTCACGCACCTGCAACTGGCCGATGCGTACCACGCCGGAGGGCACGAAGTCTGCGTCCAGGTTGAACTGCTCCTTCTTCATGTTGCGTGCAGTCAGCGTGATCTCGCACACTTCGAAGCGCACACCGCGGGTTTTGAGCGCGTTGACCAGGGAGCTGTAGTCAACGTTCGCATTTTTCTTGTCCTTGGCGCCTTCCAACAGGAAGTCCACGCCGTCAGCATGAGTCACGACGATGATCTTCGTGTCTGGCGCGATGTCCAGATGGTTGCGAATACCGCGTATCGCCCGCGTCGCCTGCAACTCCGTGTCATCAATGTGGTAAACGACCCTGTCCTGCGCCAGTGCCAGACCGGCAGACAGGAAAGCAGCCAATAGGGCGAGCAGGAAAAGGCGGGCAAAGCGCATGCTAACCTCCAAAATCATCAATCAATCCCACATTAACACAGCGGGCCCGAAGCGAGCATGCAACCCAAGGCCAAGACCGAAACACCAAGCATGCGGCCCTTTGACGTCGACGCCTGCATCGTCGACCTGGACGGCACCATGGTCGACACGCTGGGTGACTTTGAAGTCGCCGTGAGCCGGATGCTGGCCGAGCTGGGACGCGCGCCGGTCACCAGCGACCATGTTGCGCAACTGATTGGCAAGGGGTCCGATCATCTGATCAGGTCGGTCCTGGCCCAGTCCGGTCCGCCCGGAACTCTCGCCGCGGACATCGCGCCCGAGCTGTTCGAGCGCGCCTGCTCCAGCTACCAGCAGCATTACCAGAACATCAACGGCCAATATTCGAGCGTCTATCCCGGTGTGTTGGCGGGCTTGAAGGCGTTTCGTGCCGCCGGCCTGCGTCTGGCCTGCCTGAGCAACAAGCCGGGCGCCTTCACCCGCGCGCTGCTGGAGCGCAAGGGTCTGGCGGAGTTTTTTCAGCATGCCTTCGGCGGGGACGACTTTGCCCACAGAAAACCGGACCCGCTGCCGGTGCAAATGGCCTGCCAAGCCCTCGGTAGCGCGCCCGAGCGAACGCTGCTGGTGGGAGACTCCAGCAACGACGCGCTGGCGGCACGTGCTGCCGGTTGCCCCGTGGTCCTGGTCCGTTATGGCTACAACCACGGCGAGCCGGTCGCTCAGGTGGATCAGGACGGGCTGGTCGACCGCATCGACCAGATACGCCTGCTGCGCAGCCTGCGCCCGACCGCGACCCTGAGCTGATTTGCTACACTTTGCCCATGCCTTTCTTCTGCGCGCTCCACGCAAATCGCCAGCCCGGGTCGAACGACCGGGGAGCCTGGCCCTGGCGCAGTTCTCTTCGCTGAGTCGCCGTAGCGCGGCGCCTGTGTAACTGCGCAGCGTAGGCGACTCAAACTCAGGCCTGCACTGTGCAGCTTCGCAGGCACTTGCGTTACGGCCTGATTCGCGCAAGCGTACGCCTCTGAGGCGTCGCCAGCACCCGTGCCCGGCACGGGACCCCGATGAATCGATACGGCGCGCCGCGCGGCGAGGCCGAGCTGGAGAGACAAAGTCATGATCACCGAACTTGAGTTCAAGAGCCTGGCGCAGCAAGGCTTTAACCGCATCCCACTGATGGCCGAGGCCTTCGCCGATCTGGAAACCCCGCTTTCCCTTTACCTGAAACTCGCCCATGATGATGCGGCGGCAAACGGAGCGGACCTGGCCCGCGCCAGCCCGGATTGGCTGGCCGCGCGTAACCCGGCCGCCTACAGCTTCTTGCTCGAGTCGGTGGTCGGCGGCGAGCGTTTTGGCCGCTACAGCTTCATCGGCCTGCCAGCGCGAGTCTTGCTGCGCGTCAGCGGCTTTGGCAGCGCGGTCAAGACCGAGCTGCTGCGCGACGGCGTCGTGATTGAAAGCGCCGATGCCGCGCGCTACCCGAACCCGCTCGATTTCATCGCCGATTACCAGAAGCGCTTCAAGGTGGCGCTGCGGCCGGGCCTGCCACGCTTCTGTGGCGGACTCGCCGGTTACTTTGGCTACGACACGGTACGCCACATCGAGAAGAAGCTGGCCGCGTCCTGCCCACCTGACGACCTGGGTTGTCCGGACATCCTGCTGCTGCACTGCGAAGAGCTCGCGGTCATCGATAACCTGTCGGGCAAGCTCTACCTCATCGTTTACGCCGACCCGACGCAGCCGGAAGCCTACGGCCACGCCAAGCGGCGGCTGCGCGAACTCAAGGACCGCCTGAAGTGCTCGGTCAGCGCGCCAGCCATCAACGCCTCGCAGCAACATCCGCCGCAGCGCGACTTTGCCAAGGCCGACTACCTGCGCGCCGTCGAGCGCGCCAAGGAGCTGATTGCGGCGGGAGACTTCATGCAGGTTCAGGTCAGCCAGCGCATCAAGAGGCGCTACAGCGAATCGCCGCTGAGCCTGTACCGGGCGCTGCGCTCGCTGAATCCCTCGCCCTACATGTACTACTACCATTTCGGCGACTTTCATGTGGTGGGCGCATCACCGGAAATTCTGGTGCGCCAGGAGCAGACCACCGAGGGACAAAAAATCACGATACGGCCGCTGGCCGGCACCCGGCCCAGGGGCGCGACCCCCGAGGCCGACAGGCTGGCCGAGCAGGAACTGGTGAACGACCCCAAGGAGCGCGCCGAGCATGTGATGCTGATCGACCTGGCGCGCAACGACATCGGCCGCATCGCCCGCACCGGCAGCGTCAAGGTGACCGAGGCCTTTGCCGTGGAGCGCTACAGCCATGTGATGCATATCGTCAGCAATGTCGAGGGCATCCTGAACGAGGGCATGACCAACATGGACGTGCTCAAGGCCACCTTCCCGGCCGGCACGCTGACCGGCGCGCCCAAGGTCCATGCGATGGAGCTGATCGACAAGCTCGAACCGGTCAAGCGCGGCATTTACGGCGGCGCCTGCGGCTACATCAGCTACGCCGGCGACATGGACGTGGCCATTGCGATCCGCACCGGCATCGTCAAGGACGGCATGTTGTATGTGCAGGCCGCCGCCGGCGTGGTGGCCGACTCGGTGCCCGAACTCGAGTGGCAGGAAACCGAGGCCAAGGCGCGCGCGCTACTGCGTGCCGCGGAACTGGTCGAGGAGGGGATGGAATGAAATCCCTCAAGGTCTTGATGATCGACAACTAGGATTGATATCCGATAAAATGCCGATGAGTCCAATTCTCCTCTGGATTTCATTGGTGAGTTTCGAAAAGATATCCATCCGAGCGCACTTCTATCCAGCAGAATCCAGGAATTTAGGGGGTATAATTGGGGGTATTCCAGGTGATCTGACTTAGTACCCCCAATGAACTACACACTTACCTCCCTCCAAGCAAAAAATGCAAAGTCATCGATTCAGGGGAAGGCCACAAAGCTGTGGGACGGAGGCGGGCTGCATTTATTCGTTAGCCCGAATGGGGCCAAGTCCTGGCGGTACAAGTACCGACTCGGTGGCAAGGAGCACTTGTTTTCGATAGGAATGTTCCCAGAAGTCACGCTCGCCGCAGCACGCGATATTCACGCCAAAGCGCATCTCCTCGTTCGCTCGGGGATCCATCCAAAGGCGAGGCGTGACGCAGATCAGCTATCGACGACGCTAGCCTCCGGCAATACGTTCAGAGCTATTGCCGAGCAATGGATCTCGAAAAAACAATCAGGTTGGTCGCCGTCCTACTGCAATCAATTGCAGACGACCCTAACGAACG
>JBCKPE010000131.1:0-5012 GCA_038901875.1 Burkholderiaceae bacterium
CGGCGTGGCACCGGCATGGATGGCGCGGGTGCCGAAGCCGAAGTCCCGATCCTTTTCCATGCTAGTACGGCAACTGGCGCGGCCGGCGCGAGGAGATCAGGCCGGTGTTGACACCGGCCCAACTCAGCCCACCGAACAGCCGCGCATGCTCGATCTTGACGCAGCGGTCCATCACCACGTCCATTCCGGCCGCGCGTGCCGCGGCCGCGGCCGCCTCATGGACGATGCCAATTTGCAGCCACAGGCAACGCGCGCCGATCTGGATCGCCTCTTGCGCGACCGGGGGAATGTCTTCGCTTTTGCGAAAACAATCGACCAGATCGATCTTGATGCTGGCGGCCGCGGCGCTCAAGTTCGGGTAACAGGTCTGACCCAGGATCTCGCTTGCCCCTGGATTGATCGGAACCACGCGGTAACCGTGCTCCAGCATGTATTTGGCAGCGAAGTAACTCGGCCTGTGCCATAGCGGCGAAAGGCCCACCACCGCCAGGGTTCGACAGCTGCCGAGAATGCGGCGCAGCTCATGGATGGTGCTCACGGCAGCGAGTCTACGCCGGCAGATGCGCTGCGGACCCGACAGGCGGGCCCGGCAGCAGGTTCAGGACTTGTACTTGATCGAGCAGCCGTAAGCATGTGTGTTCGCCGCCGAGAGCGATTTTCCGGCCAGGGCCTCACCCAGTCCCTGCCGGACATAGTTGACCGCCTTGCTAATGTCCGCCGCTCGCGCCGAGGCAATGCTGTCAATGCCGCCGGCATAGATCAACTGCCCCTGCGGGTTCACGATGTAGATGTGCGGTGTGGTGCGCGCGCCGTAGAGCCGGCCAACGCTTCCCTCCTCGTCGAGCAGCATGGCGCTGGGGGCGGATTTCTGCTCCTTCATCCAAGCCGCCAGCTTGCCGGGCTCAAGGTAATCGAAATGCCCTCTTTCGGTTGAATTGATCGACAGCCAGACCGCGCCTTTGGCCAGTGCCTCGGCCTGGGTCGTCTGCATGTTGCCGCCGCCGTAGTGCTTGCGCACGAAAGGACACGCCGGATTCGTCCATTCCAGCACCACATGCTTGCCCTTGAAGTCGCTCAATTGCACGCTTTTCCCCGACACGTCCCTGAGCGTGAAATCCGGCGCGGTCTGGCCGACGCTGGCATTGGCCAGCACGCCGCCAGACGACAAGGCCAGCACAACGGTGAAACCAATCAGGGTACGGCGCTTCATGATCATGACTCCCTGGGTTGCAGGGCAGGATTAGAGCTTGGCAATGACAGAACGAACTTCCTCGACGCCAAGTATTTCAGATAGCACGGTGGGTGGGCTGCCCTTGCGGTAAAAAACATAGACCGGCACGCCGCTGCGCCCGAGTTGCGCCAGCGCCGCCGTGATGGCCGGGTCACGCCGGGTCCAATCGGCGCGCAGCAGCACGACCTTTTTCGTCGCCAGCTCGGCCAGCACCGTTTCATCGTTCAGGACGACCCTCTTGTTGTACTGGCATGTGACGCACCAGGCCGCGGTGAAATCGACAAAGACGGGCTGCCCGCTGGCCAGGATCTGCTCGACTCGGCCCGGTTCCCAAGGCAGCCAGCGTTCGTCTTGGAGGGCCTCGGGGCGGCTTGGCTCGACCTCCCCGATGGCGGGTCCGACGGCCCAGGCGCCCAGTCCGGCAAGCCCCAGGGTGAGAGCGGCGACCCGGGTGCGCGTTGACCCGCGCAGGGTGAAGGCCCAGAGCACCGCGCTTAGCAACACCAACAGCAGCAGCAAGGCGCCAACGCCATCGATACCGCTTTGTTGCCCAAGAACCCAAACCAGCCAGGCGACGGTGGCGAACATCGGAAACGCCAGCAGACGCCGCAGGGTCTGCATCCAGGCGCCAGGTTGCGGCAGCGAGCGCGCGAAGGCGGGGATGAAACAGGCCAGCAGATAGGGCAGTGCAAGTCCCAGCCCCAGGCTGGCAAAGATCGCCATCGCCTGCGGCGCCGGAAGGTCAATCGCGAAGCCGACCGAGGCGCCCATGAAGGGCGCGGTGCACGGTGAGGCGACGGCGACCGCCAGCACCCCGGTCAGAAAGGCGTTCAACGCCGGATGTTTGGCCTCGAGGGTGGCCAGCGACGATGGCAGGATCGAACCGAATTCGAACAGACCTGCCAGATTGAGGCCTATCAGCGTGAACAGCAACGCGAGGCTGGCGACGACCCAGGGCTCCTGCAGCTGGAATCCCCAGCCGACACTCTGGCCGGCGGCTCGCAGCGCAAGCAGGGCCAGTCCAAGCAGCATGAAGCTCGACACCACGCCCAGGCTGTAGCAGATGCCGCCGATCCTTTGCCGGCGCTGGTCATGGGCGTGCCGCGCAAAGCCGGCAACCTTGATCGCCAGAACCGGAAAAACGCAGGGCATCAGGTTCAGGATCAGTCCGCCGAGCAAAGCGCCGAGCACGGCCGCTGCCCAGCCAAGCCGCGAGTTCTCGGCGGATTGGCCGGCTGCGTTGGCGCGCAAGGCCGCTGCCAGCGCCGGAGAAACCGCGGTCGGCGCGGCAACCTTGGACCATTCGCCGAACACCTTGGCCTCGATGCGGTGGCCCTGGCCGTCGGACACCAGCACCAGTGGCAGGATGGACGGCGCGTTGCTGCGCTGTGGCGACAGCGCCAGTTCGGCGCTCCAGACGTCCGCCGCCCAGCGCTGCGCCACCGCCGCCGGATGGTCAATCAGTTCCGGCGTCTCGGCAAAAACCTCCAGCGCCTTGCCCTGCCAGGCCAGCGGCAACCCGCTTACGGTGACTCGGATCGAGCGTTCGCTGACGTCAGCGCGGCTGCCGGCGCCGACATCATCCAGCGCCCTGGGTTGCGCGCCCCAAGCCGCGTCAAACAAGGTGCTGTGCATGGCGGTGGAACTTCGAATCGGCAGCTTCAGCGCGAACTCGCCCTCCTGCGGAATGCATGTGGTCTTGCACACCAGCCAGACCGCCCTTAACTTGATGGCCAGGTCAGCGCCGAACAGAGGAGGCTTGAAATCGGGCCCGATGTTGAGTTGCACCGGCAACAGCACGGTGCCTTCGTAGCCATAGTTGACGAGCGGGCCAAGCGAGAGCTTCTTGGGCACCGGCCAGGCGATGTCGGACGCCTGCACGCCCTTGGGCAGGGTCCACTCCAGCGTCGTTGGCAGGCCCGAGTCACCCGGATTCTTCCAATAGCTGTGCCAGCCCGGCTGGTGCCTGAGTTGCAGGCCCAACCAGACCTTGCTGCCACTCGCCACCCCCTGCGGCGCGTCGGCCAGCAGCTCGGCTCGGACCTCGCCGGTTTCGATTACCGAGCTGGCAGCGCCAGCCTGGGCCGAGAGCGATGCTGTCGCCAGCCCGAGACAGGCGGCAAGAAAAAACGAAAAGAATCTTTGCATGGGATTTACTCGGTCCAGCCAGCATACGCGGGTCAACGCCGGTACAGCATTGTCGGATGGAATGCCCGGCGGGAAGTTCCGTGCCGCCGGGAAGCGCCGCCGAGACGCTGCGTAGCAAGGGAAGAGACTACCTTGGCTGTTGCAATGCTCCACGCTGCCGGCCGGTAAATTGACGCAGCGCACCCTAAGGCTAATCAAAGGCTTGAAACCTGGGCCATTAGCAATCAAACTCGACCCTGAAGGGACGATTTTCCAGATACGCCATGCACTGACCGCGACCGTTGCCATGACCGCAAGCCCCGTATTCTCATTTCATGCGAGGATGGAAAGCCATGTTTTCTGCCGTTGAAGCTGTGTTGTCCTCCTGGGTACGCCAGTTCAAGACCCGAGCCAACCTGCCCGTCGTGCTGCGTTGGGGTGATTCCTCGCGGTTGCAGTTGCGGCTGGGCGATTTTGAGCGTGCCAAGGTCGAGATCATCGTCAAGCACGCAAGTGCCGTGCCGCTGCTGATGTCACCCAGCCTGGAAACCCTGGGTGAGGCCTATGTCGAGGGCAAGATCGACGTCACCGGCAATGTCGAAGACGTGCTGGAGGTCGCGCGCCGCATGGCTGCGGCCGGCGCCCAGGGCGAGGCGGCTCGCGCCAGGGCCGTGCGCAGATCGAAGCACAGCAAAGAGCGCGACATCGAGGCGGTCCGGTACCACTATGACCTGTCCAATGAGTTCTATCAGGTCTGGCTCGATCCGGCCATGGTCTACTCCTGCGCCTATTTTGAAAATGGCGATGAATCGCTGGAGTTGGCGCAGCAAAAGAAGCTTGACCATATCCTGACCAAGGTGCAATTGAAGCCCGGACAGCGACTGCTCGATATCGGCTGCGGTTGGGGCGCCTTGGTGCTGCGAGCGGCAGAAAAATTTGGCGCCCGTTGTGTCGGCGTGACCTTGTCGAAGAACCAGCACGAGCTGGCGTCCAGGCGGGTGCGCGAGGCCGGCCTGCAGGACCGGGTCGAGGTGCGGCTGCAGGACTACCGCGATGTCACCGGTGAATTTGATCGGATCACCAGTGTCGGCATGTTCGAGCATGTGGGCCTGAAGCATCTGAGCGCTTACTTCGGCAAGATTCGGGAACTGCTGGCTCCGGACGGCTGGGCGCTGAACCACGGCATCACCAGCAGCGATGCGAACGATGAAGAAACCGCCCTCGGTGGCGGGCGTTTCATCGACCGTTACGTGTTTCCCCAAGGCGAGTTGCCACATATCAGCACGGTGCTGAAGCACATGCAGCTTGGCGGCCTGGAGGCGATTGACGTTGAATCGCTGCGGCGCCATTACGCGCGCACCATGCTGCACTGGAGCCAGGCCTTTGAGCGCAACGCCGAGAAGCTACGGTCGCTGGTCGACGAGAAGCGCTGGCGCATCTGGCGCATCTACCTGGCCGGATGCCAGCTGGCGTTCGAAAACGACGATATCTCCATTTATCAGGTGCTGTGTCGACCCAGCGGCCGATCGTCCCAGCAGCAACCCTGGTCGCGCCGCTGGATGTACGCCTAGTCGGCGAAACCCAGCACGACCCTGTCCGTCATGGCTTGATCTTCTGGTGCGCCCATCACGTTCGCTGCGCGAACATGAGTGCG
>JBCKPE010000132.1:0-5004 GCA_038901875.1 Burkholderiaceae bacterium
TGCCCGCGATGGCGACTGTAAACACCGGCCAACCGCTCGGCCTGGTGCGATGCCAAGGTGCGATTGACAGCGGCCGGGAAGAGGTCTACAATCTCTAGGGACATAAAGTTACACGAATTTTCGATTCTTCGTGGCGGGGGTTGGCACCCACGCTGGCGGTGTTGACCGAAAGGAGAGACCATGGAAGCGCAATTAATTGAAAATGGAACATTGCTCGACGCCACTGGCAGTCCGTCGCAGCCGAACACCTCAGTCTATATCGAGGGCAATCGGATCGCCAAAATTGGTCCGTCGACTGATATGAAGCGGTTCGCCCAAAGCAAGGGGCCCTTCAAGACGATAGATGCCGCCGGTCGCACGATTATGCCGGGGCTAGTCGATTGTCACGTCCACCCGTCGTATGGCGACATTACGTCGATCGAGGCGCTCGAAATATATGTTAGTTGCGAGTATCGAACGCTTCGCGCCGCACTTGCTTGCCGCAAAATCCTGCGCGCGGGCGTTACTAGCATGGCGTGTCCTGGAGGGAACTGGAACATAAACGTCGCACTCCGCGATGCAGTGCAATCTGGACTGATTGAGGGTCCTCGCATTGCTGCCGGGGGACGATATATCACAACTTGGAACGCGACAGGATCGTTCTTCCCCTCACATCTGCAACATCCTCCGTCTTCATTCGCAGTACTTTGCAATACGCGGGACGAGATGATTGCGGAAGTACGAAAGGAAATTAAAGATGGCGTCGATATTATCAAGGTTGCTGGTGATGGCGACACCAGTACCACTTCAGGAATGACGCTCTGCGGCAGCATCACATTGGACGACCTCAAGGCCATCGCGGAAATCACCCATTTGATGCACAAGAAATGTACGATCCACGCACGCTCCGGCGAAAAGGCAGCCGCGGCAGCTGAAGCCGGATTCGACTGGATCATCCATGCGTCATACATGGATGACAAACAGTTAGGTGTGATCGTCGATCGCCATACGCCCCTTAATCCAACGCTAAGCCTCCTTGCAAATTCGATTGAATGGGGGCCCGAATTGGGGCAACACCAAATGATCACGGACAGTTACAAGCGGGAGCTTGAGGCTGCAAGCGGAATTCTTAGCAAGGCATACAAAGCCGGCGTCATGATAATGGCCGGAACCGATTCGGGTCAGGTCGCTGTTCCATACGGCGCGTGGCACGCGCGAGAGCTCGAACACCTAATCACGTATCTTGGAATGAGTAACATGGATGCCATCCGCGCGGGCACGATTAACGCTGCCTTCGCGCTCGGATTGCAGGAGGAAATTGGAACCGTCGAGGTCGGAAAGTTGGCCGACATCTTGGTTGTGGACGGTAATCCGATCACGGATATTGAGGTCCTTCAGGACCCAAATCGGTTGAAGGTCATCATGAAGGATGGCCATATCGTCGACACAAGCACGCCTCTTCCAAAGCCGACTCAATATTCCTGGGAGTCGCCGATGCTTATTTGGAGCGATCCGAGGCTTCCGGATCAAGAATATGTCCGGCTGCATGCCGCATCCAAGCCGAAATGGATGCGGAAATGATCGATCGCTGCCGACTAGTTGGACCAATCACGATACCTCTAAGGCCGGCAGCCAGCAGTCGTTGGACCACCGAGGAAAGGCAACACTGATGCCAGATTATCGGTCGGGCGGTCTTCGATTGCACTATCACGACCAGGGCCGCGGCGAGCCCTTGATCCTCCTGCATGGGTTTGCACAAGATTCGTCCGCGTGGGTCGACGTAGTGCCTGCTTACAGTCGTTTTTTTCGCGTGCTCGTCATGGACATGCGCGGCTGTGGGCTAAGTGAGATCCCTGAGCCGGGCTATTCCCCGAAAGAGCTCGCAGGCGACGTTATCGCGCTCATGGACCACCTAAATTTGAAGAAGGCCCACTTTGGGGGGTTTTCGTTGGGTGGTGCTGCGGGCCTCGAACTTGGGGTCGCTCATTCGGACAGACTTCTAAGTCTTTCTCTTCATTCGACTTGGGAAGGCGGGCCCTGTCCGAGCATGCGCAGGTGGATCGAAGTGCGTCGTCGAATAATCGCGCTGAACGATCCCGTGCTGAATGTCGGCACTCGCATCGTAAGCTTTTTCAGCCCCGAATTCGCCAACGCGCACGAAGATCGAATTGACGAATTCATGCGGCGTTTCGATGCGAATCCCCACCCGATCTCGGCGAAGGGCGCAGACGGCCACGCGCAGGCGTGTCTGCTGCACGACGTACGCAGTGACCTCGAAATTATAAAGGTGCCGACATTGATCACTGTAGGCACCGCCGATCGCGCGACGCTTCCATCGCAATCGCGATATCTGCACGAGCATATCAAAGGCTCGGAACTGGTATTCATGGATGGTTGTGCTCACTTCACACCGTTTCAGGCGCCTGCCGAATTTGTGAGCATTAGCTTAGGTTTCCTGGTCAAGAATCGCGCAAGCTGATCTGTTCGGCCGCGTCGAACGTAGAAATGTTCTGATAGGAGCAGCCCAAACGATTGCGATAGCCCTAGTCGGGGTAATGACCTTGACCCCGTGGGGAGCGTCTGCCCAGCAAGGCACTGCGCCGGCTGGCCCCGCAGCTGCAGGCCAGGATCAATCGCCCCCGGCCTCCGGACCTGCGATCGGTGTGAATAGTGGCGTCCAGCCCCAGCACGGCGGCAGGGTAATCCGCGGCGGGGTCGTTGTTTGCTATCGACCCCCCAATCGTGCCGCGGTTACGAACATGGGGGTCACCGATACCTTCAGCGAGCGCGGCCAACGCGGGAATTGCTTGCCTCACTATGCTCGAGCGAGCAACGTCAGCGTGACGCGTCATAGCTCCAATAAGAACGTGATCATTTTCGGTTCGAATACCGTTGAGTTCATCAACGCCCATGAGGTCGACAAGGTGTCCGGGCGCGGCTAGCCCTTGCTTCATCGTTTGGGATCAGTGTCATGCCGCCAGCAATAACTTTGGCGTCCGCGGACCCGCTCAAGATCTCCACGGCTTCCGCGACGGGGGCATTGTCCCGTCCGCTGTTGAACCATGCCGTGTGACGGTTCCTCTGGTGTGATGTTACGCGGCCTTCAGGTCGGCGGATTTGGTCTGTGCGACACGCGCATCCAGCGCCGCCATCAAGGTCTTCATGTCGTGATGCCCGCGCAGCTTTCTGAAGCGCCCGCTGGCGTCGCTCAAGGCGCTGGCCACCCAGCGCAGCGTCATCTGACCATCCTGCCAGCGTTTGACGTTGCGCGTGTAGTGCGCGACCGAACCGTTCAGGTTCTCGATCGGGTTGGTCGTGCGCAGCGTGCAGTACAGCGCCCCCGTGATGCCCAGACCCTGCACCGTCAGCGTTTCCTCCAGCCCCTCGCGCAGGCTGGCTGCGGCGCCGGGGTGCTGGGCCTGCAGCGACGTGGCCAGGCGCTGCAACTGCCTGCGCGCCAACTGTACGCCCCCGCTGCTCCAGGCGTCGCGCAAGGCCCGCCCCACGCCGGCTTGCAACGACTCGGGCAGGTGCTCGAGCACATTGCGCCGCTTGTGCTCCTGGCAGCGCTGCACCAGCGCCCTGACGCCGAAGCACTCTACGATGGCCCGGCGCAAGGCCTTGCCCCCGTCGATCACCCACAGCCGTGCGCGGTCGGCATCCAGGCCGCGTTCGATCAGATCGCTCAGCAGCGAGCGCACCACGCGCGTACTCTCGGTGGAGCCTTCGCGCAGCCCCAGCACGTGCTTGTCGCCCTTGGCGTCGATGCCCAGCGCCACCAGGATGACGCGGTCACGGAAGTGGATGCCGTCGATCATCACCACCGGCAGATCGATGTCCGCCAGCGAGCGCGACAGCCATTGGTTGAGTTGCTCCTGGCTCAAGGCCACGAAGCGCCTGGACACCGCACTCTTGGACACCGACATCGCCTCCTCGGGCGGCGGCAGCCGGTCCAGCGTGCCGGCGTAGCGGCGCGTGGATACACCCGCGGCGATGGCATGCATCGTGGCCGCATCCAGCGGGTCGCGACCGGCGGCCCAGGCGTAGCTGGGCAACGTCAGCTCGCCCTGCTCGACGCCACGTGCCCGCGGGCGCTTGATGCCGATGCGCTGGCCGCCCAGCACCACGGCGCCGGCGGTGTGGCCGCCGCGTGTGGCGCGGCGCCTCGCGTCGGGCACGCCCTTGGTACCGCACAGGGCCACGCGGTCGGCTTCCATCATGGCCGCCAGCACTTGCTTGCCGGCGTTCACACACAGCCCGTAGAAGGCGTGCTGCACGTCGCGCAGCACTCCGTCCATGGACAACGACAGCTGCACCGGGGCAGCCAGAACTACCCGCAGCGCGGGTTTCATGCGAGACTTGCGTTTCGGTGGTTCCTTTCTTTGCTTGCTAGGCACCTGCATGTTCACATGCAGGCGAAAGGAACCGCCACCCTCAGCTCACGCGTTCAACAAGTTCTGGGACATCGCCGTTTTCGATCGAGGTAAACTCTTATGAGTGATTTCGAAACCCGCCTCGCGCGACTGGAGGCGATTCAATCCATCCAACAACTCAAAGTTGTCGCGACTTTCCACGCGGATCGTAAGGATGCGAAAGCTTTCGCTGACCTATTCACGCCTGACGGGGTTCTTGTTGGCGCTTTTCAAAAGCACGAAGGTCGCGACATGATCGCGAAGCACATTAAGTTTTGGCCGTTTTCCGTTCACTATGTCATGAACCCTATCATCAACCTAGACGGCGATCGCGCGACAGGGCTGTGGTATTGGTTGCGGCCGCAAATAAGTCATGAAGGAGAGGCCTACTGGGCAGCTGGATGGTATGAGGATGAATATGCACGGATCGACGGTGAGTGGAAGTTCAAGGTGGTAAGGATCATGAATTGTTTCTATGCCCCCTACGCAAAGGGCTGGGTTAGCGGCGAAACGACTTCGTTGTCCGATGCAGCTAGGGGTAGCGGAGAATTCGACTTTCGTGTTGTACAATCAACGCACGACGCGCCATCAGAGAGCAGCAAGGGATCGCCGG
>JBCKPE010000133.1:0-4966 GCA_038901875.1 Burkholderiaceae bacterium
TGCGGGCCGCGATAGGCGATTTTGAGCGCGCCCACCCGGTTGCCAAGCGCGGCGCAGCGCTGCAGATCCCAGCCCTGTTCCAGGCCGAACAGCAGCGCGCCGCGATAGGCATCGCCACAGCCCGTCGGATCGACCACCGCCGTCGCTGGGACTGGCGGCACCAGGGTCCTCTGCCCGTCGATCCAGACCTCGCTGCCCTGCTCGCCAAGAGTGACGATCAGTCCTTTGACCTTTTTCGACATTTTCGAGATGCTCCAGCCAGTGCGCTCGCCCAACATTTTTCCCTCGTAGTCATTGACCGCGATCCATGTCGCCTGCTCGACGAAGCGGGCCAGCTGCTCACCATCAAAGCGTGGCAGTTGCTGGCCGGGGTCAAACATGAAGGGAATGCCTGCCGCGCAAAACTGTTCAGCGTGCTGCAGCATCGCGTCGCTGCCATCCGGGGAAATAATCCCCAGCTTGATATCACTGCGAGCAGCGATCCGGTTCAACTGGGCATGCGCCATGGCCCCCGGATGGAAAGCATTGATCTGGTTGTTCTCCAGATCGGTCATGATCATGGCCTGCGCGGTGTAGGTGTCTGGCACCACCTGCACGAACTCGCTGCTGATGCCCAAAGCCCTCAGTCGCTTCAGGTATTCCGAAGCGTCGATCCCGACGGTCGCCATCGGAAGCGGCACCCCGCCCAACAGCTTGACGCTGTAGGCGATGTTTCCAGCGCATCCGCCGAAGTCGCGCTGCAGGCTGGGAACCAGAAAGGAAACATTCAGGATGTGCAGTTGCTCGGGCAGGATCTGGTCGCGAAATCGCCCTTCAAACAGCATGATGGTGTCGAAGGCCAGCGAACCACAAATAAGGGATGACATAGGAACCAATTCGTAGCCGAGCGGAATCAGGGATAAAAGGCGAGTATGCGGTAACCAACGACATCGCCCGAAGCGAGTGACAGTCGCACCAGGGCGCTACCAGTCCATTCCCCGCCGGCCCGGATGCTGCTGGCATGGGCGCCGAGTTCCAACGGCTTGAAGACACGGCGCAGCAGGGTTTGATCCTGGTCGTTCGTCAAGGTCAGTTCAAGCGCGGGCAGGGCAAGGTCCCACTTGCTGGTGTTGCGCACGGAAAAGGCCAGGCGATAGACGTTGGGGGCGAGCTTGTTGAACGAAGAGCCATCCATCACCAGCGCTTCGATCTGGCGCAACGCCTGCACCTTGCAAGCAAGAGTCAGGCAGGCGGCTTCCAGCCAGGGCCGGACTCGTGGCTCCATCGCTGCCAGCCGGTCACGCTGGTCGATGGCGACCTGAAATACCAGCGTCGTCAGCAACGCGAGGGCCATCAGGGCGAGGCCAAAACGAACCAGCGGGCGACGCCAGAAAACGGCAGCGCGGGATCCGCGCAAGAATGAAACGTCGCCCGAGCTCGTCGCCGCGACCGGCTGCTGGATCGGCTCCAGCGTGAACGAGTCCGGGGCCGGGGGAACCGGCGGCGGCGCCTGCAACGGAGCATCGTGCATGACATCGGGAAGCGGCTGCGAGTGGTCCAGCGGCCAGGCTGAATCGGTAACGACGGCAAACGCTGCCGGCTTGATCGTGCTGGGCGCCTCACGCATCGTGACCGGCAACGATACAACCGGGTCCGGCGCCGGGGCAGGTGGCTGCGCTGAATCAGGCAGCAAATTTAGTCGCGCGTCGAACACCTCGGCACAGTGCCCGCAACGCACCCAGCCCTCCGAGATCTTGAGTTGATCCGGAACCACCTTGAACATCGTGCCACAGGACGGGCACCTGGTGATCTGACCCATGGCGCGACGATTCTAAGTGCTGGTCCTGGGATGATGTCCTACACTTGACGCACGCCTTGGGCGCATTGCCACACGCCCGTCCGCCCTACCATGGTTGCTCAACAAGAACGGTCCCTGATCCACATTCTTCATCTGGAAGATTCGGCTGTGGATCACGATCTGGCAATCCATGCCCTGCGCAAGTCCGACGTGAAGTTCACCAGCACCCGAGTCCAGACCCTGGAGGCGCTGCGCGAGCAGATCGAGAGCGGACCGATTGACGTGGTACTGGCCGACTACAGGTTGCCGGGATTCACCGCGCTGGATGCCTGGGAACTGGTGCAGACGCTGGGTGCGCCACCGCCTTTTGTCATTCTGTCCGGCGCGATTGGCGAGCAGGCTGCCGTGGATGCGATGCGCCGCGGCATCACCGACTACCTGCTCAAGGACAGCATGGGCAAGCTTGCCCATGTCCTTTTCCGCGCCATTGAAATCAACCTAATTCGGTCCGAAAAGCAGCGCGCAGACCTGGAACTGGCAGCGTCCGAACGACGCCTGGCCGAGTTTGCCGCGCATTTGCAATCCAGCATCGAGCAGGAACGCGCTGCCATTGCTCGCGACGTGCACGACGACATAGGTGGCGCGCTCACCGCGCTGCGATTTGACCTGGCCTGGATCGAGCGGCACGGGCAAGACAAGGCATTGCTGGCGCACGTCGCAAGCGCCAATGCCATGCTGCGGCAGGCCCTGGGCGCGAGCCAGCGGATCATGATGAATTTGCGGCCGGCGATCCTTGACCAGGGATTGTTACCAGCGCTGCAATGGCTGGCCGACAGCTTCACGGATCGAACCGGTATTCGCACTCTGCTGCAAGCCGAGCCCGACGTCATGGGCCTGCCCAAGGCGGTCGAATTGGTGGCGTACCGGACCGCGCAGGAAGCACTGACCAATGTCTCCAAACACGCACAGTGCACGCAGGTCTCGGTCGATGTTTCCGCCGCGAACGGGGTGCTGACACTTGAAGTTTCAGATAACGGCAGGGGCATTCAGCCGAGCGACCTGGAAGCGCCGAAGGCCTTTGGCATCAAGGGGCTGCGGGAACGGGCCAGGACAGTCGGCGGCTGGCTCGATGTCACAAAGCGAGAGAGCCAGGGCACATCGATCATTCTCACCGTTCCGCTGTCGGTGGCGCCATGAGCAAAACCCGATCATGACGATTCACGTCGTCATCTGCGACGATCACGCGGTGGTTCGTCGCGGCATCAGGGACACGCTTGCCGAGGCGGACGACATGCTTGTAATCGGCGAGGCCGGCAGCTACGCCGAGTTGCGCGAGCTGCTGCGGCAGGTCCGTTGTGACGTGTTGGTGCTGGACCTGGGCCTGCCCGGCCGAGGCGGCCTGGAAGTTCTCGAGGGTCTGCAGGCTGAAGAGTCGGCGATCAAGGTGCTGGTGGTCTCGATGTACCCGGAGGACCAGTATGCACTTCGCTGCCTGCGCGCCGGCGCGCACGGCTACGTGAACAAGGCGCGCGATCCGGCCGAGCTGGTGACGGCGGTGCGCGATCTGTCGCAGGGTCGAAAACATCTGACCCCTGAAGTGGCGCAACTGCTGGTGGAGAGCCTGTCGCGCCCACGGGCGGAGTTTCTGCACGCCACACTTTCAGCACGGGAACTTCAGACACTGACAAAAATTGCTTCCGGCAAGCGCCTGTCGGAAATTGCCGAAGAGTTGATGCTGAGCCCAAAGACGGTCAGCGTCTACCGTTCACGCTTGTTGGAGAAACTGCACCTCAGCAACAACGCCGAACTTGCCGTCTACGCGATTCGCAACGGACTGGTCTGACTCCCTTTGCTCGCGGCCGCGGGCGACAGTGAGGATGGCCTGACTCGTTATGCCGATGGGCGGCTCAGCAGCCGGGTCAAGCGCACACCGTAGTTTTCATTCACCAGAACAAGCTCGCCCTGTCCGATCAGCAGGCCATTCGCCAGCAGATCCACCGAGCGGCCCACCGACGCGTCAAGCTGGACTATCGAACCCGGTTTGAGCTGCAGAATATCGTTGATGGCCAGCGTGGTGCTGCCCAGCCTGACACTCAGTTCAACCGGTATGGCCCGAACCAGGTCAAGGTTTTCCGTCGACGGTCTGGCATCTGCCGGCGTCGAAAGTGGTTCCGCAGCGCTGCCCGCAGCGCGAGTATCACTTGCCATCGGGCGGCCCGCGCCAGGCGACGCAATCGCGCCGGCCCAGGCAACGCGGCTTCATTCTGGCCCTACGCAGCATCGCAAGGACCGGTCAGCGGGCGCCAGGCGCCCATTGCGGGGGCGTGACAGAGAAAACGCGCGGGGCGTTCGGTGCATCGGGCGGCCCGACCGCTAGCGCCGACGCGCCGGCTCGGTGCACCATGTCACCGGGCCGCAACTCAATCACGGCGCCGGCACGCATGACCATGGGTTCGCTTCGATGTTCATCGCTGACCTGCGCCGGCACAGCTTGTCCCGTTCCAATCTCGGGACGCCCGGCGCCGTGGCGCCAGGACCGCTGCGCCGCGGCGATCATTGGCCCTGCCGCGACGGCCACGCCAAACTCTCGCGCCAAATGCTCCAGGGTCCGCTCCGGAAACACGATCCAGGCCGTCGCTACAAGGTTGCCGATCTGCAACTGCAAGCCACCGACAACCAGGGGCGCACCACGCGCAGTCTCAGTCAGGAAAGACGTTGAGTTTTCGCTGCGACGCCAGGTCAGTTGCAACGGATAGGTTGCGCGCCAGGCCCGCATGTACTCCTGACACAGCAGCCTGAGCAACCGACCCTCGGTCTGGCGCTCCGTGGGCGAAAGTTCGTCGTCATGTCGATTCGATACCGCATTCCCGCTGCCACCGAACAGCAAATCCACGTAGCGGCGTATCCATGCTGACTGAAGCACGATCAGACAGGAGCCGCTTTCCCGGTCCATGCTCAGACAATGAATCCGCACCAGGCCCGCGAGCGCCGGGAGCAAGCGCTCAACCGGCTGTTTGCTGACCGGCGCGGCAACGACCTTCGTCGCGTGACCAGCAAGATGGGAAAGGCGAGCGGAAAGGACCGCTGCGAAGTCCTGGTGAATCGCATCCAGCCCAGGCATGGCACTTCCTGCCAAGGTTTTCAGGCGATTCGGCGTGGCTGATGCGGCCATCATCGACTCTCTTCCCG
>JBCKPE010000134.1:0-4953 GCA_038901875.1 Burkholderiaceae bacterium
CTACCTGCGCCGCACCAGCGGCTTGCGGCCCCCCCAGATCACCCGCCTGGTGGCGCGCTGGGAGGAGAACCGCCTGGCCGCCGTCCCCCTGGCCAAACGCTACCGGGCCCCGGTCGCCCCCTTCGCCCGCAAGTACACCGGCGCCGACATCGAGCTACTCGTGGAGATGGACCGCGCCAATGAGGACGTGTGTGGTCCGGCCGTTGTGCATCTGTTGCGCCGCGCCTGGCGCGTGTATGGCGATCCCCGCTATGAGCGACTGGCCGGCCTGTCGGTCTCGCACCTGTACAACCTGCGCAAAAGCACCGGCTACCAAGCCCGGCGCACCCGCTTTACCAAGACCCGTCCTGTGTGCAGTCCCATCGGCGTGCGCAAGGCACCACGGCCCAATGGGCGTGCGGGCTGGGTACGCATTGACAGTGTCCACCAGGGTGACTCGACGGTGTCAAGGGGGTCTACCACATCACCTGCGTGGATGCGTCAAGCCAGTGGCAGGTTCAGGCCTGCGTAGAGGGCATCAGCGAGGCATTCTTGCTGCCGGTACTGGAATTGGTGATTGCGCAGTTTCCCTTCGAGATTCAAGGCTTTCACTCGGACAATGGCTCGGAGTACATCAATCGTGAAGTGGCCAAGATGCTCAACAAGCTGCGCATCGAGCAGACCAAATCCCGCTCGCGCCACAGCAACGACAACGCCTTGGCCGAAAGCAAGAATGCCAGCGTGGTGCGCAAGCACATGGGCTATAGCCATATTCCCCAAAAGTATGCCCAGCCCATCAATGCGTTCTACGAGGGCGTGTTCAACTCGTGGCTCAATTTGCATCGTCCCTGCCTGTTCGCCACTGAGGTGGTGAGCGAGAAGGGCAAGATCATCAAGCGTTACAAGCACAAGGATGTGAAGACCCCTCTGGAGTGTTTGGTGCTGCTCAACGAGAAGGGCTTGGTCACGTTCAAGGCGGGTATCACGCTTGAAGATTTATTGGCCCAGGCCAGCGAGAAAACCGACCTGTAAGCGGCCCAGGAGATGCAACAAGCCAAGGCCGATTTGTTTGCTTTGTTCAACAAGCCCAAACGCAAACAGCAGGCCTGAAGCCTGTCCTGAGCTTGTCGAAGGGCCACTCAAATCAAGGCGGAGTCGTGCGTAAAAAAACCATGCGCACCGGAGGGGCCTCCGGCGGCCTGGCGGGGCCTGCATAGAAAAAAACAGCAGACAAAAACCAAGCCCCTTAAACTTCCACTTTTAACCCGGTCAAGCCGAACAGCAGAAGTCATCGACTCAAGCCGCCTTCAGGCTCATACCTGGATTGGAAAATACTCTCGCCGCCGACACTCGCCGCCGGTCTTTCGCCGCCGGTCTTTCGCCGGTCTTGCTCTAGCCCTGCCGCCAGGGCAGATCGTGATGGCGCCAGCCGCCTTTGCGGCCGCGCTGGGCGTTCTGGTCCGGATCGCCCTCGAAGCCCTCGAGGATGTTGTAGGCCTCCATGCCCATTTCTGTGGCCCGTTTGGCGGCGGCGATCGAGCGCACGCCGCTGCGGCACAGCAAAACCACCTTCTTGCCAGCAGGCACCGCCGCGCGCAGCGCCTGGTCAAAGTCCAGGTTCATGGCCATGCTCGGCCACTGCTTCCAGGCGATCGGCACCGCACCTGGCACAAAACCAACCCACTCGCGCTCGGCGTCGGTACGCACGTCGACCAGCACGGCCTGTCGATCCTGCATCCATTGCCAGGCCAATTGCGGCATCACGTCGCCGGCATAGCCGGGCGCCGGCCGGGCCGACAGCAGCAGGCCGCCCTCGGCGTCGTGACGCAACCCTGACGTAAGGTTCGCCGGAACGGCCACGTCCATGCGCTTCGGCCTCGGCAGGTTCAGGTTGTTCATCAGCGTCACAAACTCTTCCATAGATTTCCCGGCAAGGCGCGGATTGCCGGATTTTTCGGCTCCGATGCTCGAGTGCGTTCGTCCCTGGTAGTCGTGTCCGGGCCACACCGTGGTGGCATCGGGCAGGCTGAACAGCTGTTCGGTGATGCTGCGGTACAGCGCCTGCGCGCTGCCGGACTGGAAGTCGGTCCGACCGCAGCCATTGATCAATAGCGTGTCTCCCGTAAAAACGTGATCGCGCCATAGATAGCACATACTGCCCACGGTGTGCCCCGGCGTATGCAAGGCCCGAATCTGCTCGCCACCAAACTTCAGCGTGTCCTCATGGCGCAACTGGACGGCAGCGGTCGTGATGCCGCAGCCTTCTGGCGCGGCGGTCTTCGCGCCGGCATGTTCGGCCAGCTGACCGGCGCTGGTGATGTGGTCGGCATGGGCATGGGTTTCCACCGTCCAGCGCAGCTTCAGCCCGTACTCCTTCAGAGTCGCCAGGTCGCGCTCCAGCTGCTCGTCGACCGGATCGATGATCAATGCCTCGCGACTTTCCTGGTCGAACAGCAGGTAGGTATAGGTGCTGGAAGCTGGATCGAACAGTTGCACGGGTTTCATGGCGAGCGCTCCTGCAGTGGTAACAAGCATCGAATATTGACACAAGCTTCCCTGGCCTGCCATTCCCGCTGAAGAAAGGGACTTGTCAGATGTAGCCGACGATGAGAGGCATATGCCGCGCGTGCAGGGACAGGCCCAGCGCTGCCATGTGCGCACTGTCGCGGCCCAGGATTCGTTGCGCCAGTGGCAGGAACTGCTGTTCCTCGTAGGTGGCGTGTTCGCTGTAGCGCCGAACCAGACCGTGCGCCTGGCTGGCGTCCAGCGGCGCAGATTTGCCGCGCGCCAGCAGCCGCAGGTTAGGCTCCAGACTTTTCCAGATCCGCTCGATCTCGCGATGCTGCCCCGTGAGTTCCACCGCCATGGCCCGCGCCCGATCCTGCTCCCCGCCGGAGGCGGCACTGCGCAACACAGCATCAAACAGTTCGCGCTCCTCCTCGTCATGGTGCTCGTACACCACCTTTTCAAACAGATCGAGCAAATCGGTGGCAATTTTCCGTGCTCGCTCGGCCGGCTCCAGCAGCTCCGGCAAGGCATCCAGCTCCTTCAAGCGGGACATCATGCCGGCATGGCATTGCGTGAAGTTCGTAAGCGGTTCGTTGATGTCCACGTCGCTGCGCACAACAGGAATAAGGCTCATGGTGACCTCCAGGGAAACAAGGCCCGACGCGTCGGTCCACCGGAGCCTGTCCCGCAGCCAATTGTCGCCAGCGCCAGTTCACTCAGCAACCTGAATCCGCATCAATCTTGATCCAACTCAAGCCTTGCGACAAATTCGTCAAATCCTATTTCTGGACCTCCTGAATCGTCGAGATGGCGTGATCGTTGTTGGTCAGGACCAGCGGCGGAAAGCTGACGAACGCCGCACATGTTGGATACAACTGATTCATCATGATGTCGATGCCGTTGTTCGGCAGGGTCCGGTTCAGGCCGGGGAAGTACACATCCATTTTCCGGATCGGAAGGCTGTGCTGAAGAAGTTTCCTGGCCCCGGCAGGCGTGATGGAATAGCAGGGGATGCCGAACGCCTTGAACAGCTTGTAGGCGCTCGGCGCGATGTCGGAACTCAAATAGCCTGCCGCATTGCTGCGCATGTCGGCCTGATTGAACCGAACATCACATGCAGTCAATCCGGGAATCAGCTTGCACAAAAGGACCGAGTCGAAATTCCAACCCCACAGCACCAGATCCCATTGGGTGCCAAGTTTGGCGATGATTGCCGCAGACAGCTCGACGAACTTCGAATGAAAAATCGCATCATCTTCAGAAATCGTGATCGGATCTATCCCCTCGGCAGCTCTTTTCCACAGCGCAACATGGGACAAGGCGCAGCCGACGGTACCTCTTGAATAGTTCACCGTGTCGTCGCAGACCCCGCTCTGTCGGCGCCGATTGAATATTGACCCACCCTGCCGGTTGAAATTTGACCCAGGAGGGAACGCTGCTTTTGAGTTCAGCGATTGTGGATAAGTGTACTCATTTGCTGGTTTTTGATGTTCTCCTTTTCATCTGTGTTTTGCGGTTTGATGCGCGGGGAGAGACGCGCAGGGCGTAGCCCGTAGCGGATTTTCCCGCGCGCGCCGGCTCAGAACGGCTCGGGCGCTGGCGCCTCTTTGTTCCCCTTTCGTGTTTGCTCCCTGGCTTTGATGCGCGACTTGGCCGCCATGGTGCTGTGCTGGAAGCGGTAGGACTCGTTGCCGGTCTCCACGATGTGGCAGTGGTGGGTCAGTCGATCCAGTAGTGCCGTGGTCATCTTGGCATCTCCGAACACGCTGGACCATTCGGAGAAGCTCAGGTTGGTCGTGATGATCACGCTGGTGTGCTCGTACAGTTTGGAGAGCAGGTGAAACAGCAAGGCCCCACCGGCCTGGCTGAACGGAAGGTAGCCCAGCTCATCAAGCACCACCAGGTCCATGCGCATCAGGCTGGCCGCAATCCGGCCGGCCTTGCCATCGCGCTTCTCGCGCTCCAGCACATTGACCAGATCGACCGTGGAGTAGAAGCGCACTCGCTTGCCCCGGGAGGCGATGCCCGAGACGGCGATGGCTGTCGCAAGATGGGTCTTGCCGGTGCCAGGCCCACCCACCAGCACCGCGTTTTGCGCCGTCTGGGTGAACTCCAGTGTGGCGAGTTGCTTGACCAGGTGCTGATCGGCCTTGGAGGAAGCGAAGTCAAACCCGGCCAGGTCCCGGTGTATGGGGAACTTGGCCGCATTCATCTGATGGCGCACCTTCGCAATAGCCCGGTCCGTGTGTTCGGCCTGCAACAGGTGTTCGATCAACCACTTGGACGCTGCCGTGGACGCGTCCCCCTGCGCCACCAAATCGCTCCAGGCGCTGACCATGCCGTTCAGGCGCAACTCTTTGAGTTCGGTGGTGATATCACGCATGATCGGCCTCCACCACATCGGCTGCAGTAGCACCCATGGCGCGCAGGCTGTCGTAGCGCCCAGGATCGGCCAACGGTGCCTCC
>JBCKPE010000135.1:0-4916 GCA_038901875.1 Burkholderiaceae bacterium
CCAGGCACAAACAGTCCACTGGACTGTTTGTGTCCGGGCTCGGCGTGCTGCATCTGCTCGCGCGCCGGTGCCCGCGGCGGCGCCCGAGCCTGCAGGCCCAAGTGGGTAAGGATTCGCTCGAGTCCCCGGTGCTTCGAGGATGGCGGCGATGATCTTGAGCTCGCCGCCACAGTTCGGGCAGGGTTCGAGTTCGATCTCGAAGACACGCTTGAGTAGCCGGGCCCAGCTGATACGCACCAGCCGCCGGTGTGCGCAGGCTGGCTCAGCGGCGGCGAGCTTCGATGCGCAGGCATCCTCGTCCGAGCTCGGCCGGCACCACCAGCGCGCGCAGCTTGGCCGAAGTTCTGAAGTACAGCGCCAGCACCCCATGGAAGCGGATCAGGTGCAGCCGCGGCCGTGGCACGGGCGCCTGGGGGGCGCCCTTCGGTCGCCCGTGCGGCCAGGCGCTGCATGAACTCCAGCGGCGACATCACGATGTGGGTGGTGCCCTCGTGCCAGGCGGTCTTGAGCTTGAGCACGACCTGCCCAGCGGCGTTGCACTGCACCCGTTCGTTGGCCAGCGCTGGACGCGTGATGTAGCGGCAAAGCTGCTCCAGCCGCTGGCGCTCGTCGGCGCCGCAGCGCACCGGCGGCGTGCAGGCTGAACCCCTGCTCGTCGGCGCACAGCGCCTGGGGGACACGCGGCATCGCGCGGCATGGCTCCTTGCACCGTGAACACCTTGCAGCCCGGCACGCGGGCCGAAGGCAATGCGGTATGTACACGCGGCCGCCTGCAGCGGCCTGAGTGTGCGGGCGTCGTCCGACTCGGCGTCGCTGTCGGTCAGGTAGGTCGACCCCTGCTCTTCGACGAGCACACCGCACCGGGTCAGCAACTTCATCAAGCGGGTGATGATCTTGTGCAGCAGCGCCTGCAGCGCTTCATCGGTGGGCGCAGCTGCCTCCACAAAGACCGGCTCGCCGTCAGTGCGCCGGTACACGCCGTCCAGCACCAGAGAGTGCGTCTTGGGAGAAAGGACGGATGTTCAGGTTGGCGGCCGAGCCCAATCCCAGGATCGGCTGGATCAGCGTGACTGCGCCGCTGTCGGCCTCGTCGGCCTTCAGCCCGGCCTGATCGAGCAGGAAGCGCGTGATCACGCGGTGCACGACCTGCAGCACCGGCGTCACCAACTGCGGCTGCGCGGCCAGCAGCAGGCGCAGCGGGATCGGCAGCGCCAGCACCCATTGGCGCACCGGCACATGGGGGATGACGTGATCGACCAGGTGAGCAGCCGTCTGCGCCATGCGCCGCGCGCCGCACGAGGGGCTGCAACCCGCGGCGCTTGCAGCTGAAGGCCACCAGCTTGTCGTGGCCGCCGACTGGCCGTCCAAGGCCGCCGTCGTGGTGCTGATGACCTTCTTCCCGATGCTGGTGTCCACCCTGGCCGGGTTGCAGGCTTCAAGCAAGATCGAACGCGAGCTGATGCACAGCTACGCGGCCAGTTACCGGCGCACCCTTTGGTCGCTGCGGCTGCCGGTGGCCGTTCCCTTCATCATTTCCGCTCTCAAGGTGAACGCTTCTCTGGCGCTGATTGGCGCCATCGTGGCCGAGTTTTTCGGCTCACCGACCTTCGGTCTCGGGTTCCGGATCTCGACCGAAGCCTACAAGATGAATATGATGCTGGTCTGGGCCGCGGTGGTGGTGGCGGCGCTGACCGGTTCGGTGATTTACGCGCTGCTGGTGCGAATCGAACGGCACGTGGCGTTCTGGCATCCGTCCGTCCGGGGCGCCAAATAAGCGCGATTGCAGGTTTCTACCAATAGAAGTTTCCGCTCTGCTGGTCTAATCTGTGCAAGCAGACCGTATTTTTCGATGTTTTACCAAGAAGGAGTTCTCATGAAGGGTCGTTCGATGTTGACTAAAAGCCTGCTGGCTGCCGCGCTCGCCCTGGGCGCGGTCTCGGCGCAGGCGCAGGAAAAGGTGACGGTGCAGCTCAAATGGCTGCCGCAGGCCCAGTTTGCCGGCTACTACGTGGCGCAGGCCAAGGGCTACTACAAGGCCGAGGGGCTGGACGTGACAATCAAACCGGGCGGGCCCGACATCTCGCCGGTGCAGGTGATTGCCGGCAAAGGCGCCGACGTGGTGGTGAACTGGATGCCCGACGCACTCGCCGCACGCGAGGCCGGCGTGCCGCTGGTCAACATCGCACAAATCTTCAACCGCTCCGGCCTGATGCTGACCTGCAAGAAGGCCAGCGGCGTGACCAAGCCGGCTGACTTGAAGGGCAAGACGCTGGGCGTCTGGTTTGGCGGCAACGAGTACCCGTTCCTGAACTGGATGGCCAAGCTCGGCCTGAAGCCCGACACCGACATCAAGATCCTGAAACAGGGTTTCAACGTCGACCCGCTGCTGCAAAACCAGGCCGCCTGCATCTCGACCATGATCTACAACGAGTACTGGCAGGTAGTGGACGCCGGCGTCAAGGAGAGCGACCTGATCACCTTCTTCTACGAAGATCAGGGTGTGGCCTCGCTGGAGGACGGCCTGTATGTGCTGGAGTCGAACCTGAAAGACCCGGCCTTCGTGAAACGCATGGCGAAGTTCCTGAAGGCTACCTTCAAGGGCTGGAACGATGCGGTGAAGAACCCGACCGAAGCGGCCCAGATCGTCGTCAAGGGCGATACCTCGGGCAGTGCCAATGAGAAGGTGCAGAAGCGCCAGATGGATAACATTGCCAAGTTGATCACCACCGCCAATACGCCCAAGCTCGGCTACCTGGAGCCGGCCGCCTATGAGCGCACCGTCAAGGTGCTGATGTCCAGCGGCAGCTCGCCGGTGATCAAGAAGGACCCGGGCAAGGCGGCCTACTCCCACGCTGTCTGGGAAGCTGCGACGAAGTAAGCGCGTTTTGATGCAATGGGACAGGCCCGCTTAGGGTCTGTGCCCGATGCGGGCCTCGGGATGCGGAGCGTCCCCGGACCGTCAGGGTTTGGACGCCTCCGGCAAGCCGCGCGGCTGCTGCAGCAAGGTCTCGACCGACTGCTTGACCTGCTGCTGGGTGCTCTGCGATTGCTCCTTGATATTCTGCGGCGCTGCTGCCGGCGCTGTCTCGGCCTGGCCTGAGGCGCTCGGCGGCGCAACTGTGGGAAGCGCCTGACTCGTTGCGCTGAGCTGGTTCTTCACCAGCAGGCCCACCATGGCAAGCGCCAACAGAACAGTGACGATTCCGAATACGGCGCGCATGTCGATTCCTTCAGAGCCTGGTACTGGGCATCATAGAGGTTGGTGACAGGGCGGGCCAGCGTCTGGAGCGGCGAGCGTTTCAGGTCGGTTGGCATGATGGGTCGCTAGCGCGGAGCTTCCGCGTGGTTCGTTTGTTGCACATCGGGAGCCGAGTCATGTCTACACGCGCTTCAGTCATGTGTATTCGCGGCTAGCCGTGATCGACCCAAAGGCGACACTCACCTTCGAAATGCGCGGACGCTCAGTTGCCCTAATTCAGCTACCCCACGGCCAGCCGCGAGAAAGCAAAGTAGGCACACCCGCCAACACGCGCCGCCGAAAGCCTCCAACAGTAGGGGCTGACTATCCCTGAAAGTATCGCTGGCAATACTGATACGGGTGCCGATCCTGGAAGCGCCCGAGGTTGTCGACGACCGTGACGATGCGGCACCGGGCAGTGCCGCCATTCTTCTCGCCACGCAGTCCGCGCCCAACGATCTGCATGTAACGCACTGGGCTGAACACCTGTCTCGCGATGAGGACCATGTCGGTCTTGGGCGCATCAAAGCCGGTTGTCAGGACACTATGGTTGCAAAGCACCCGAATGTTGCCGGACTGGAAGCGGTCGAGGAAATGGCGGCGCGCCACACTTGGCGTGCTACCGCTGACCGCCGCTGCGGGCAAGCCAGCCAGGTTCAATCGCGCTGACATCTCTGCGGCATGCTGCACGGAGTTAGCGAAGAAGAGGACGGAGCGCTCACTCGACTGCTGAATGAATTCTAAGAGGCGCTGGTTTCTTTGCGAGTCGCCAGCAAGGCGCTGATTGATGGCTTCGAGAATATTCTCGAAGTTGAGCCCTTCCCATCGCTCTGGTAGCTGGGAAAGCCGATCAAGTTCCGCCTGCTGCAAGCCAGCGCCCGATTCCAGGGGTTCATAGTCAGCGTTCGCCAGGACGCCCTGCAAGCGCAAGCGAGAATGCAGGCTCTCCTGGTCCGCCGGAAACCACCGGCCGTCGAATCGTTTGGCGAGACGCTGGCTCTCGTCGTCGTCCATGCGAAACGGCGTGGCGCTGAGGCCGATGATAGGTGGCTCGTTCTTCACCGGCGCCCCTGGCCGGGGCGCCTCGGCGTCGAGCCATCGAAGCAGGTTGGTGTAGCTCGGCGTGATCGCATGGTGGCACTCGTCGACTACTACGAGCCCTGGTTCCTGCAACCAGGCGAGAGAGTCCGACCCCATCCGGCTATTCAGCGTTTGGATCGAGGCGACGATGACCACCGGTTTGTCCGGTTCCTTGACGGACGGATTGGGATTGCTACCCCACAACCGAACGATTCGCAAATCGGTCCGCTGCGCGCCGACGTTGACCCAGACTTGACGGAACGCCTGCACCGCCTGCTCGCAAAGCTCGTCCGTCTGGGCCACCCAAATGACGCTTCGGCGGCGCCCCTCCGGCATGAGAACGAGACGTACTGCGGCCTCCACGGTCACGCGCGTCTTGCCGCCGCCGGTGGGTAAGCTCACCACGGCGCGCCGCCGCGCTGTGCCGCCGGCAATCAAAGCCCGGATGCCTCCAAGCACTTCTTGCTGGAAGTCGTGGAGGGGCGGCAACTCGATGGGGCCGCTGATGTACTCCTCCGCTTCACGTCGCGTTTCTGGTGACGCTGCGAACGCCTCGGGAAAGCCGATGCTCGTGACGAAGGTGCGCGCCTGCGAGGTG
>JBCKPE010000136.1:0-4745 GCA_038901875.1 Burkholderiaceae bacterium
CTCCTGGAAGCGTGGCTCCATCGCGGTTTCGATCTTCTCGACGCGCCGCACCAGGGATTCGATCTCGCCGCGCGCCTGCTGGCTCAGCAGCGCAATCCGTGCCCCGGTGCCAGCCGCGTTGCCGGCCGAGCTGACCTGGTCCAGCGCGCAGTCCGGAATCATGCCGAGCACCATCGCGTATTTCACGTCGATATGGCTGCCAAAAGCGCCGGCCAGTCGGATGCGGTCCACCCGTTCGACACCCAGGCGCTCCATCAGCAGGCGCACGCCGGCGTACAGCGCGGCCTTGCCAAGCTGGATGGCGCGCACGTCGTTTTGCATGATGCGCAGGCTGGCCGAGCCGTTCTGCGCGCGCTGCAGCTCGTAGCAGAAGGTGCGGCCGTCGCTCTGGATGCGCGGGCTGCGTGCGGCCAGCTCGCCGTTGATCACGCCATCGTGCCGGATCACGCCGGCCAGGTACAGCTCGGCGATCACCTCGATGATGCCCGAGCCGCAAACGCCGGTGACGCCGGTGTCCTTGACGGCTGCAGCAAACCCTGGATCGTTCGACCAGAGATCGCAGCCGATGACCTTGATGCGCGGCTCCAGCGTGACCGGGTCGATCCGAACCCGCTCGATCGCGCCCGGCGCCGCGCGCTGGCCGCAACTGATCTGCGCGCCTTCGAAGGCCGGGCCGGTCGGGCTGGAGCAGGCCAGCAGGCGCCGGTTGTTGCCGAGCACAATTTCGGCGTTGGTGCCGACATCGACCAGCAGCGTAATCTCCTCGCTCAGGTCCGGCCGCTCGGCCAGAAGCACGCCGGCGGCATCGGCGCCGACATGGCCCGCGATGCAGGGCAGCACGTAGATGCGGGCGTTGCGGTGAATGGCGAATTCGATTTCCACCGCCCACAGCGTGATGGCCCGATCCGTCGCCAGCGCGAACGGCGCGCCGCCCAGTTCCACCGGGTTGATGCCCAGCAGCAGGTGATGCATGATCGGGTTGCCAACGAAGGTGGCTTCCAGGATGTCGGTCTTTGGAATCCCCACCTGCGCCGCAACGTCACCGGCCAGCCCGTTGATGGCGCCGCGCACCGCGTCGGTCATTTCCTTCTCGCCGCCCGGGTTCATCATGAGGTAGGAGACGCGGCTCATCAGGTCTTCACCGAAGCGGATCTGCGGGTTCATGACACCGGCCGAGGCCACCACCTCGCCGGTGGCCAGGTTGCACAGATGGGCGGCGATGGTGGTCGAGCCGACGTCGATCGCGATGCCGTAAGCATGTGCGCGAAAACCCGGCCAGACCGCGATGATCTGGTTCGCCCCATGGACCGCCACCGTCACCTTCCAGTGACCCTGGCGCAGCGCCGTTTGCAACTGCTGCAGCACCTTGACGTCGCAGGCCAGATTCGTCAGACGCCATTCGAATTCCAGCGCGTCTTCGAGCCGGCGCAGGTCGCCCGAAGGGTCGTGCATGTCGGGCTCCTGCACCTCGACGAAATGCAGCCGGATCACCGGGTCGAGCTCGATGTCGTGCGCCTCGGCCGCCTTGCGCACCACCTGGCGATGCACCTGGCTGCTCGAAGGCACGTCGATCACCACGTCGCCCAGCAGCAGAGTCGAGCAGGACAGGCGTCGGCCCGGTTCCATCGGCATGGTCTTGTTGTATTCCTGCTCGACCGCGCCGAACGGCGTCAAATGCTCCGATCGTGACTTGATGCCATGCTTGGCGAACTCGCCTTCGGACAGCAGCACCTGACAGCGGCCACAGAGCCCGCGCCCGCCGCAGACCGAATCGATGTCCACACCAAGCGAGCGCGCCGCCTGCAGCAGCGCCGTTCCGATCGGGAAACGGCCGCGCCGCCCCGATGGGGTGAATACAACCAGGGCATCTTTTGCGCTCATGAAAACTTCCCTGCCAACGGCCTGCTCATGCGCGCCGACGCCGGCCGACTTCGCGTCGACCGCGTTCCATTTCGCCATCGGCTCCCATCGCAGGAGCAACGCGGAATTTTCGGATCCAGCGCGCGCAATCGGGGTCGTGCCCCATCATCACGTCGGCCGACATGATGGCGCGCACCACCTCCTCGTGCAGTGGATTGGTGATGGCCGAGGTCATGCCGGAGGCGATCGCCATGGTCAGGAACCCGGCGTTGATGCCGTTGCGTTCGGGCAGGCCGAAACTCACGTTGGACGCGCCGCAGGTGGTGTTGACCTTGAGTTCGGTGCGCAGCCTGTGCACCAGCGCCATCACCTGGACGCCGGCCTGGTTGATGGCGCCAATCGGCATCACCAGCGGATCGACCACGATGTCGCAGGCCGGAATGCCGTAGTCGGCGGCGCGCTCGACTATTTTCTTGGCCACCGCAAAACGCACGTTCGGGTCCTGCGAGATGCCGGTTTCGTCGTTCGAGATCGCCACCACCGCAGCGCCGTATTTCTTCACCAGCGGCAGCACGGTCTCCAGCCGGTCTTCCTCGCCAGTCACCGAGTTCACCAGCGGCTTGCCCTTGTACACGGCCAGTCCGGCCTCCAGCGCGGCGACGATCGACGAGTCGATCGACAGCGGCACGTCGGTCACCGACTGCACCAACTGGATCGCCCTGGCCAGCAGCGCCGGTTCGTCGGCCAGCGGGATGCCGGCGTTAACGTCCAGCATGTGCGCGCCGGCCTCGACCTGGGCCAGCGCGTCGGCGATGACGCGGCTGTAGTCGCCGGCCAGCATTTCGGCGGCCAGGATCTTGCGCCCGGTCGGGTTGATGCGCTCACCGATGATGACAAAGGGTCGATCAAAACCGATCACGACTTCCCGGGTGGCTGAACTGATGACGGTATCGGTCACGCTGCTTCCTGCATGGCTTGATTTTGCGGGTCGCGCCCCGGGTACCAGGGCACGCGGCCGTTGAGCACGCCCGAGGCCTGGATGATCTCGGCGACGGACTCTTCCTGGCGATAGGCCATCACATGGATGCCCGACACGCCCTTGATTTCGCGAATCTCATGGATCAGGTCGATGCAGACCTGGCGTCCCTCGAGCACCTGCTGCTCGGCGCCGGCCATGCGCTGGACCACTGCGTCGGGGATGTGGACGCCGGGCACATGGCTGCGCATCCATTCGGCGGCCTCGGCCGAGCGCAGCGGCCCGACGCCGACCAGCATGAACACCTTTTCGAGCAGGCCCAGGTCCTCGACCCGCTGCATGAAAGTCCGTAGCCGCGGAACGTCATAGCAGTACTGGGTCTGCACGAACTGGGCGCCAGCCTCGACCTTCTTGGCCAGTCTCTCGGCGCGCCATTCGTGCGGCAGGCTGAACGGGTTGGCCGCCGCGCCAAAGAACACGCGCGGCGAGAAGGTAATCTTGCGGCCACTCTGAAACCGATGCTCGTCGCGCAGCATGCGCCCGATCTCCAGCAGCGAGACACAATCCAAGTCGAACACCGGCTTGGCCTGCGGGTGGTCACCGGCCTGCACCCCGTCGCCGGTCAGGCACAGCATGTTGGCCACTCCCATCGCCGCGCCGCCCAGGATGTCGCCCTGGATCGCGATGCGGTTCCTGTCGCGGCAGGAGATCTGCATCACCGGCGCGTAACCGACGCGCGTCAGCAGGGCGCAGACCGCCATGCTCGACATGTGGCAGTTGGCGCCGCTGCCGTCCGTCGCATTGATCGCGTCCACCTGGCCATCGAACACCTTGGCGCGGCGATAGACATCCTCCGGGTCGGCCGAGTCCAGCGGGTCGAGTTCGGCCGTCACGGCAAAGGCGCCGCTGCGCAGAATACGTTCAAGCCGCCCCGGCGAGGTGTGCCCGGGCAGGATCGGCAGCGGATAGCCCGGAACCGGCTCGTCTTCGAACTTCATGACCCCACGCCCCCACTCTTCGCGCCGGTCTTGTCGCGCACCACCTTGAGCCAGGAGGAGCGTCCCTGCAGGCGCCGGTCCACGGCGACCTGCACGATGCGGATCGCCTGGCGCCCTTCGCGCATGCGCTGGCTGCCTTCGAAGGCTTCGACCCAGACGCAGCGCATGTCGGGCTTGACTTCGCAGTTGCCGTTGGCTCGCACGCCGCCGCAGGGGCCGTTGCGCAGGTTCTTCGGGCAGATCATCGGGCACGACATGCCGGTGGAGCTGAGCACGCATTGGCCGCACATCTGGCAGTCGAACAGAAAACCTTTGATGAGTTTCTCCGTCAGTGCGAAGGGCTTCTCCAGCCGCTCGTGGCCAATCCAGCTCCACAAGGGACGCAGCGCCAGCAGCAGGCGCTCGAAGCCGTTGTAGAAGACTTCGAGTCCGCGCGCATGGCGCACCGACCAGTGACGAACGTTGACCATCAGCTTTGCGCCGGCGGGTGGCCCGATAGCGTGTCTGGTTCGAATTGCGGCGCAGGCGCGGGACCTTCCGGGCTCTTTTCTTCCAGCCCCTTGGCGCGAATCAGCCGCAGCAGGTCGGCGTCGCTGTAGCGCGCCTCGATGCGGGCAGCTTCGGCGGCCGCCTCAGCTTCGATGTCGTCACCACAGGCGCGCGGTGGATCGCGCTTCCAGTCATTCAGGTAATCAACAGAACTCGATTTCCCGGCGCGCATGGCGGCGCGGTCCACCGCCTCCTGGAAACGCTGCGACAACTGCACCTTGGCAGCGTCGCGGCCACGCTTGACGATCACCTGGGCCGGTATGTCGCGCCAGGAAATCACGATCAGCTTCGCCACAGAATCTTCTCCTCGCTGGCGCGTTGCAGGCTACTTTGCAGGACGCCGTATCCGGTCACGCGGTACT
>JBCKPE010000137.1:0-4631 GCA_038901875.1 Burkholderiaceae bacterium
GGTATGCGGCTCCCTCTCCACCGCATGCGGGGGAGAGGGTTGGGGTGAGGGGGTACAAAGTCACATTCGCCTTGCGCCACCACGCGCGATATGATCCGAGCTGGAGAAACTCGGGAGAGCCGGACCTTGCTGGCCTGCCAATGAAAGCATGACACGCGAGCAGCGACCAACACCATGGACAAGACCGCAAAAATCGAAACTGCCGCAGCAAGCAACCCAGGTAGCCTGGGCGCCGAGGATGTCATCCTGCTGGCCATTGCGTCCCTGGCCGCGACCCGTGTATCGGACACCAGCAACCACACACATCGCATTCAACGCTACGTCAAGGCGCTGGCCAAGCAACTGCGCCGTGTCCCTCAGTTTGAACCGGAGCTCAGCGATGAGGTCATCAACCTGCTGTTCAGGGCGGCACCCTTCCACGATCTCGGCACCATCGGCATCCCGGACCGCATCCTGCTCAAGCCAAGCCGATTCGAGCCGCATGAGTTCGAAATCATGAAGACCCACACCACCCTGGGGCGGGATGCCATCGTGGAAGCCGAGAAAGCACTTGGCGTCACGAGTGACCTGCTGAAAATGGCCAAGGAGGTGACCTACGCCCATCAAGAAAGATGGGACGGCAGTGGTTATCCGCTTGGACTGGTGGGCTACGACATTCCGCTGGCGGCGCGTCTGCTGGCGGTGGCCGACGTCTACGACGCGCTGATCAGTTCGCGCGTCTACCGAGACGGCATGCCGCACCCCGACGCATTCGCCATCGTTGTCGAGGGCAAGGGCAGCCTGTTTGACCCGGACATCGTCGACGCCTTCATGGCCGTTGAAGCGAAGTTCCAGGACATCGCCAGACGCTTTCCCGATACGGACGCTGACAACGTCAGGAAAATTGATTACCTGGCCACCGCGATCGCCGAGGACTATTAGGAACGCCCGGCGTGCCTGCTCCGTCTTCGGAAACGATCCACCACGCTATGCCGTGGGCTGGTAACTGATCTTGTAGGCCGTGATCTCGATCCCTGACATCGACAGGTTGAGCGTTGTGCCGGTGATCCCGGAATCCGGCGGCAGCTGCTCGAACGCCCGCTGCGTCAACAGAATCTCGCCGGCGCTGGCCGTGTCCTCGCCCAGCTTGCAGGCGGTATTGACCGGGTCACCAAAGTAATCTGGGCCGCCAATCAGCAGGATCGGCCCATAGTCGATGCCGATGGCGATGCGAATGTCGTATTCGTCCGCCGTCTGCTCGTTGATCCGGTTGAATGTCTGGTTTAGCGCGATCGAGGCCTGGACCGCCTCGGCCACATCGGAGAAGGCGGCGAAACAGTTGTCCGCCTCGAACTTCACCACCTCGCCGCCCCGCTCGACAATGACCTCCTGCGCGGTGAGCTGCATGCGCCTGACCATCGACAGGTAATGCACCACACCGTAGCGCCGCGACAGCAGGGAAAAGCCCGACATGTCAAGCACCAGCACGGCACGGGTGGCGCCAAACCGGTCCCACAGGGCCTTCTCGATTTCTCTCAGCTTCGCGCCCTTCTTGGCATGGGCGTATTCAAGCAGCAGTTCCTGAAAATGCGGGTCCATAACGACACTCCATCTGATTGGCGACAAGGCTCAGCATGGCCGGCCAGCGCCCCCTCTGCCCGGCCCTCTCCCCCACGTACGGTGGAGAGGGAGCCACATGCCTCCCTCTCCCGCTTGCGGGAGAAGGTTGGGGTGAGGGTCGATGCGGGCAGCCGGGAAACTGTAGCATCGTCCACTGGCGCGGGGCCGGCGGTCCAGGCTGTTTGGGCAGGATTCGCAGCGGACCCCGCCCGTCATCCACGCAAGAGACTTGCGGCTTCGAACTCGCAATACTGGCATGAACGATCAAGCGGCGAACGATCTCGCGGAGGCCAGGCGCTTGGCCGAGCAGGTGGCCGCCTGGGCCGGCACGTCGATTGAGTTGCGGCCGCTGCCGGGCGGCATCACCAATCGCAATTTCGTCGCCACCGTGCGCGGGGCGCAGTTTGTGATTCGCCTGCCGGGCGAGCGTACTGATCTGCTCGGCATCGACCGCAGCCACGAGGCAAGCGCCGCGGCACGGGCAGCGGCGCTGGGCATCGGTCCCGCGCTCGCGGGCGAGTTGCCCGGCGCCGGCACCATGATCACCGAACTGGTCAGCGGCACCCATCCGACCCAGGCGCAGTTGGTCGAGCGCCTGGCCGAGGTGGTGGCCCTGCTGCGCCGCTTTCACGGCAGCGGCCCGCTCGCTGCAAGTTTTCCCATCCACCGGGTCGTTGAACGGCACGCGCGCGACGCCGGCAAACACGGCGTGCCACCGCCTCCACTGTACGAGCGGCTGCGGCGGCAAAGTCTGCGCATTGAGAACGCGTTCAGTCGCGCGCCACAGCCCGCCGTGCCCTGCCACAACGACCTGCTGCCGGCCAACCTGTTGTTCGCCGCAGAACGCATCTGGCTGCTGGATTACGAGTACGCGGGAATGAACGACCCGTTCTTCGACCTCGCCAACCTGAGCGTCAACGCCGGGCTGGTTGCCGGGACCGAGGAACTTCTGCTGCGCCATTACTTCGGGACTGTCTCGCCTTCGGCCTGGGCGCGCCTGCAGTTGATGAAGATCATGAGCGAGTTTCGCGAAGGCATGTGGGCTGTGCTGCAGCAGGCCATCAGTCGCCTGGACAACGATTTCGCCGCCTATTCCAAGCAGCGCCTGAGCAACTGCGCGCAGCTGATTGCCTCCGCGCAATTTGAACTCTGGCTGGAGCAGGCGAGCGAGCCGCCAGGCCCGGCCGGCTAAAACAATTGGCCCCGTGACTGCGACCTCTGCCGTTTTGCGCTAACCTTGCGCCCCTCCCCGGTTATTCAGCCTGCGCGCACAGAACGCGGCGGCAACCATGCACCACCGATTGACCCCCTTGACTCCATCACTCGCCAAGCGCCTCGCGCTGCTGTCACAAGACGCTCATCGTCCCCTGCTGTCCCAGGGACTGCGCGGCATTGAACGCGAGACGCTGCGCGTCATCGGCGAAGGCCAGCTCGCGCTGACGCCCCATCCGGCGGCGCTGGGCTCGGCGCTGACCCACGAGCAGATCACCACCGATTACTCAGAGTCACTGCTCGAGTTCATCACGCCGGCCCAAGCCAACATTGCCGACGCCCTGCGCCAACTCGACGCGGTGCATCGCTTCGCCAGCGCCCGAATTGGCACGGAGCTGCTGTGGAGCCAGTCGATGCCCTGCGTCCTGCCTGCTGAAGCAGACATTCCGATTGCCAGTTATGGCCGGTCCCATATCGGGACGCTCAAACACGTGTACCGGCGCGGCCTGGCGCTGCGCTACGGCAAGACCATGCAGTGCATCGCCGGCGTCCACTACAACTTTTCCCTGTCCGAAAGGCTCTGGCAGTTGTTGCAGCAGGCCGATGGCGCAACCGGCTCGGCGCGCGACTACCAGTCCGAAGGCTATGTCGGCCTGGTTCGCAATTTCAATCGCATTAGCTGGCTGCTGATGTACCTGTTCGGCGCCTCGCCTGCCCTGCTGACCCAGTTCCTGCGCGGTCGTCCGCATCAGCTCGAACGCCTGTCCGACGACACCCTGTACCTGCCCTACGCCACCAGCCTGCGCATGAGCGACCTGGGTTACCAGAACAGCGCGCAGGCGAACCTGATGCCGCCGTTCAACAGCCTGATGGGCTACATGCAGGGCCTGGCGAGTGCGGTGCAAAAGCCCTATCCGGCGTACCAAAAGGTCGGCCTGAAGAAGGACGGCGAATGGCTGCAGATCAGCACCAACATCCTGCAGATCGAGAACGAGTACTACGCCACCATCCGCCCCAAACGAGTCATTCGCAGCGGCGAGCGCCCGCTGGAGGCGCTCTGCACCCGAGGCGTCCAGTACGTCGAAGTGCGCTGCATGGACATCGACCCGTTCGAGCCGGCTGGCATCAGCCTGCAGACTTCGCGCTTCCTGGATCTGTTCCTGCACTACTGCGCGCTGTCGGCGAGCCCGTTCACCGACGAGTCCGAGGACAGGGAGAACCGCAGCAACTTCGCGCGCACGGTCAAGGATGGGCGGCGCCCGGGCTTGAAACTGCAGCGCGGGGGCCAATCCGCGGCGTTGCGCGACTGGGGTCTGCAGCTCCTTGCCGAGATGGAGCCAATGGCCGCCCTGCTTGACCAGCAACTTGGCAACGGGGAACACGCCGAGACGCTGAAAGTACAACAGCAACGCCTTGAGGCGCCCGATCTGACGCCCTCGGCGCGCCTTTTGCGTGGCATCCAGCAGAACGGCGGGTCATTCCAGGCCTACGGCCTGCAGCAAAGCCACATTCACTGCGCCGCGCTGCGCGAGCGGCCGCTCGGCGCGGATCAGATCGTGATGTTCGAGGCGCTGGCCAGGGCATCGCTGGCGGCGCAGTGCGAGAAAGAGCAGAGTCAGAGCGGCAGCTTCGACGAATTCATCGAAGACTACCGAAAGCGCACACCGGCGCAGTTGTGCCAGTAGTTTTTGGTCAACCCGACTGGACAATTCTTCCCTGCGAGTTTGCCCAGTGACGGCGAGTTTGGTTGGCACGTCAAACTTCTACTGCCACCCCGGCAAAGCCGGGGGGTCTCCCAACGGACTAGAGCAGGCGTGCTA
>JBCKPE010000138.1:0-4607 GCA_038901875.1 Burkholderiaceae bacterium
CGAGGCGGGTACGTCGGCACTTACCGAGGCGTTGGTGGTGCTTCGACTGCATGGCGCCGACGCAGCCTTGCTTGACGCGATCGTGCAGCGCGCGGCGGTGTTGGCCCCGCGCATGTCCGGCGCGGGAGGGGTGGCCGCCTGGCTTGCCGCCGTGCAGGAGGTGGCGCAGCAGGCGGGGCATTGCACCCTGGCCTTGCTGGAGAGTTCCGAGGAGGTGCTGCGTCATGGCTCACCGGCCGAACTGCTGATGTGGGCCCGATTGGGCCTGCGCCGCGCGCATGTCCCCGAGGACGGCGCCAGAGCCGAGGGCATGGATGCCCGCCTAGCGCACTTCAGCTTGAGGTCGCGCGAATCGGCGCTGGTCGCCGCCGCGCACGAGGACCGCGTGGACCTGGCTTCCAGCAAGCCGCGTCTAACGTTCTACATGCGCGCCTTGTTCGACGTGGCCCCGCTCATCCTGCCAGTCCATCAGGCGCTTGCGGCGACGCGGCCGTTCCTCTCGAACCTGGGTTTGCATTTGCCCGAGGTCAGCCGCGCCTTGCGCGGCCGGCTGGCGCGGCAGTGGTACAACGCTGCTGCCGCGCACGAAGACTGGGGCACGACGCCGGCTGCGATCGACTGCTGCCTCGGCGTGGCGGAGGAAACCGACACGCAGGTCTCGATCCACAGCGACACGCTGAACGAATCGGGCTTCGTCGAGAGCACGATTGCGGCGACCAGGGGCCGCACTCTGTGCGCCTACCACACCGAGGGCGCCGGCGGCGGCCACGCGCCCGACATCCTGCGCGTGGTGGGCGAGCAGAATTTCCTGCCCTCGTCGACCAACCCGACGATGCCGTTCACCATCAACACCATCGACGAGCATCTGGACATGCTGATGGTGTGCCACCACCTCGATGCCGGCCTCGCCGAAGATCTGGCGTTCGCCGAAAGCCGCATCCGCAAGGAGACCATCGCCGCCGAGGACATCCTGCACGACCTGGGCGCGATCAGCATGTTCAGTTCGGACTCGCAGGCGATGGGTCGGGTCGGCGAGATCAGCATTCGCTGCTGGCAGACCGCGCACAAAATGAAGCAGCAACGCGGCTGGCTGGCGCCCGCATCGGTGCAGCCTGAGCCTGTCGAAGCCCTGCAGCGCAACGACAACTTCCGCGTCAAGCGCTACCTCGCCAAGCTGACGATCAACCCGGCGCTGGCCAATGGGCTGGCGCATGAGGTCGGCAGCATCGAACCCGGCAAATGGGCGGATCTGGTGCTGTGGAAACCGGCCTTCTTCGGCGTCAAGCCTTCGCTGATTCTCAAGGGCGGTTTCATCGCCGCCGCCGCGATGGGCGACCCCAACGCGTCGATCTCGACGCCGCAACCGGTGCACTACCGCCCGATGTTCGGCGCCTTCGGTGGCGCGCTGCAACGTGGCTCGCTCACCTTTATGAGCCAGGCCGCGGTTGCCGGCGGGGTCCATGACGCGCTCGGTCTGCGCAAGCAAATCGCCACGGTAAAGGCCTGCCGCACGGTGAAGAAGCAGCACATGGTGCACAACCACTATGCGCCGACCATGCAGATCGACGCGCAGACCTACGAGGTGCGCGCCGACGGAGAACTTCTGACCTGTGAGCCGGCGTCGGTGTTGCCCATGACGCAACGCTACTTTTTGTTTTGAGCGCGGGCCGATTCCAGCAGGCGTCACGATAGAGAAAGATGGGCTAGACTTTGCCCATCACGCGATGAGTTTTTCGATGGACAAACGCATTCGAGCAACAGCACAGAAGGCATTCAGCGGAGTATGAGCTCGCAGCTGGAGTTCGCATGGGACCCAAGCAAGGCAGTGTCGAATCTCTCCAAGCACGGGGTGTCGTTCGCGCAGGCCGGTACTGTGCTGGCCGATGCGCTGGCGCTCACGGTGTTCGACGCCGCGCACAGCGGGTTCGAGGAGCGGTGGTTCACGCTCGGTCTGTCCAGCGAGGGCAGGCTGCTCGCGGCGTCGCACACGTACGCAGCCACTGGAGTCGACAGCGCCAGGGTGAGGATCATTTCAGCGCGCGAGGCCACACAAGCCGAACGCCGGCAGTACGAGAACTAGCCGCGATGAGCGGTGCAGCAACAGCCGCCATTCGCGGCGAAGGATCAAGGTGATGACCATGGAAACACCAGCCACTCCGCTCGACGATGACATGCCCGCCGAGGTTGACTTCTCGAAAGGCGCTCGCGGCAAGTTCTTCAAACCGGGGGCAGCGCTGAATCTGCCGGTGTACCTGGACGCCGAGGTGCAGTCTTACCTGTCGGCTCGCGCCAAGGCGCGCGGCGTCGATGTCGAGCAGCTTGTCAATGAGCTACTAAAGAAAGATATCGAGTTGATCGAGGCGGTGCGATAAGCCACGTCGGCCTCACCTGTTTCCGCACTGAGCACGACTACGAGAGCTTCAGCACAAGGGCTTTACCGCACGCTTGGGCGTACTTTCGAAGTGTGGCTAGTGACGGCGAACGCTTGCCGGTTGCCAGAGCCCTTTCGAAGCGGGCGATCGCCGGCGCTTGAGTTCTCATACGCTCTGCAACTTGGGCTTGGGTTCACCGCCACCACTATCGGTCAGCGTCATGCCCTTGCGGGGGAGTCCAAATGGGAACGGTTCGGCACCATCTTTGATCAGAGGGTTGGCCCGGTCCCGCGGCTCGAATGCCAGAACGCAAGGATGACGACCGTTCCTGGCACGACCTGGTAGTAGTTGTGATACCTGACTCTGGACAGGAAGAGGCGACGTAAGTCAGGATACCTTCGGCTTGCTGACCGAGCGCCTATGCCAGGTTGGTGTGCAAGCAGGTTCTTTCCTTCCTAAAAATCGTTGGCTATGGCATCGGGTGCTGCCAATCGGTTTTCTGCCCCCCAGATAGCGGCTCGTTCAATCTGGGCTGCCGCGCGCGGTGTAACTTCAACCGCAAGCGCTTCCCTCAGGCTTTGCGGCGGAGGCGGCTGAGCAGTTTATCGGCGGAAATGGTTTCACCTCGTGCCGCTTGAGCAATGGATTCGTCGAGTTCCGCTTCTAGCTCAGGCGGCGCCTCAAACGTTTCGTCTGCCTCGCGGGAAAGGATTGTCACGACGATGCCCTCCGGGAGGGGATCCCCTTCAACGATTACTTTCCCACCGACAACGGTAGCTGTTGCGAGCTGCATGGTGCCCATCGTTTGAATCAAGGCGGGTATATTCCCCGCCCCTTGGGGCGTCCCCTCTTGGATGTTGGAAGTCCTCATACTCCGCCCCTTGGGGCGGAGATTTTGATTTCACCGGCCTGCGCAGCTTTTTGCGCAGATCCGGTGGAATGATGGGTTGGGCGGCACGACAAATAGACCAATACCAATCATGGGCTGGTTCTCAACGCATGATCTTTTTCGATGCAGAGAATAGATAGCCACCTCACAAAGGGTAGTGCGATTTTCACGTTCTTCGCTGCTGAAGAATACGGCTCAAATGTCGCAGTGGGCATACCTTTCCGGGTCTTCTTAGAGTGGACTATTGAGCATCTAATCTCGTACAGCCAACGGGCTAATTCGGTACGATGGCCATGAGGAGGGGCTGTTGCAAAACCACGAATGGCTACCCCTGATGATGTTTGCAAGGCTGAAGATATGGCACTGGACAAATGCGAACCTAGTCCAGAAATGAAATTCTGAATGCCGATGTCTGTCGTAAGAATTTCTAGTACGCACAGCAACTGCTCGAGTTCTGTCTTTGCGCTTCGGCCTACTAGTGTTGGCGCTTCTTCAAAGTAATACTCTAGGACATTGTAAAAGCCAACATACGACTTCAATGGGTTATCCTCCTTGAGACCTGAGAAGTAGTGAGAAAGAAGGATCGGTGTGTGTTGCTTTGTCGTTGCTATACGCTCGACCGGTAGCGCATCAATAACGGCTGACGACTTCGATGTTGCGAGAGGGACTGTCGTTGCTGAGGGTGAAATGTCTCGTATCGAAATGTGGTCGAGAGCTTCACCCTGAAAGAAGTCTATTAGTCCGAGTCCGCATTTGATGACGCGAAGTTTCCCTAAATAGCCATCTCTTTCTTCCGAAGGTAGTACAACCACCGAAACTTTCTTTTCGAACACACTGCAAAGCGAGTCGACGTAATTGTGAAAGGACATCGCAACGTAGTTATGCCCTATGCGCCAGTCTGACAAATCAATTGAATCGCTCGGATCAAGTGCTTGGATAGATTTGACGGAAGGGTCGTTCGCCATATCAAGTGCTAACACCTTGGTGTGTCTCTGATCGGCTAGGACATACATTTCACTGGGGTCGTCTTTCCAAAACTTACCGCGCGCAACCTTGAAAGTCATTTTCGACTGTGGATCTGTCTTGCTGTATTCGAATAGGTAATTGTCGACAAGATATTCAATATCCTCTTCCGAGAGTTTCTGCTCTCCTGTCTCGTAACGAAGATGAGCAACTGACTCCAGTTCTTCCAAGTAGTAGAACGCTTGAGCGGTGAGAAGTGGCTCACCATGAATCGTTGGATGTACGACAAGCGAGTGGCTGAGGCCAGTAAAGACAAGAATCTTCATCAGCCCTTCGCTGTTGGCAAGTTGTAGGATTACGGTTAGCGCCATTTTTCTAATTCA
>JBCKPE010000139.1:0-4428 GCA_038901875.1 Burkholderiaceae bacterium
ATGGCCGACTCTGGTAACCCCGTGGCTGCACCGTGTTCGAAGATCACGTTGTCGAACCGGCCTTGATGGCGATGCAAGCGATATCGTTGCCACTTCATCAGATGCATGTTAATGGGCCCGCCGGGCTATCAACCCGTCGTCGACGCACTCTCACTTAATGACGGTGCGATTCCACATTTCCAGCCATTTCGGGAAGTCCCGGTTCACGATGCTCCAATTCGCGACGTACATTCGGCTCTTCAAATCCTCCGGCGACGGAAACTGCTGCGACATCTTGGGATACGCGGCCATAACGCCATCCAAGGTCGAGTTAGTCGGGCCGTAAGGCAGATAGGTTGCCATGCACAGCTGGGCCAGCGGATCGAGCTGGGCGTCGACATATGCCATCGCCTCCTTAGAATACTTCGTGCCCTTGATCACGTTGATCGTCGTCAATTGCGCGAAGCCACGGTTACCCGGATAAATGAATTTCATCGGGAAGCCTTCGCTGATCAGCTGCCAGCTTCGGCCGTTGTACCAAGGGGCAACCCATACCTCGCCGCTTTGGAACTTAGTCTTTAAATCCGCCGAAGATTTGAAAAAGTAGAGCGGCTTAATCTCCGCCAGCTTTTGGAACGCGTTCTTGAGGTCCTTCTCGTCGCCGCCGACCTGCCATGCCGCGACCATGACCATGTTCATACCGGCCGAGGTCGTGATATCGGGAAGTGCTATACGGCCGGCCAGTTTGGGATTCCACAGATCGGCCCAGGAAGTGGGCTCAGGAATGCCCCTTTCCTTGAGGATTTTGGTGTTGTAGGCAAGACCCACGGACGAGGTGTTTGCCGCAGCACTGTAATCGTCTTTCATGCGCGCGATCGGGTAGAGAAACTTAAGGTTGGTCACGATCGCGGGATCGAGCTTATCAAATAGCCCGGCGTCTAGCCCTTGCGCGTACGGACCATCGTCAAGGTAAACGAGGTCATAGGGTGCCTCCTTGCCCTGCGCGGCCAGCAGCTTCGCCAGGTGATCGGACGGATTGCCGTCGAGGTAACGGACCTTGTTTCCGGTTCGGCTGGTATAGAGGTCTCCGGCACACTTCTGGGTCAATTCCGTGAAGAGGCCGCCGTAATTGCCGATCCGAAGTGTTATCTGCTGAGCATTGGCTGTTGCCGCGACGGCAAGAGTCGACACAACGACCGCAGCCGCTATCATCTGTCTCATCTGGCTCATCTCAGTCTCCTTTTTGTTGCTAGGGAAGATAAAGAACTAATGGTGGATGTCGAATGTCGACATTCTAAGAGGCGTGGAGATTCGAGTCAACGCCCATTTACCGGTACTGTAGCACATCAGCCTTGTCCAACGTGGTACTCACGTGAATCCCCGGATGCCGCAACCGCTCGACGCGGAGTCGCATGGTCGGCTTCTGGTCGTAGAAGAGAGAGACGTGATTGTCCGGGTCCGTCTGGTCGGCGACAGCCGGGACCCAATAAACGGCGTCCTCGGTGTAGAGATCGAGCCATTCCTCGAACCGCCGCTCGTCAAGGAAGCGCGCCTCCAACCCGATTAAAGCCACCGCCGCTCCGGCACCATCGCCGCCCGGCTCAACCACCATCGCGCGGTTGGCCATCTCAAACCGCGTTCTCGGTGGACTTCCAGTAAGTATCCTTCTTGACGATCTTGCGACCGCGGAACTCATAGAGATCGCAGCCATAAAGCTCGAGCCGGCTGCCGTTCTTGAGCGTGCCAGTCACCACCCACTCCGAGACGGCACGGTTGTCGCAAGTGAAGCGCGTGATCGGCTTCCATTGCATGTCGCCCAACTCGGCGAAGCGCCTCGTCAGGAAATCGCGGATCTCCGTCTTGCCCTTGAGCCGCGTCCCCCACGGGTGCTTTCCGCGGGCCAGCAGGAACTCGCCGTCGTCAGCGAAGAACCCGACGATGGCCTCGATATCGTGATCGTTGAAGGCTTTATGAATCTCGTCCATGTAGGCGAGCGTGATGATTTCGGTCGAGGGCTTGTTCATGTCGTGGGTCCTTGTCGGTCGGAGTGTTTGAGGAGAAAGCCGAGGCTGATGGTGGCGAACTCCTGGGGACATTCGAACATCGTGTTGTGCCCGGCGCCGTCGATGAGCACGAGCTCGCTGTCCTTGATCTGCTCATGAAGGTAGCGGGAGGAGCATGGCAGGTTGGTGCGGTCCATGCCCCCAATGGTGATCAAGGTTGGCGTGCGGATACGGTCGAGCCGGCCGCGCACATCGTGGCTGAAGCAGGCTTGCGCGTGTCCTTCGATACCCTTGGCCGAGATCGGATTCGGGTTCGCCAGCGACCCGCGGCGATACTCCGCGATTCGATCCTGCCGATTGTTGATGAACTGCGGGCTGAAAAAACTGACGATCCGGGTGCCGAAATTCACCACCGGATCGTTCTCGGTGATGATGCGCCGGCGCACCTCGACCCAGTTATGGAAATGGGCGTAGGGCTCGCTTGCCTCCCAGGCCGAGTGCACGGCAAGCGAGCGCAACAGTCGAGGTCGGGCGAGGGCAAGCTCCAGCCCGACGGCCCCGCCCAGCGAGAATCCGCCGAAATGGATGCGGCCAAGGTCGAGATGGCCGACCAGGTCGACGACGTCGCCGGCAAGGTCCTTTACCGTGTAGCCGGGTTCGGGAACGTCCGAGCGCCCGGCGCCGCGGAGATCGATCAGGACTGTGCGGAAGAACCGGGCGTAGAGGTCGATCTGCTCGCTCCAAGCGCTTGGATCCATGCCGAAGCCCGCCATCAGCACCAACGGCTCGCCTCGTCCATGCTCCTCGTAATAGAGGCGAAGGCCGCCGGAATTGACGAAGTCCGCCATGATAGGAACGCGCGGCCGTCCTACTCCGCCGCGTGCGCTGGCGATTGCATCCAGCTCGGCTTGTTGCGGGCATGCTGGCGCACGAATTCCTGGGTCGGCATGCGCGGGTCGGGCCAATAGAGCATCGGCTTCTCCCAGGCGTACACGGCGGGCTGGCGCAGCGGCCGACTCGTATCAACAATCCGGCCGTCCTTCATGATGACCTTGAGCCGCGCCTTGTCCTGGAGGACCCGGATGTCGTGCAAGGGATCGCCGTCCACCACCAGGATGTCGGCGAACTTGCCTACCTCGAGCGTTCCGATGCGGTCCTGCATGCCCATGGCGAAGGCGGCGTTCTTGGTGCCGGCGAGGAGGGCGTCCATGGCCGACATGCCGAGATAGGTCATCAAGTGCTCCATCTCGCGCGCGTGCCATTCGCCGTACGGCACCGAGCCCTGGCCCGAATCGGTGCCGGCCATGATCATGACGCCAGCCTTATGGGCCTTCGTCAGGATACGCCCCGCCGCCTCGAGCTCTCGCTTGTAGCCGTCGAGGATACGGTCGGTGAGGCCGAGATCCGGCCCCCAATCCAGCGTGTTGGCGATAAGGCTCAGCGTCGGGTTGATCGGTGTGCGGTGCTCCAGCACCACGGCAAGGTCGTCCTCGCTCATGAACGAGCAATGGATAAGCCAATCGAAGCCGGCCCGCGCCGCGTCGCGGGAGGCGCGGCCGGATCGGCTATGGATGGTGCAGCGCCGGCCCATCAGGTGCGTCACGTCGGCAATGGCCTTCAGGTCGTTGTAATCGATGCTGCCCAGCAGCTCGCCGCTGCTGGTGAGGCTGTCGCCGTCGCCGGCCACCTTGATGATATCGACCCCGTCCTTGATCTCGCGCCGCACATGCGTGACCATTTCATCGCGCGTGTTGCAGAGGACGGCGAAGGACGATTTCGGATGCTCCATGTGCAACGGCCAGGGCGAGCCGATGGCGTTGTAGGTGCTGATGTAGTGGCCGCCGGCGGCGATGCGGGGGCCGTCGATGAGGCCCGAGTTGACCGCGTCGCGCAGCGCGACGTTGATACTGTAGTGCCCGCCCGGCGCGCAGATGCTGGTGACGCCGGCGCGCAGCACCTTCTCGAGCGCCAGGGTGGCGCGCAAGGTCCGATATTCGACCCCGACATAGATGTCGAGCTCCTCGAACGACAGCGCGTCGCCATAGGACGGATGAACGTGGCAATCGATGATGCCCGGCATGATCGTCATGCCGGTGGCATCGACCGTGCGGTACTCGCCGGCCCTCTTGGCCGCCGCCTCGAGATCCGACGCGGCGCCAATTTGGACGATCTTGTTGCCCTCGACCAGCACCGACGTCCGACTCTTCGACTTGGCACCGGTGCAGTCCAGGACTTGGCCGTTCGCGAATAGAGTGTGGGTCATGGCTTTCCCCTTTCCTTGTCTGAGTGGCGGCCAGCCGTTGTCTCGGCCCTGCCGTGAGCTGGTCCTGGATTGTTGGACAGGTTCCTGAATCCGTGACTTCATGGTGAATAAATGCTGATTTCCCTATTGAAATCAAGCACTTAGCCTCCAACTTGAGTTCACCTTGAAGGTGAGCCCAAGATG
>JBCKPE010000140.1:0-4378 GCA_038901875.1 Burkholderiaceae bacterium
TTGAAAAACCGCACTATCGCATATCAACTGTTGTCTGTTGCGCTTGCCACCAGCCTTGTGCTGCCGCTGCCCTCATTGGCCCAATCGGTCGCGCTGGCGACGGCACCACTGGCGACGGCCACCACCTCCACGGTGAAGCCCAACGTGATGTTCATACTCGACGATTCGGGCAGTATGGCCTGGGATTTTGCCCCGGACTGGGTTGGCGACGATTACCCGCGCGCTACAAACGCTTCAAATCTCGCGCTTTACAAAAATGCCAAATTCAATGAAATGTTTTACAACCCAGCGATTACCTACAAACCGCCGATTAATTACAATGCCGATGGCACGCTCAATACCGCAACCTACCCTAGCATTGGCTCTCCTTGGACCGCTGTCCGCTATGATGCTTTCGGTCGGCAAACGGCAACTGTTTTGCTATATCCAGCTCAATTGTGCCCCAATGGGAGTGCGCCGTCGAGCACAACGACGACAGCCACATGCAATCTCGTGGCCACCGCTACCTTGGTCGGCGCTGACTACCATATCTATAAGCCGGGAGAATATTGCTCATCTGAAAGAATGACCAGCTGCGTGACCGCTACCGCACCCACTACGGTCAGCGGCGTTTTATACAACACACCGGCCGAGGTGCGCTGGTGCAATAGCACGGCGCTAACCACAACCGCCACAACCGGTTGCCAGAGTATCAAGAATGCGACCTTCCAATACCCGCGCTATCCCGGCTCCAGAGCCACGATTACAGTAGGCGGCTCCGGATTCAGCGCCAGCGTTGTAAGCAGTATTACTGTGAACGGCCAGCAAATCCTGTTCGCCAACACCACCGGCTCTACCGCCACCGCCACTGTTGCCAGCCACATCGCGAGACAAATCAATGCCTGCACTAATGCCATCAGAGTTTCTCCCCACTGCACCACTGCCGGTGGCACCGGCTATAGCGCGAGTGTTGCCGGCAGCGTCGTCACGGTCTATGGCCCTGGCGGGATTACCTTTACGCCGGTAGTCACCGAGACCGGCAGTTTGACGGTGACGCTTACGGCATTCAGCGGTAGCGCTGCGTCAACGGTGACGGTTCCCGGCAGCAATATTTACACCAACATCGTTTCCACCACCGACAGTTACCCCTACCCAGGCACGACCACCAAGGCCTCGACCCGCACCGACTGTGTCGGTGTAACTTGTAACTACACCGAGGAAATGACCAATTACGCCAACTGGTGGACGTATTACCACACCCGTATGCAGTCGATGAAAACTTCGGTAAGCCGCGCTTTCTCAACGCTCGACAATCGTTACCGGGTGGGCTTCAGCACCATCACCGACCGTACCGCGACCAACAGCACAACATTTCTCAACAATAACACCTTTGAATTGGCGCACAAGAACACTTGGTATACCAATCTATTCGTCAGCGACCCCAACGTCGCTACCCCGCTGCGAGGCGCTCTTTCCAAGGCAGGGCGTTATTATGCGAGGAAAATCACCAACCAAACCCAAGCGCAGGATCCGGTGCAGTATTCCTGCCAGCAGAATTTCACTATTCTTTCCACCGATGGATACTGGAACACGCTTAATGAAAGCCCGGCCGGAGACTTGACAAGTGGTAGTTGTACAACAAACACAACGGCAGCGACGAACTACGGGGCATACGGCCTCAACAACCAAACTTGTGTCGGCAATCTGGATGGCGGCACCACTGCACGCCCTATGAATGAAGGCACCACCGCCGCCAACACCCTGGCTGACGTCGCCAAGTATTACTACGATACCGATTTGCGTACCAGCGCCTTGGGCAACTGCACTGGGGGAATCAGTACAGATTTTCCGGCAGGCAACCCCGATGTGTGCACCAATAACGTATTCGTCAGCGCTACCGACAACAACCTCAAGCAGCACATGACCACTTTTACTATGGCGATGGGCATAGACGGTACGCTGAACTATACGTCCGGTTACAAAGACGCAAGCTCCGGGGACTATTACAACCTCAAAACGGGTCTGGGTTCAACCACGGTGAATTGGCCTAATCCGATAGCCAATTCTGAGGGGGAGCGGATTGACGACGTCTGGCATGCTGCGGTAAATGGGCAGGGGACTTATTTCAGCGCCAAAAATCCAGACGAAATCATTGCCGGCTTTAACTCGGCACTTGCATCCATTGCCGCCAAACTTGGAGCGGGCGCTGCGGCTGCAACCAGCACGCTGAATCCAGTCGCTGGCAACAACTTTGCCTATGTCGCCAGCTATACCACGAATGTATGGAAGGGCAACCTGGAATCGCGCAGTATCAACACGACTACTGGCGTGGTCAGCGAAAGCGCAACCTGGTGCGTGGAGAATGTCAAGGCGGAAACCTGCGCAGCACCGGGCACCATCGTGGCAGATACCAGCAGCTCCAGCACCATTTACAACTGCGTCGTTGGCTCCACCATTACCGAGATACAGAACGCCTGCACCGGCACCATGCCCCTCAAAGTGGCAACCGTCAGCGACACGCGGACGATTTACACCGCCAATAGCGCGGGCACCGCGCTTATCGCATTTGATGCCGCCTATGAGACCGCCAATCCGACAAACTTTGCCACTGCGCATGTCAGCACGCTCAACCAGTGGGCTTCGATTTCTGGGCAGCACACCGGCGCGAAACTGCTCAAGTATCTGCGCGGGCAATCAGGGTATGAGATTCGCTCCTCCAACCCGGCAACTGACCAGTTGTATCGCGCCCGCGAAGCCGTGCTGGGAGATGCGCTGGAATCACAGCCGGCCTATATCGGCCCGCCGGTATTCAGCTACCCATACCCTGGCTACAGCGAATTCAAAGCAGCACAAGCCGGTCGGGCCGATACCGTGTACATGGGAACCAACGACGGCATGATGCATGCCTTTGCGGCCAGCGATGGTGCAGAGCGCTGGGCTTATGTGCCAAGCATGGTAATACCCAATATGTGGAAGCTGGCAAGCACGAGCTACAGCACCAACCATGTCAATTTTGTCAATGGCAGCCCTGTCACATCGGACATATGCACAGCAAATTGCAACGATCCGGCAACTGCCGTCTGGAAGACCATTCTGGTTGGCGGCCTGAATGGCGGCGGGCGCGGTTATTATGCGCTGGACATCACTGAGCCTACCATGCCGGTCTTGTTGTGGGAATTCACCTCAACCAGGGACGGCGATCTTGGCTTCAGTTTCGGGCTACCTGTCATTACCAAAAAAACTGATGGCACATGGGTAGTGCTCGTCACTTCCGGCTACAATAACACCAGCCCGGGCAACGGCATAGGCTATCTCTACGTGCTCAATGCCGGTACGGGTGCGATCATCAGCAAAATCAGCACCGCCGTTGGCAACACCACGACACCGAGTGGACTAGCCAAGATCGCTGGCTGGAATAATGAACCTGCAGGCAATAAGGTGGGGTATGTCTATGGCGGCGACTTATTGGGGAATGTCTGGCGCTTCGATATCAACAACAGCGCCGAAGCGGCTTTCGGCACCGGCAATGTCTTGAGATTCGCCACATTATTCTCGGATGCCAACGGCACTTTACCTCAACCCATTACAACTACTCCGGTGCTGGGCACAATCCTGGGAAAGCGTGTCATATTCATCGGAACCGGGAAATATCTGGAAACGTCTGATCTCACCACGACTCAGGTACAAACCCAATATGCAATCAAGGATGATGGGGCGACCGCCACCTTGGTCAATCCTCGTACTACATTGGTGCAACAGACCTTGACCGCCAACCCGGATGGGAGCGCCACCCGCCTTGCCTCCTCCAACACGGTGAACTTCGCCACCGGTCGAGGCTGGTATGTCAATTTCCCTGACAGCAAGGAACGCGTAAATATTGACAGCAAACTGGTGCAAGGTACGCTGCTGGTTCCTACAATCGTTCCTTCGAATACTGTTTGCTCCCCAGGTGGGTACGGCTGGCTTAACTTTTTCGACTACCTGACAGGCGGTGCCGTTGATACTACGGTAACTTTAATGGCTTCGATAAAATATGACTCCGTCATCGTTGGCATCAACGTTATCTACATACGCGGCATATCCAGAGTTTCAGTCGTAACCGCTACTGATCCAACGCCTGAGATACAAGATCGGGTTAATATTAAGGGGGCAAGAGCCGGGTTCTCAGGTAAACGGGCGATATGGCGCGAGTTGATACCATAATCACCAGCACCCTATAAAACAAAGGCGGCCTCTTGGCCGCTTTTGTTTTGTGCGCCCAGCATGGGCGCGATCCTGGAGGTGAAAGTCCTCCCGCGAGCTGGCGAACACAGCATGGTCTGAAAGCTTGGCACGGCCAGCACGGTGAGCACCACCATTACCGCCAAGGTGACCATGAACTCGATCAAAGTAAAACCTG
>JBCKPE010000141.1:0-4350 GCA_038901875.1 Burkholderiaceae bacterium
TCAGTGCCGACACTGCCATGGCGCGGCCGCGTATCCGGGCAAGGCGCCCAAGCTGAACCCCGGCCAACTCGCGCCGGATTTGATTTATGAGCGCGTCACCTTCGGATTCGGGAAAATGCCGGCTTGGAAGGATGTTTTCTCGTTCGAACAGCGCAAGAGCGTGGTCGCCTATATCAAGAGCAACGCGTTCGCGCCCTAGCAGCGATCGGACCGCCCGCTCGCGCCGATCTGTGCCCGGAAAAGGAACCTGATCAATGACGACGAACGTACGCTTGAAGCAATCGCGCACAGCCACGCATTGGCAACGCTTCTCGGTTGCCTACGAGTTTCCGGTCGTCTTTACCGAAAGGGTCTTTGATCCAGAAAATCCGGCGCTACGCGATGTTCTGTGCGAACGCGAGCCCGGCAAACGGCACCGGGTCGTAGTGTTCATCGACGACGGACTGAGTGCCCTGCAGCCGTCTCTGCGGGACGCAGTCTTGGGTTACACGCACCGGCACAGCGACGTGATCGAGCTGGCTTGCCCGCCGGTCGCGGTACCCGGAGGCGAGAAGATCAAATCCGAACTGTATTTCGTCGCAAGCGTCCAGCAGACGCTTTTCGACCTCCACATCGACAGGCATTCCTTCGTCATAGCGGTCGGCGGGGGGGCGGTGCTCGACGCCATCGGCCTGGTGGCTTCAACCACGCATCGCGGTGTGCGCCATATCCGGATTCCCACCACCGTGCTAGCGCAGAACGATTCCGGCGTGGGCGTCAAGAACGGGGTCAATCTCCATGGTGTGAAGAATTTTGTCGGTACGTTCGCACCGCCCTTCGCGGTACTGAACGACATAGAGTTCATCATGATGCTTCCCGATCGCGACAAGATCGCGGGCATGGCGGAAGCGGTGAAAGTCTCCCTGATCCGCGACCCCCAGTTCTTCGCCTGGATCGAGCACAACATGGACGACCTCGCCACGTTCGAGCGCACCGCGATGGCCTACATGATCCGCCACTGCGCCGAGCTGCACATGCGCCAGATCGGTGAGGGCGGTGATCCGTTCGAATCGGGCAGCGCGCGCCCGCTCGACTATGGTCACTGGTCGGCTCACAAGCTGGAAAGCCTCACCCGCCACCAGGTGCGCCACGGCGAGGCAGTGGCGATCGGCGTGGCGCTGGATGCCCGCTATTCGGTGCTCTCGGGCCTGCTGCAGCAGGGCGAGGAAGAGCGCATCTGCGCCCTGCTCGAGTATCTCGGATTCGATCTGTGGCATCCCGCACTTGGCAAGATCGGGACCAACGGCGAGTGGGCGATTCTGGACGGGCTGAAGGATTTCCAGGAGCACCTTGGGGGCGAACTGAGCGTGACGCTGCTTGCCGGAATCGGCGTCGGTATCGAGGTCCACGAAATCGATACCGACCGCATGCGCCAGGCAATCCTCTGGCTCAAAGACCGCGTGAGCGCCTGATGCATCTCGCCTCCGGCCGCGACCTGGGCCACCTCACCTACTGCACCAACATCCACGCCGGAGAACCGCTGGACGAAGTAATGAGCAGCCTCGCGCGCCACCTGCCGGGCATCAAATCGGCGGTCGCGCAGGGCGAGCCGCTGGGCGTGGGGTTGCGACTGGGTCACGCAGCCGCAACGAGCCTGCGCGAGCCCGGTGCACTGGCCACGCTCAAGCGCTTCCTCGCCGACGGAAACTATTACGTCTTCACGATCAATGGTTTTCCGTACGGTGCGTTCCACGGCCGCGTAGTGAAGGAGGACGCCTACAAGCCCGACTGGAGCGACCCGCTCCGTCTGGCCTACACCGACCACTTGACCGACATCCTGAGCGAGTTGCTGCCGCCGGGACAGGAGGGCAGCGTCAGCACCGTACCGTGCACCTTCAAGCCCTGGGCCGAGGGCCGGCTCGATGCGATCACCGAGCACCTGATCCGCCATGTGGCGCACCTCGCTGGCATCGCCGCCAGGACCGGCCAGAAGATTGCCCTGGCACTCGAGCCAGAGCCTTACTGCTATCTCGAGACGGTCGAGGAGACGGTCGGGTTTTTCAACGCCCGCCTGTTCAACCACAAGGGCGTCTCGCGTCTTGCGCAGCTAAGCGGCCTCTCGGTGCCTGAGGCCGAGACCGCCATGCGCGCGCACATCGGCGTGTGCTACGACGTCTGTCACGCGGCGGTGGAATTCGAGGACCCGAGGCAAAGCATCGAGAGCCTGCGCTCAAACGGCATCCTGATCCCCAAGCTGCAGCTCAGTTCCGCACTCAGGATCGCCAGTTTCAACGACGAGAGCGCGATGCATCTCGCGGCATTCGCCGAGCCCGTCTATCTGCATCAGGTGGTGCAGCGCTCCGGCGGTACATTGCGCCGCTTCGTCGACCTGCCGCAGGCGCTCGCCGCCTCCGGGAGTGCGATGGGCGCCGAATGGCGGGTGCACTTCCACGTGCCGATCTTCCTCGAGCAGATGGCGCATTTCGGCACCACCCAGTCTTTCCTCAAGCAAGTCCTGGCACTCCACCGCGCCGATCCGATCAGCCGCCACCTGGAAGTCGAGACCTACACCTGGGACGTGCTTCCGGAGTCCTACCGCAGCGTCGATCTGAGTTCCGCCATTGCGCGCGAGCTGAACTGGGTGAAAGCGCAGCTCCGGCAGTGAACCTGCGCATCGCGCTCAATCTCGGCCGGGTCTCCAATCTGCCGACCGTGTGGACCAACACGCTGGCTGGCGCGATGCTGGCCGGGGCAGGAGGGCTCGGAGCGGAATTCGCAGTCATACTGCTTGCGTTTTCCCTCTTCTATACCGGTGGCATGTTCCTGAACGATGCGTTCGACGCCGGGATCGACGCGGTCGAACGCCCGGAGCGGCCGATTCCGGCGGGGAAAATAAGCGCCCGCGAGGTCCGCAGCTACGGCTTTGGCCTGTTGGCCGCCGGTGTCGCCCTGCTCTACTGGGTGGGCCACGCCTTGGCGCCGACGGCTGGTCCCTGGCCGGCCCTCGGCGGCTTGGCGCTTGGTGCGGCGATCACGTTTTACAACTGGAACCACAAGAACAATCCGCTCAGCCCGGTGGTGATGGGACTTTGCCGTGCGCTGATCTATGTGGTCACGGGCCTGTGTTACGCAGCCGCCCTGTCCGCCGCGCTGTGGATCGGTGTCCTGCTTATGCTGTGCTACCTGATTGGCCTGACCTACATTGCCAAGCAGGAAAACCTCGCCAAGGTCGAGAACCTGTGGCCGCTGATCTTCCTCGCTGCGCCGGTCGTCCACGGGGCATGGCTTGTCACTCAGAACCCCATGGTGAGCTTCTTCTGGCTGCTGTTCAGCACCTGGGTGCTGGTCGCGCTCTGGTTCCTGCGCCGCCGCCGCCGGGGCGATATCCCGCGCGCGGTGGTGAGCCTGATCGCGGGCATCTCACTGCTCGATGCCATGCTGATCGCGGGGACCGGGTCCATGGAGATTGCAGCCCTTGCCGTCGCTGGCTTCGGCGTCACCCTGTTCTTCCAGCGCTACATCTCCGGCACCTGAGGTGCCGCGCGCTTACAAGCACGCAGCCGCGTGGATGACTTATGATTATTGCCCTGTATGGGAGAAGGCCACATGTCGAATACCCAATCACGCGAAGCCCTGCTCGGCGAAATCCGCGCCCTGTTGCAAAAGGGGGGCGATGACGATGCCTCCATGGAGGCCGTGCTCGGGAAATTGCTGGAAGCTTTCGCCTGCCCGGTGGGAACCATCCACTCCCTGGACGCGGCCTCGGGCATGCTGAAACTGCGGGCGCGCAGAGGCATTCCCGACATCATCCTGGACAAGGTGAGGATGATTGGCATCGGTAAAGGCATGGCCGGCATCGCCGCCGAACGCATGCAGCCCGTGCAGGTTTGCAATCTCCAGACCGACGTTTCTGGAGTGGCCAAAGCAGGCGCGAAGGAAACCAGGATGGAAGGCTCCATTTCGGTGCCGATGATTTTGAACGGCAAGCTGTGCGGCACCCTGGGGGTGGCCAAGCCGATTCCGTATGAATACTCGGATGAGGAAAGCACGACGCTGATGGAGGCGGGCGCCTTGATCGCGTCTTTCATCAAGTAGCCTTACAGGCAAACATCCATCCATGGGCGAGCGAAACGGTTTTGCCGATGTCGACTACGAAGAGGCATTGCGCCGGGCGCATAGACTCATCCCCCGGCTGAGGGAGCTCGCGGGCGCGGCCGAAGAGGCCCGGGGTCTCACCCCGGAGATCCTCGCCCTGTTGCACGAGAGCGGTCTCTCGCCCGCCAGATATCGGCAATTGAACCTCGTCTCAGGCGCAAAACGGAACCTGGCTTGAGGAGATTGCCAAACTACCTCGGCGCGGCCAGGGCACCC
>JBCKPE010000142.1:0-4347 GCA_038901875.1 Burkholderiaceae bacterium
AACGACGGACTGGTGTATGCGGTCAATGGGCTGAATTTCGAACTCGGCCGTGGCGAGACGCTGGGCATCGTCGGCGAGTCGGGCTCCGGCAAATCGCAGTCGGTGCTGGCGATGATGGGTCTGCTCGCCAACAACGGCAGCGCCAGCGGCGAGGTGCTGTACCAGGGGCGCGACCTGCTGACCATGCCGGCGGCGGAGCTGAACCGGATTCGCGGCAACCGGGTGGCGATGATCTTCCAGGACCCGATGACTTCGCTGAATCCCTACCTGACGGTTGAGCGGCAGATGACCGAGGTGCTGGAACTGCACAAGGGCATGACCCGGCGCCAGGCCCGCACACGGTCGATCGAACTGCTCGAAGCGGTGAAGATCCCTGAGGCGGCGCGCCGCATCGACATGTATCCGCACGAGTTTTCCGGCGGCATGCGGCAGCGCGTGATGGTGGCGATGGCGCTGCTTTGCGAGCCCGAGCTGCTGGTCGCCGATGAACCGACCACGGCGCTGGACGTGACGGTGCAGGCGCAGATCCTGGCCCTGCTGCGCGACCTGCAGCGCGACTTTGGCACCGCCATCATCCTGATCACGCACGACCTTGGCGTGGTGGCCGGCGTTTGCGACCGTGTGCTCGTGATGTACGGCGGACGGTGCATGGAATACGCCGATGTCAACAGCGTGTTCTACCGGCCCTCGCACCCTTACACCATTGGCCTCTTGGGCGCGCTGCCGCGGCTCGATGCGGTCGAACGGGAACTGACCAACATCCCGGGCAACCCACCGAACATGAACGACCTACCCAAGGGCTGCCCGTTTGCCGAGCGCTGCACCCATGCGCTGGCGCACTGCGCCGATCTGCTGCCACCGCTGGTTCCGGCGCAGCATGATCCGGCCGTGCTGCGTGCCTGCCACCTTTCCTTGAGCGAACTGAAACCGAGCGCAACGGCCTCAGGGTTGGCCCGTGTCTGAGTCGCAACCCATCCTGTCGGTGCGCGACTTGAAGGTGCACTTCCAGGTCAAGGCGCAGCGCGGTTGGCCCTGGACCAGGCGCCAGACACTGAAGGCGGTCGATGGCGTCTCCTTTGACCTGTACGCCGGCGAAACCCTGGGCGTGGTTGGTGAATCCGGCTGCGGCAAATCGACGCTGGCGCGCGCCATCCTGAACCTGATTCCGGCCACCTCGGGCGAGATCGTCTGGATGGGGCGCCGCATGGCGCCCGAGGATCGGGCCCAGTGGCAGGCGGCGCGCAGCGACATCCAGATGATCTTCCAGGACCCGCTGGCTTCGCTCAATCCGCGCATGACGATCGCCCGGATCATTGCCGAGCCGCTGCGAACGCACCAGCCGCAGCTAAGCTCGGCGCAGGTGATGGAACGGGTGCGCGCGGTGATGGCCGAGGTGGGACTGACCGAGCAGCAGATCAACCGCTATCCGCACGAGTTCTCGGGCGGGCAGTGCCAGCGCATTGGTATCGCGCGGGCCCTTATCCTGCAGCCCAAACTGATCGTCTGCGACGAACCGGTGTCGGCGCTGGACGTCTCGATCCAGGCCCAGATCATCAACCTGCTGAAAGACCTGCAGCGGCGCAAGGGACTCGCGCTGATCTTCATCGCGCACGACCTGGCGGTGGTGAAACACATCAGCCGGCGCATCCTGGTGATGTACCTCGGCCGCGAGATGGAGCTGGCCGAAAAACACGCGCTGTACGACAGTCCACGCCACCCCTACACCAGGGCCCTGCTGTCAGCCATTCCGATTCCGGACCCCGAGCGCGAACGCAGCAAGGTGATTCAACTGCTGGTGGGAGACCTGCCGTCTCCGATCAACCCGCCCTCAGGCTGCGTCTTTCGCACCCGCTGCCCGCAGGCGGAACCCCGTTGCGCGGCTCAGGTGCCGGCGTTGAAGGCGGTCGATGCCCAGTCGCAGGCGGCCTGCCTGCTGAACGAGTGAGGCTGCTGGCCTGAGAGTCGAGACCTGCCCGCTCTCTGGCGATCCGCGCGGGACCGTCCGAAGCTGAATTTCGGGTTAAAAGACCATTGAAATTCGAAAGCTGGAGTTTCGAATTTCAAGGACCGTGCGTCCTCTGGCCTGACCCCCGGCCTCTCCGTGCCAACACGGTGATGCGTGAACTCAGGTTGGCGCCCAATCCGCGCACAGCAACTCGGCCTGCATCAGCACCGTCTTTACCGCCTCGTCCTGCAAGTCCGGCGGGTAGCCGTATTTGTTGAGGATGCGCTTGACCATCACGCGGATCTTGGCGCGGGCGGTTTCGCGCAGCGTCCAGTCGATCGTCACGCTCTTGCGAACCTGGGTAATGAGTTCGGTCGCAATGACTTTGAGCTTGTCGTCCCCCATGGCCTGCACCGCGGATTCGTTCGCGGCGAGCGCGTCATAAAAGGCGACCTCGTCTTCGCTCAGGCCGAGGGCCACGCCGCGCTTGGTGGCGGCATCCATTTCCTTGGCCAGCCTGATCAGTTCCTCGATCACTTCCTGGGTGGCGATGGCGCGGTTGTGGTACGCGTTCAGCGTCTGCCGGAGCTTCTCTGAAAAAAGCCGCGACTGCACGAGGTTGCGCTTGGAGCGGACTTTCAGCTCATCCTTCAGCAGTTTCTCCAGCAGCTCGGCGGCAACATTCTTGTTTGCCCGGGTCTTGTGTTCTGGTCAGCGCGGTATCGACAGGCGCAGATGGCGCTGTATCTGGGCACGCCATTCCTCGGCAACCTGCGCCTTGTCGGCGAACTCCAGCCACCTCGCCACCGCCGCGCGCACTTCTTCGACGATTGTGTCGGCACGCCCGCGTTTCATCAAGGCGCTGCGGGCGCAGGCGCGCAAGTCCGTCATTGTGAAGCCGTCGCGCCTGCCATTGATCGTCATCTGGTGTTGCGCGGTCCAGGCCCCGGACGGGTTGTAGCTGTAGGTCATGTCGAAGGCCGGCGACAGCGACCAGTTCCCCTCCCGATCCATCAGAAAGGCGATGTTCTTGACATGGTCGTCCTGGTTGCGGGCAATGACATTGAACACCATGCGCCGGAACTGTTCCTCGACCGCTGCCATCGGCAAGCCAAGCCGCCGGATGATCAGCAGCGCCTGCTCGTAGGCATAGGCCCCCGCGTTATTGAAGTCGAAATGGGCCAGCGCGCAGAGCGATTGCGCGTGCAGCTTGCCGCCGCCGGACAGGCGATCGAAGCGCCTGGTCATGAAGTGGCGCCGATGGCCTTCTTCGAGCAACCGGCACTCGCTCATGGTGACCCCGGCCGCCCGGGCCATCAGGTGATAGGCGTACTCGATGACCCCATAGCCTTTCGGGTCGTCGAGCTCCTTGTCCTTGTTGCCGGCGACACCGTCGAACTTGAGTAACCAATAGTCGAAACCCTGGCCTGCCGCGACCTGGCCCGAACGCACCTCGTTGGTGTCGTGGTTCCAGGCGATCACCGCCTTGGCGCGCGCACCGCCTGCGGAAGTGCCGACACGCAGGATGTCCTGCAACGCATTGCCGCGTCGCGCGTTGGCCAGCGCGGTTGCCATGCTGTGGCGTTGGCTGAGCACCTCGGAAGCCAGCTGCACCAGCGTGTCGATCTGGATTTTTTGCGCCCGCCTTGCCACCGGGCCGGTCGCTGGCGCGAATTCAAGCGCACCCATGCCGCGTGTGCCCGTGTAGCACAGCCGCTCGACCGCGTTGAAGCTTGCCGGTGTGCGCCCCTGCGTCGCCAGCCAGGCGTCGATCAGTGCGTTGCCGAACTTGTCCGGCAGAGAATCGGCGAGCAGGCCGGGCAGGCCGCGAAACGTGTTGCGGGGGAGGTCGGCAAAGGCAAACACCCGGTTGCCAAGCGGCATCGTGATGGGCGAAACCTCGATGCCACTGGCTGCGAACTCCGGGGTGTACTGAAAGGCCGCAACATCCGAGCCATCTTCCAGCGATACCGCGCCGATGGTGCGGCCCCATAACTTGACCTCGGCCAGCGTCGTCATGGTTTGTCCGCCCATTGCCACGGGCCGGTACGCCCGGGGGCCTTGACCGATGCGGCGCGCTTTCTTCGCTTGTCACGCAGCTTCAACTGCGCAACCGGGCTGGTCGCTGGCTCGGGGATCAGCTGGTCGAAACGCTCCAGCAGGCCCAGCGCCCGGCACACGCGCACCAGGTTGACCAACTGCGTCGGGCCGCCCGCCTCCATCCGCTCGACCGTGCGCTTGGAAACGCCAGCCTGGGTGGCCAGTTCGGACTGCTTGAGGTTTCGCGTCAGCCTGGTTTGGGTGAGCCGTTCGCCAAGCTCTTGCAGAATCGCAGCGTCCGTGACTTGGTTCGATATTTTCATAATGCGTCAAAGAATGCGATTAATGTGCATTATTTTAAT
>JBCKPE010000143.1:0-4292 GCA_038901875.1 Burkholderiaceae bacterium
GGAGCAACGGCTCAAGGCGGAGGAGGAGGCGCGCCAACAGGCGGAGAAGGCCCGCCTGGAGGCTGAGGCTAAGACTACGGTGGCCGAGGCCAAGGCTGCGGCGGAAGCCCAAGCTAAGCGGGAAGCCGAATCGCGGGCCGCTGCCGGCGCGCGAGCAGCGGAGGAGGCCAGACAGGCGGCGGACAAGGCACAACGGGAAGCGGCGGAGCAAAGGCGGATCGCCAGCACGCAGCCGCCTACACGAACGCAGGCCTCCGGGTACGCGGTAGCGGTCGCGGCAACGCAACGCGGCGACAACAGCGGTGCAGTGGCTGCCTGTAAGCAGCCCGCTGACGCGGGTGATGCACTGTGCCAGAACCTGATCGGCACGCTTTACTCAAACGGCAAGATCGGCAATCGCAGTGAAGCCGAGTTACGCGTTGCCGCTGAGTTGTTCCGAAGGGCTGCGGAGCAGGGGTTGCCTGCCGCTCAATTCAACTTCGGCAGCATGAACGAGCGTGGAACAGGTGTGCGCCAGGACCTTGGCGCAGCACTGAGTTGGTACCGCAAGGCGGCGAATCAGGGGCAACCTGAGGCAAGGACGGCGCTGGAGCGGCTCGCGACGCAGGGTGCAGCGCAGGCCGGGGTGCAAGGCGGCACTACGCCGCCCCCCGCACAACCGGCTAGGCAATCGGCGAAGGAGTTGTGCGCGAATCGCTCAAATATCATCAGCCAGGCGCTCTGCGAAAGTCGCGAGTGCCTCAAGCCCGAGCATCAGGCAGAGGCGCAGTGCCAACGGATCAAGCAATCGGCGGAGAGCAAGCGATAAGCCCCGCCATTGCGGTGACGGTGCCTCGCGGTTAAACATAATCAACTGAGCGGGGAACGAATGACAACTGAATCGGCTGTTGCGGCCATGCCGCGTATTTCGACCATCCTCGGCGCCTTGGAGGCGGTCAAGAATATTCGCGCATTCATACTGACCGCGCTGGTGTTGATCACCGCCGTATTCGTGGTCGGCCTGTTCAGCTACATGGGGGTCCGGGGTGGCAGTTTCGCGCTCGGCGTCGTCGGGGCACTGCTGGCTGGCTTGATCGCCCTGTACGGGTCAAGCGCCGTGGGCTTTATGTTGATGAACGACGCGCGGGGCGCGTCGTCATTGACGATAGGCGAGGCGTTGACGGTTTCGCTGCTATCCACCCATCGCTGGATCGCCGTGATGTTGTTGGCCGCCTTGGTGTTCGTGCTGTTCGTGCTTGCCACGCTGCTGATCCTCTTTGTGTGCAAGATCCCAGTCCTCGGCCCGCTGCTCTACACCGTGGTGCTACCCCTGACCACGCTCGCAACAGCAGCGTTCCTGGCGGCAATGTGGTTCGTCGTCATGCCGCTGGCCTTCCCCGCGGTGTGGACGGGAGACACCACCATGCAGGTATTGTCCAAGCTCACGGCGATTGGGCGACAAAGGCTGTTTCAAGTCGTCGCGCTGACGCTGTTGCTAGCGCTGCTGTGCGTCCTAGCCGGCATGATCATTGGGGGCTTCGCGTTCGGTGGGTTGGCGATCGTCGGCGCGCTTTCGGCTGCGGTTCTCCCCAATGTCGGCGCCGGGTTCGGCGGGCTATCCGGGGTGATGTCCGGTCTCATGCTTGGTGGCGGCTATGAAGGCGCCGGATACATCGTTGCAGGCGGCATCGGCGCTGCGATAGTTCTTGCCTTCGTGATGATCGTGCCCTTTCTAATCCTGTTTCAGGGATACTGCCTGATCTACCTCGACGTGATTCAAGGGATCGACCTCTCCGCCGCCGAAGAGCAGTTGACCTCGCGCATGGAAAATATCCAGCGCAAGGCGCGCGAGGCGCAGGAGCGGGTGCGGGAAAAGACACAGCCGCTGCCCGCGAAACTCGCTGCACCCTTGGTACAGACACAGGCTTTTACGCCGTCTTCTGCCACAGCCGCCGCCCTGACGGCCACGCAAATGCCCTCGGCAGGGCGATGCCCGAAGTGTGGCATAGGCATTACTGGGGAAGACGTGTTCTGCGGTGGCTGCGGCTTCAAGCTTACTTAGAGACACGGGGTCTTAGGAATCTGCGAGGAAGAAATCTCCCGCAGCGACGGTGGCGGAAGTGCGAGACTCGGAGAGAGAGTCGGTCATGGCCAAGGTTTTCCGGCCATCCGATGTGGATTGGATGCACCTGCTGGCTGTCGTCGCTATCGGAGTGGCTGCCTGAAGCTTGCACGGCGCCACTGAAAAGTACTGTTGGCAATGCAACGTAGAGGGGCATGAACGGCATTGCGAACAGAATCCGAAAGAAAATCGAGAACCGAGGAGGAGGGGCATGAACAACATTCACCGAGTCAACCTTTCAGGCGGGATTATCGGCTCCTTGGTGACCTCGCCGAAGCGAGCCCTTACAAAGTGCCTGAGTGAGGCGAGCGAGAATGGCGAAGAGCTTGTCTTCGTTCTTCCTGACCAGCTGAACCTTTTTCAGTTGCTGATCAACCTGGTGATCCTCGTGCTGACGCTGCTGCTGTGGTGTCCAGCTCTCGGTTACCTGGTGATCACGCGGCCGAGATCCATTGCCACATCCGTAGTTGGCCCTTCGAGCGAACCGGCCCCAGTCAGTACCAAATGTTCAAAATGCGGTAAGTCTTATGGAGGCGACCTACGAGGGCAGTTCTGTGAGGCGTGCGGCAATCGTCTGTAGGCAGTCGTACATGCGATCCATCGTAGGAGGTTGCGCCGTGAAAGTCTGTCAGATGTACCTGATCGCTGTCGTCGCCATCGGAGTGGCTGCCTGAAGCTTGCACGGCGCCACTAAAAAGTACTGTTGGCAATGCAACGTAGAGGGGCATGAACGGCATTGCGAACAGAATCCGAAAGAAAATCGAGAACCGAGGAGGAGGGGCATGAACAACATTCACCGAGTCAACCTTTCAGGCGGGATTATCGGCTCCTTGGTGACCTCGCCGAAGCGAGCCCTTACAAAGTGCCTGAGTGAGGCGAGCGAGAATGGCGAAGAGCTTGTCTTCGTTCTTCCTGACCAGCTGAACCTTTTTCAGTTGCTGATCAACCTGGTGATCCTCGTGCTGACGCTGCTGCTGTGGTGTCCAGCTCTCGGTTACCTGGTGATCACGCGGCCGAGATCCATTGCCACATCCGTAGTTGGCCCTTCGAGCGAACCGGCCCCAGTCAGTACCAAATGTTCAAAATGCGGTAAGTCTTATGGAGGCGACCTACGAGGGCAGTTCTGTGAGGCGTGCGGCAATCGTCTGTAGGCAGTCGTACATGCGATCCATCGTAGGAGGTTGCGCCGTGAAAGTCTGTCAGATGTACCTGATCGCTGTCGTCGCCATCGGAGTGGCTGCCTGAAGCTTGCACGGCGCCACTAAAAAGTACTGTGGGCATTGCAACGGAGAGGAGGCATGAACATGAAGCGCTTCTGCACTAGCTGCGGCAACGAAATCGCCGCCGATACTGTGTTCTGCGATAACTGCGGCACCCCGAACAAGGACGTGCCTGTTGCAGAGTCGACCGAAACTTCACAGCAATTGGATGCAAGCGTGGGGCTGGGTCCTAAGCAACGCTCTGGGCGCGGCCGATGGCTCGCCTTATCCCTCGTGATAGCGGTCGTTGCGATGAGTGGCGCTGCCGCGCTTTTCGTCCCCGGAAGTCCATTGCCTGGTGCACTCGCAAACCTGGGCGTTCGACTGCCATTCGGCGGCAGTGACGGCGAGACACTGTTCTACGTGGGACGAAATGGCAAATGGGGGTACGTGAATCGTGACGGAAGCGAGGTAATCCCGCTGCAGTTCGATCCGCCTCCGTACTGGGAGAATGGCGGTGAGTCGGTCATCCGAAAGCGTGCACCTTACCCCGTGGCCCAAGGTGGGAAATGGGTTCTCGTGGATCGCCGGGGTAGGGAGCTTGGACCATGGCGCTTCAGCGATGTTCTCCCGTCCGCGGAAGATGAAATCGTATGCGGCAAAACAGATGGGCGGACATCGGGATGCGTCAATTCCTCTGGTGCAGTGGTGGTGCCCTTCAGCGACAGAGGAATCCTGATGAGCATTAGCGAAGGTCTAATCAGAGTGTGGGACCAGAAGAAGTGGGGCTTCGTCAACTCAAAAGGCGAATCGGTGGTTCCGCCATCGCTCACCCGCGCAGAGGATTTTGTAGGCGGCCTCGCCTGCGTCGCCTTCGAAGATGGAATGTATGGGTTGATCAACCGCGAGGGGAAGGAGATCTCGAAACGAAGGTTCAAAATGGCAAGTAATCCCGGGAACGGCCTGTGGCCCGTCAGCGAAAACGGAATTAC
>JBCKPE010000144.1:0-4272 GCA_038901875.1 Burkholderiaceae bacterium
GCGGGCTGACGCGGATCTTCGGCGACTTCAACCAGGAAATGCTGCAGCGGGTGCTGCCGCGCGTGGAATGGATCGAGCTTGGCGGCGGCACGTTGCTGTTCCGCCAGCATGAGCGCGATGAGAGCCTGTTCTTTGTCGTCAGCGGGCGCCTCCGTGCCTTTACCGTGGACGAGGCGGGAACACGCAAGGTGATTGGCGAGATTGCCCGCGGCGAAACCGTTGGCGAGATGGCGTTTTTCACCGGCGAGCCACGCACCGCCAGCGTCGCCGCGGTGCGCGATAGCGTGCTGGCGCGATTTTCCAAGGAGGTGTTCCGCGAGCTGCTGCTGGCCTATCCGCTGGTCTCGTTGAACATGACGCGCCTGGTGATCGAGCGCCTGAAGCGCGCCACGCATGGGCGCCAGGCGGTCAACAAGCCGGTCACGATCGGGCTGGCGGCCATCACCGCGCAGGTTGACCCGCATGGGTTCGCTGCAACCCTGGCCGAGCAGCTCGCGCGCCGTGGCAAGACGGCGGTCCTCACTTCGCAAGGCATCGACCAGCGGCTCGGTTACCCGGGCGCGGCGCAGGCGCCGCTGCATGAAACAGAAAGGGCGCGCGCGGTGACGCTGGCCCTGGAGCAGATCGAAACCGAGCACCAGTTCGTGTTGTTTGTCGCCGACGCGATGCCCTCGGAATGGACCCGGCGTTGCGCCCGCCAGTGCGATGAGCTGCTGTTGCTGGCCGACGCCGATCAACCCGCCACAAGCCATCCGATCGAGCTTGAATACTTCGGTGCAGCCGATGGCGAGCGCGACGAGGTCAGGCGCCGACTCGTGCTGCTGCACCCTGAGCATCGTCTTTCTCCAAGCGGGACGCGGCGCTGGCTGGAAGGTCGCACGCTGGCTGCCGGGCATGTCCACCTGCGGCGCAATCTGGCACGCGACTGGCAACGCCTGGGCCGCCTGCTCAGTGGCCGCACCGTCGGTCTCGTGTTGTCGGGCGGCGGAGCCCGGGGCTTTGCCCATCTTGGCGTGTTGCGCGCGCTGGAGGAGGCCGGTATCCGCGTGGACCTGGCAGCGGGCACCAGCATCGGCGCCGTCATCGCCGCATTTGCCGCGATGGATTTGCCGATGGCGCAGGTGATGGACGCGGCGCGCCGGGCCTTCAAGGCCAACCCGACCGGCGACTTCAACCTGGTGCCGCTGATTTCCCTGATGCGTGGCGAACGCCTGAAGCGGGCGATTGACCAGGCCATCGTGGAAGGTTGCGGCCAGCATATTGATATCGAGGACCTCTGGAAGGGCTATTTTTGCATCAGCAGCAACTATTCGGCGGCGCGTGAGGCGGTACTGACACGGGGCCATCTGGCCAAATCGATTCGGGCCAGCGCCTCCATTCCCGGCGCCCTGCCGCCAGTCATGCTTGGTGGCGAGCTGCACATCGACGGCGGTTCCTTCAACAATTTTCCGACCGACGTGATGGGCCGCATGGGCGCGGCCCGCATCGTCGGCGTCAACCTGCTGCGCGAGCGTGATGTGAAGTATGAGATGGACGAGGTGCCGAGCTGGTTTGAACTGCTGCGCGACAAGCTGCGAGGCGCTCGCAGCAGGTACCAACTGCCTTCGCTGACTTCGCTGCTGCTCAACACCAGCCTGATGTACAGCCACGCCCGGCAGCAACAGGCGCAGGCTGACGTCGATCTGTACTTTGCGCCCGGGGTCGAGCAGTACGGCATGCTGGAGTGGTCACAGTTCGATCGCATCGTCGAGGTTGGCTACCAGCATGGATTGGCGCAGCTTGCCCAAGCGCCGGCAGCCTTGCTTGCGCAGCTACGCGACCAATAGCCTGATATTCTAAAATCGCGAATCAGATCCTCGACAATTCGCTGATTGGCGAGGACTCGGTGCTACGCTACATGCATGGATACGCGGCAAGTCTGCCGAGTGCCATGAATGTTTGATGCGAATCTGGGAACAATGCAGTGAAGGGGTATCGTGCCAATCCGATTTCGCCCGATCAAGATCCTCCTGATGGCGAGCGTGCTTGCCATGACACAGGCGGCGCACGCGCAATCCGCGCTACCGGCTCAGGCGCTTCCGAGAATCGGCGTTTTGTCGCCGTTCAACAGTTCGACCGATGGTTTTCGCGACGCCTTCCAGCAGCGCCTTAAAGAGCTCGGTTACGTTGCGGGGCAAAACATCCGGCTGGAATACCGGGCTGCGGAGGGCATCGCCGATCGGCTCCCTCAACTCGCGAGCGACCTCGTAAGCCTCAAGGTCAGTGTGATCGTGACCACTACCGCATCAGGCGCCCAGGCGGCGAAGCAGGCCACCACGACCATTCCCATCATCATGGCGGGAGTGGATGATGCGGTTGAACAAGGATTCGTTTCGAGCCTGGCCAATCCCGGGGGCAACGTGACGGGCGTCTCATGGCTCAACATCGACCTAAGTGCCAAACGGGTAGAACTTCTAAAGCGTACCCTGCCCGCCATCTCGCGCGTCGCCTATCTGCGCGAGGCGACCGGCGCCGCGACGACTCTACGAGCTACCGAGTCAGCGGCCCGCCGTTTGGGCATCGGCCTGATGGTCATCGAAGTCCGCGCGCCGAACGAGATTGATGGCGTATTTTCGGCGCTGACTCGCGAGCGGATTGGGGCGCTTATCGTCGCCCAGGGGCCCATGCTGAGCAGCCAGGAGTCGCAGCTTGTCGCGCTTGCGGCGAAGCACGGATTGCCAACGATTTTTTCTTATCGAAAGGCGGTTGAGGCGGGGGGATTGATGAGCTACGGACCAAAACTGGTCGAGCTGTATTGGCGCGCAGCGGAGTATGCGGAGCGCATTCTCAAGGGCGCCAAACCGGGCGATCTGCCAGTAGAACAGCCCACCAGATTTGAGTTGGTGATCAACCTGAGGACCGCAAGCACGCTAGGCGTCAAGATTCCTCAGTCCGTGCTAATCAGCACCGACGAAGTCATCCGTTAAGGCGCATTCACTTCGGCGCGATGGGATCTTCCGGTCGCACGAATATCACAGCGGGAACACCCTCCTGGCTGATATTCAACTGGATGATTACGAACGGCGCATCGCCCGGGTTTTCCCACTGGTGCACCAAGTCGTAGGGTTCGAAAAGGATCGCGCCGGCCGGTTTCGGCACCGTCTTGCCACCGGTCGTGAACATGCCGGTGCCACTGAGGAAATAGTAGACCGCCGCGCCGGAACGGCGATGGGGCGGATTGATCGGAAACCGCGGTGGAAAAGTCACGCGCACCATAGTGAACTCGTACGGGCCAGGCTTGAGTCCTGGAATCGGTGACACGGTTCGGAACAACTCGATGACGCTGAGCGAACCACTGTCCGTGGGCTTGTTCAATTCGTCGGCCGTCAGAAGGACAAAATGCAGGAAGACAGCTGGCTCGCTCCCGACCGCGCTGAACCTGGTGCTTCCAACAGGGACCACGACTCCTTCCTCTTTTCTGACAGCCTGGCGATCGGCGCCGCTGGCCATTTCCATAGACCCACTCAGGGTGAAAGCAATGCCGACGGCTCCATTGTTGTAGGTGACAGTCTGCCTGGCCGGCACGCTAATCCGCCGCACCACGAAGTGGCGCGGCGCATCCACCACACTTGGCAAACGGGTACTGGCGAGCACGGCTCGAATGGTTGTCGTCGCCGGTGCGCTGGAGGCAGTTTGCGCGCCTGCGCAAGTCGATAGCAGGCATCCGGGAATCAGGGCGAACGCGATTGCCAAGTGAATCAATCGAGGCACATTCCTACTCTCTTGTTTGAGGTGTACGCATCGGGCGGCACGATATTAATCCTTTTTGAGCGCCGCCGTGGATAGAAACGGCCATCCTGGCGCAAACACGCCGGCAATGGCGCCCATCGAGATCCGCGACGTCTCTCTTGTGAATCGCCTTGAGGAGCACAGTGCGTGGGAGAAGCCCCGATTTCCCCGTCATCGCTTGATCGACTGAACGCGTGCCGCCCGCTTTTCGAGTTCTTCGCCTTCCCTGACCCGGTTCGTTGCACGGTAGAGCGCCGCCAGATCGATCAGACTTTCGGCCACGTCAGGATGGTCCGGGCCGAAGGCAACCTCCCTGATCGCCAGCGCGCGCTTGTAGAGCGGCTCGGCCTGCGCATACTGCTTTTGGGCGCGGTGAATCTCCGCCAGATTGCTCAGGCAGGTGGCCACATTCGGATCGTCCGGAATCTGTGCTTTCTCGAAGATGGCCAGCGCGCGCTTGTAGTGCGACTCGGCCAGCGCGAACTGGCTCTGGCCGCGGTACAC
>JBCKPE010000145.1:0-4242 GCA_038901875.1 Burkholderiaceae bacterium
GGCGCGGGTGATTGTGGTTGGCGGCGGCTACGGTGGCGCGACGGCGGCCAAGTACGTTCGCATGCTGTCCAACTACAGCATCGATGTGCTGCTGGTGGAGCCCGATCCGGCCTTTGTCTCCTGTCCGATTTCGAACCTGGTGTTGGGCGGCTCCAAGACCATGGCCGACATCACCACCCCCTACGACAATCTTTCGCGCAAACACGGCGTGCGCGTCGTAAGGGACACGGTGAGCGCGATCGACGCGCAGAAGAAGAGCGTGACGCTGGCCGGCGGCGCAAGCATGGGCTACGACAAACTGATCCTTTCGCCCGGCATCGATCTGATGTGGGGCAGCATCGAAGGCAGCCAGGCGGCCAACGCCTCGGGGCAGGTGCTGCAGGCCTGGAAGGCCGGACCGGAAACGCTGGCACTGCGCCGGCAACTGGAGGCCATGCCCGACGGTGGTGTTTACGCCCTGACCATTCCGGAAGCCCCGTACCGCTGCCCACCCGGTCCGTATGAACGCGCCAGCCAGGTCGCGAGCTACTTCAAGCAGGCCAAGCCTCGATCCAAGGTGCTGATTCTTGACGCCAATCCCGATGTCACCTCAAAGGGGCCGCTGTTCAAGAAATTCTGGAGCGACAACTACGCCGGGATGGTCGAGTACCGCGGCCAGCACAAGGCGGTCGGCGTCGATGCCCGGACCCGCACGGTCAAGTTCGAGGTTCAGGCCGATGTCCGCGCCGACGTGCTCAACGTGCTACCGAGCATGAGCGCCGGCGCCATTGCGATGCAGACCGGGCTGGCCAATTCCAATCGGCGCTGGTGCAATGTGGACTACCTTACCTTCGAATCCACCGCGGCCAAGGATATCCACGTGATTGGCGACTCGATCCAGACCGCGCCGGCCATGCCGAAGTCGGGCCATATGGCCAATTCCCATGGCAAGGTGGCGGCCGCAGCCATCGTCGCGCAGTTGTCCGGGTTTCCGGTGAACCCGGCGCCGCTACTGACCAACACCTGCTACAGCTTCGTCAACGACAAACTGGTGATCCACGTCGCCTCGGTGCACCAGTACGATAACCAGGACCGTACCTACAAGACGGTGCCGGGTTCGGGCGGAGTTTCGCCCGGGCCGACCGAGCTGGAGGGCGTCTACGCCTGGAACTGGGCGCAGAACATCTGGGCCGACAGCCTGCTTTGACAACGAGTCAGGCCGCGCTGCGGCTGGCGCTGCCGCCTGGGCCGGAGCCCGCTTTCAAAGCTGCGGCAAATCGCTCCCGATGGCGATCTCGGTACAGACCGCGCGGCACAGGGTCACGACACGTTCGTTGACGATTCGGTAATAGATCTGCACCCCATCGCGCCGCTTGCCAAGCACGCCGGCCTGGTACAGGGTGTTGAGGTGCTGGGACATGTTGGGCTGCGTGGTTTCAATTTCCTGCAGCAACTGACCGACGTTCTTCTCGCCATAGCACAGGCTGCTGATGATTTTTAGCCGCATCGGCGCCGACATGACGCGGAAAAGTTCCGCCGCCATCTCAAACACCTGATCGGACTCGATCGCCGTTGCGGCGGCCACCCGGGACGCAGTTTTGGCCATGGTCACTCCTGCACCGTCACGCCCTTCCAGAAAGCGACCCGTCCCTTGATCGATTCCGCCTCCGGCTTGGGTTCTGGGTAGTACCAGGCGGCATCGGTGTTGAGTTCGCCATCGACCAGCAGCGAGTAATAGCTGGCCTCGCCCTTCCACGGGCATGCGGTTCGGTGGTTGCTGAAACTGACATAGTCGCGGTTCAACGCGCTTTGCGGAAAGTAGTGATTTCCCTCCAACACCACCGTGTCATCACTCTCGGCAATCGTGACGCCTTTCCAACGGGCTTTCATGGGCAGCTCCTGCTCAACATTCAAGTGGGAATCATAGCCCGAGGCGCTGCGGCCTGCGCCGCAGGCGTCTCAGCCGTACCTTTGGCGAGCCAGCGCAGCGCCTTGGGTCAGCGCCTGCAGTTTTGCAGTCGCGATGTCGCGCTTCATCGGCGCCATGCCGCAATTGGTGCAGGCAATCAAGCGTTGCCGTGGCACGAATTGCAGGGCGCGGCCAATCGTGTCAGCCACATCGTCGGCGCTCTCAACCCGGTCGCTGGCGACATCGATCACACCCACCATCAGGTCCTTGTCGGGCAGCAGCGACATCAACTCCAGCGGAACATGGGAGTGATAGCACTCCAGGCTGACCTGCTGGATCGCGCTGCGCGCCAGCATCGGAAACACCGCCTCGTACTGGCGCCATTCCTCACCCAGCGTGGCCTTCCAATCCACATTGGCCTTGATGCCGTAGCCATAGCAAATGTGCACGGCGGTGCGGCAGGTCAATCCCTGCGCGGCACGCTCCAGCGCCGGCACGCCCCAGTCCGCCGCCTCCTCTAGATAGACGTTGAAAGCAGGTTCATCAAACTGGATGATGTCGACGCCGTCGTCCTGCAGGGCCAGCGCTTCCTGATTCAACAGCTCGGCAAAGGCCATCGCCATGCGGATCCGGCCTGCAGCATCCTGTCCGTAGTAACGGTCGGCCACGGTGTCAATGATCGTCATCGGTCCGGGCAGGGTGAATTTGAGTTTGCGCCTGGTATGGGAGCGCGCCAGACGCGCTTCGACGGCATGGACCCGACCCTTCAAGCGCAGAGGACCGACCACCTGCGGCACCATGGCGTCGTAGCGGTTGTTGCGAATGCCCATCCGGACCTTGTTGACAAAGTCGATGCCCTCGACCTGGTCCAGGAAGCCGTGCACGAAGTGCTGGCGCGACTGCTCGCCGTCGCCAACGATATCCAGCCCGGCATCCTCCTGCTGCTTCAACCACATGATGGTCGCATCGGACTTGGCCTGTTGCAGTTCCTCGCCTTCGAGTTTCCAGCGCGGCCAAAGCTGTTCGGGTTCAGCCAGCCAGGACGGCTTGGGCAAGCTGCCGGCAATGGCGGTCGGAAACAGGGGGCGAAGCGTCGAACTCATGTTGTGCGGCAAGCGGCTGGGCCGATGTGGCCTTAGCGAGCCGCCCGGCGTTGCTTCGCGCCCGCCTCAGGCGACTCTGGCTCACCCTGGATGAGTTCCTTGAGCTTGTGGCTGGCGTGAAAGGTGACGACTCGGCGTGAGTCGATCGGTATCGACTCACCAGTGCGTGGGTTGCGCCCGGGGCGCGGCGGCTTCGAGCGAATCTGAAAATTCCCGAAGCCGGAAATCTTCACATCCTGCCCTTCGATCAGGCTGTCGGCAACCAGGTCAAAGAATGCGTCGACCATGTCCTTCGATTCACGCTTGTTCAGCCCGATCTGCTGAAACAGCAGGTCGGCCAGTTGTGCCTTGGTCAAGGCCGCCGTCTCCAGACTTTCAACTGTGAAATTCATGGCAGGTCCAGATTCAGTTTTCGAACTCACGCGGCACGCCCGTTCCGAAGCAGCGCTTCAGGCGCGAAGCCTTGCGCCCAATGTGGCAGCGAGGTGTTCAACCACGGCCCGGACCGCTGCATCAATTTCTTCCTCGGCAAGTGTCGCGTCAGGCGCATACAGCGTCAAGCGAACGGCCAGGCTTTTTTCACCCTGGATCAGGCCGGTCGCCGGCGCCGATCGCGCCAACGGACCGCGCTCCGGCCGGTAGACGTCGAACAGAACCGCCTGGCTCAGCAGGCCAGCCACAGGCGCCGACCCGATGGCAGCCAGCAGCGCAGCGTGCGATACCTCCTCGCGCACCACCATCGCAATGTCTCGTTGCACCGGCTGGCGTCGCGGCACCGGCTGCGCGACCGGCAGAGGCCAGTGCAGCACCGGCTCGAGTTCAAGCTCAAACAGCAGCGGGGGCCGCGGCAGTTCATGGCTTTGGCACCAGCGCGGATGCAATTCGCCCAGGATGCCGATGGCTTGTCCCGCAAGCAGGACCCTGGCGCAACGCCCGGGGTGCATGGCAGGATGCTGCGCCGGCTCGAAGCTCGGCCGCCGTGGCGCCAGCAGGGTTTGCACATCGCCCTTGAGGTCAAAGAAATCAAGCACCACCTCACGCCGGCCCCATTGCAGGGGATCGGCCGAGCCATAGGCCAGGCCGGCCAGGCGCATCGGTTGATGCACCTGCGCGACGCTGGTGTCGCTGTCGATCGACGCGTTGTCACGCATGAAGATGCGACCCAATTCGAACACACGCAGGCGATCGACGCGGCGATCCAGGTTGAACTTGAGCACCTGCAGCAGCGAGCCAAGCAGCGACGAGCGCATG
>JBCKPE010000146.1:0-4238 GCA_038901875.1 Burkholderiaceae bacterium
CGAGCGCGAGGTAGACAATTGCCAGCAGCGCCAGCACCAGCGCCAGGTAGGCCAGGGTCCAGGCCATGCCGGTGCCGAGCCAGCCCTGCATCGGTTTCGGGATGAACTGCACGCCGAACGGGCCGCCCGTCAGCCACTGAGCATTCAGGGCGATCAACTGCACGGTGACGGCGATGCCAAAGGTGGTGATGGCCAGGTAATCATGGCGCAGGCGCAGCGCTGCGACGCCGACCAGCAGCCCGGCCAGCCCCGAGCTGAGCATCGCAGCGATCCAGCCCAGCGCCACCGGCAGCGAAAAACCGCCGACCCGGCCGGCCACCTCGGGCGTCGTCAGGATCGCCGAGGTGTAGGCGCCGACGGCGACAAAGCCGGCGACGCCGACATTGAAAAGCCCGGTGTAGCCCCATTGCAGATTCAAGCCGACGACGATGATGGCAAAGGTCGTCGCAAAAACCAGAAAGAAGCTGGCGTAGGAGAGCAGGCCGGCAAAGTCGGGCATCACTAGACCTTCTCGGCAAACAGACCGGTGGGTCGGATGAACAGAATGGCGATCAGCACGGCGAAGGCTGCCGCGGCGCGGTATTCGGCGCCGACCCAGACCACGGCTGCGCTCTCAGCCAGGCCGACGATCAAGCCACCGAGCACCGCGCCCCAGACCGAACCGATGCCGCCAAGAATCGCCGCGGCGAACAGCGGTAGCAGCAGGTCCAGGCCGATGGTGGGCCGCAGTTGCACGGTTAGCCCGATCAAAACGCCGGCCAGCGCGGCCAGCATGCCGCCGATGATCCAGGTCGCGGCCAGCACCCGATCCGGGTTGATACCGCTGACCCGGGCCAGTTGCGGGTTGTTCGCCGTCGCGCGCATGGCGCGGCCCAGGGTGCTTCGACTCAGGAACAGGTGCAGCCCGATGACGGTCAAGGCGGTGAGCGCCAGCACAAACATTTGATCGGGCGTGATGCGCATGCCGCCCCAGAACGCGCGCGGCAGCAGCGGAATGGCGATCTGCAGTTCGGTTCCGTAGTACTGCGGAATGCCGCCATACAGGAACAGCAGCAGGTTACGCAGCGCCAGGGCTGCGCCAAAACTGGCGATCACCAGGGTGATGGCGCCCTGGGCGCGCAGCCGCTTGAACAGCAGCCAGTCGAGCAACAACGCCAGGCCGGCGACGCCGACCATGGCGCAGGCAAGAGCGAGCAGCAGCGGCCAGCCAAACGAGAACGGTGCAAAAGGTGCGCCGCCGATCGCGGCAAACCAGGTCAGTGCGGTGAGCGCCATGTAGGCGCCCCAGGCCAGCAGTTCGCCGTGGGCAAAATTGGAGAAACGCAGAATCGAATAGGTGACGGTCAGGCCAATGGCGCCGAGCGAGATCACGGATCCGACAATCAATCCATCGGCCAGCACCTGCAGCATCATGGGTTGACCTCGGCATGGCGGCCCAGGTAAAGCTCGGCAATCCGTGCGTCGGTCTTCAGCTCGGCCGCCGGCGCCGTGACCCGTTCCCTGCCCTCGACCAGCACGACCGCGCGGTCCGCGATGGCCAGCGCAGCCTTGACGTTTTGCTCGACCAGCAGCACGCTGACCCCGCTGGCGCGGATCTCCTGCAACTTGGCAAATACCTCGCCGACCAAGCGCGGCGACAGGCCAGCTGAGGGTTCGTCGAGCAGCAGCAGCCGGGGCACGCGGATCAGCGCCCGGGCAATGGCCAGCATCTGTCGTTGCCCGCCGGAGAGTCGCCCGGCCAGCAGGGCGCGTTGCCGCTGCAGATCCGGAAACATCGCGTACAGCTCGGGCAGGCGAACGCGCCGGTTCACCTTCTGCAGGGCGGCAGCCAGCTCCAGGTTCTCGGTCACGGTCAGGCTGGAGAACACGTTTTCGCTTTGCGGCACATAGGCCAGGCCGCGCGACAGCATGCGATGCGCTGGCAATCCGGTGATGTCGGCGCCATCGAGGCAGATGTGTCCGGCACTGATGGCGACCAGACCGGCGACGGCCTTCACCAGCGTTGACTTGCCCGCGCCATTGGGTCCGAGCAGGGCGACGATTTCCCCCTTAGCCACCGCCAGCGATGCGCCGCGCACGATCAGCAGGCCGGGTTCGTAACCGGCTTCCAGCTTGTCGACGGAGAGAACCGCGGTCACGACAATGTCCAGGGCAGGGCCATCATGCGGTCCCGCCGAGGTAGGCTTCAACCACCCTCGGGTCGCGCAGAACTTCACTCGCCAGGCCGGACGCAAGCAGTTGTCCCTGCGCCATCACCATCACCGGCTGGCACAGCGCGGCCACCATGTCCATGTTGTGTTCGATGATGAGAAAGCTGACCCCCTGGCGATGCAGCGTCGCGATGCGCTCGACAATGGTTTCGAGCAGGGCCGGATTCACGCCCGCGCCGGGCTCGTCGAGCAGGACGATTTGCGGCTCGGCCACCATGACCCGTGCCAGCTCCAGCAATTTGCGCTGCCCGCCGGAAAGCACCCGTGCCGGTTCACCGGCAAGTTGCTCCAGCCCGACAAAGTCGAGCCAGTGCCTGGCCTTGTCGCGCAGTTCGCGCTCCTGCCGCTCGACCCGGGATGGGGTCAGCCAGTTGGCCCAGAACATTTCGCCGACCTGATGGCGCGGCGCCAACATCACGTTCTCCAGCACCGTCATGGCGGCAAAGGGTCGCGGAATCTGAAAGGTGCGGGCCAGCCCGGCAGCAAACACACGATCGGCTCGCTGCCCGCCGATGGGTCGGCCATCGAGCGTCACGCTGCCCGAGGTTGGGCGCAGCGCGCCGGCCAGCAGGTTGAACAGGGTCGTTTTGCCGGCGCCATTGGGCCCGATCAGCCCGGTGATGCGGCCGCGTTCAATGGTGCAACTCACGCCGTCCACCGCGCGGTGGCCGCCGAAAGCTTTTACGACTTGGTTCAGAATCAGCATGCCGCGCGTTTATACATTACCGATTCGGAGGCGCCATGTCTGACGACAGCTTTGAACTCCATGATCTTCATGTCGAGGTGCTGGCACCTCCGGGTGCGCGCATCCTGTGCGGCGCCAAACCGGGCGACCACTTCGAGTTGCGCGGCGAGATGCTGCACCTGCCCGACGGCCAGGGCTTCTCGATCTATTCGCTCGCCGCGCTGCTGCCGCTGTTGCCGGCCAAGCAGCGCGCGACCGATCCGAACGACTGGATGAGCAGCGATGCCGAGGTCGCCTGCCCGGACCCGAACTGCCCGACGCGCTTTCGCATCACGCGAACAGCCAAGCGCAGCTTCCGCCACAGCGAGGTGACGGCAGTGCCCTTGCCGCAGCGTTCGTGAGCGCGACGCTGGGCCGCTCCCGAGTCGCGCTGCGCCCCTCGGGGTCGGGCACGCCGTGCCTTGGGGGCCGTCATGAATGTTGAGCAGTTCGAGCTGGCGCCGGGCTATCACGTTGCGCGCATCATCCGCGGCGGCTGGCAGCTGGCCGGCGGGCATGGCGAGGTGGGCCGGCATCGCGCCCTGCAGGACATGGCCGCCTTCGTTCAGGCCGGCATCGACACTTTCGATTGCGCCGACATCTACACCGGTGTCGAGGAGCTGATTGGCGAGTTTCGCGCCAGCCAGCCGGCGCTGCGCGTGCACACCAAGTTCGTTCCCGATCTGCAGGGTTTGGCAAGTCTGGGTGCCGCCGACGTGAGGCGCATCATCGAGCGCTCGCTGCAGCGGCTGCGCTCGACCCAGCTCGACCTGGTGCAGTTTCACTGGTGGGACTACCTGGTTCCTGGCATGGTAGAGACAGCCAAAGTGCTCACCGAGTTGCAGCAGGAGGGGAAGATTCACCATCTTGGCGGCACCAATTTCGACACGGCCCAGACGGCGGCCATGCTCGACGCCGGTGTGCCGCTGGTCAGCATGCAGGTGCAGTACTCGCTGCTGGACCGGCGCCCCAGCGCAGCCCTGGCTGCCCTGTGTGCCCGCAGCAACCTCAAGCTGCTTTGCTACGGCACGATTGCCGGTGGCTTCCTCACGGAGCGTTGGCTTGGCGCGGCCGAACCTGCAGAGCTGTCGAATCGGTCCCTTGTCAAGTACAAGCTCATCATCGATGAATTTGGCGGCTGGCAGGCGTTCCAGGGGCTGCTGCGAACATTGAAGACGATAGGCGAGCGCCATGCTGTGCCGCTGTCGGCGGTGGCGACGCGCTGGGTGCTCGACCAGCCGCAGGTTGCCGCTGCAATAGTCGGCGCGCGTTACGCCACGCACCTGCCCGAGCAGCTTTCCGTG
>JBCKPE010000147.1:0-4188 GCA_038901875.1 Burkholderiaceae bacterium
GATTCCTTTGCGCGGCGTTTTGCCCGCCAGCATGGGCCGAGCATTTGTGCGATTGCCTTTCGCGTGCAGGACGCCAAGCTGGCCTATGAGCGCGCGCTGGGACTTGGTGCCTGGGGCTACGCCGGCAAGGCCGGTCCAGGTGAACTCAACATTCCTGCAATCAAGGGCATTGGCGACAGTCTGATCTATCTGGTGGACCGCTGGCGCGGCAAGAACGGCTCGCAAGAGGGCGACATTGGCAACATCAGTTTCTTCGATGTCGACTTTGAAGCCCTGCCCGGTGCCGGAGCGAATCAGTCGCTGAACCCGCCCGGCCACGGACTGACTTATATCGACCACTTGACCCACAACGTGCACCGTGGGCGGATGCAGGAATGGGCCGAATTCTACGAACGTCTGTTCAACTTCAGAGAAGTCCGCTACTTCGACATCGAGGGCCAGATCACGGGTGTCAAGAGCAAGGCCATGACCAGCCCGTGCGGGAAAATACGCATCCCGATCAACGAGGAAGGCAATGAAAAGGCCGGGCAGATTCAGGAGTACCTGGACAACTACCATGGTGAAGGCATTCAGCACATTGCGCTTGGCTCGGATGATCTGCTGGCAACGGTGGACGCGATGCGCGCACGCGGCGTGCGCCTGCTCGACACCATCGACACCTACTACGAACTGATCGACAAGCGCATCCCGGGGCACGGTGAAGATGTTGCTGAACTGCGCCGGCGCAAGATCCTGATCGACGGCAAGAAGGGCGCGCTGCTGCTGCAGATCTTCAGCGAGAACCAGCTGGGTCCGATTTTTTTCGAGTTTATCCAGCGCAAGGGTGATGAAGGTTTCGGCGAGGGCAACTTCAAGGCGCTGTTCGAGAGCATCGAACTGGACCAGATGCGTCGTGGCGTGCTGCTCCAGAAAACGGCGGCCTGACCATGGATCTCAAGGTCTCGAGCTACGGAGCCAGTGAGCGGCCGCCGCGCGGCGACTACACCCGCGCCCGTTCCGACTACACCTGCGACCAGGCCTACACCTACACCGAGCAGGACCACGCCATCTATCGACGCCTGTTCGAGCGCCAGGCCGCGCTATTGCCCCGCCATGCAAGCCGGGAAATTGTCCGCTTGCTACCGATGTTGGGTGTCAGCGACCATATTCCGCGCTTTGAGGAGATCAATGAGCGCCTGCATCGCGCCACCGGCTGGGAAATCGTCGCGGTGCCCGGGCTGATTCCGGAAGTTCCGTTTTTTTCGCTGCTGGCAAGCCGCAAGTTTCCCGTCACCGACTGGATCCGCACGCCCGCAGAACTCGACTACATCGTCGAGCCCGACGTGTTCCACGACTTGTTCGGGCATGTTCCGATGCTGTTCAATCCCGACTTCGCCGATTACGTGCAACGCTATGGCGCTGGCGGCCTGAAGGCGCATCGGCTGGACGCCTGCGAGCAACTGTCGCGGCTCTACTGGTACACCATAGAGTTCGGCCTGATCGCCGAGGCCGATGGCCTGCGCGCCTATGGTGCCGGGTTGCTGAGTTCCTCGGGTGAATTGGCGCATTCAACGACCCATCCCGACGTGCTGCGCATCAAACTGGATCTGCAACGCGCCATGCGAACGTGCTACAAAATAGATAGCTATCAGGCGACCTATTTCGTGATTGATGGCTTCAAGCAACTGTTTGAGATGACCGCCCCGGATTTCTCCGACACATACCGTAGGTTGCGCGAGCTTGAAGTCATCGAGCCTGGCGCCGATGCGCCGGAAGATCGACGGGTCGCGGTGTAGCGCCCGTTCGCAAGGCGCCTGCCGGTGCGAACCGAAGCAAGCTCATCGCGCCTACCAGCGCGCCGGCAGCTTCTTGTGCAGCACGATACGCCGCACGCCGGTTTCGACGTAGCCGCCCTTCTCCAAGTCATTCAGCAAGCGGGTGACCATTTCACGCGAGGTCCCAATCCAGCCTGCCAGGTCGAGATGTGAAACGTCCCGAATTTCCAGCGGCTTGGACGTGAACTGATTCCCAGCCAGATGGATAAGCACCCGTACCAGACGCTCGTAAGCGCTCTCGAGAGCCATGCCGCGCGCAGCGGCGCTGGCGGCGCGCGCCCGAGTGATCAGCCGCTTGATGAGGTTCAAGGAAAAAACTGAATCACGTTGCAGATGTGCAGTCAGGTCCGCAATGGAAATGACACCGCACTCGCTCGCTTCAAGCGCCATGACCGAAGAAGACCGGACGCCGCCGTCCAGGATCATCTCGCCAAAATAGTCAAGCGCCTGGTAAGTCGCATAGGTGATCTCCCGGCCGTCGTCGTCCATTGAAAAGGCTTTGACGCTGCCCCGCAGGAGAATGTACACATGACCACCCGCGTCGCCCTCTTGCACGATCAATGCGCCTTTGGAGTAGTGTTGCTTGCGCGCCCCGGCAGCAAGGTCGCGCAGACCCACCTCCATTCCCTCGGGAATCACATTTGTGCTTGGCAGTTTCTGGTGATCCATGCTGTGACGCCTTTGTCATTTTCTTCAAGACGGAAGCTACACCCCTCAGCGGACGGGATTATGCATGGCGCGCGTGGGCGATGTCCTCTTCTCTCCTCGCCTGATGATCCAGATCGGGATAGGGGGGCCGATTATCGCGGCCGCCCCTCCCACACCACCCGGCATGCGGGTCCGCACCGGGCGGTTCGAGGACTTGAGGTCATGAGTGTTGACGTCGACCGAAAACTGACCAGCTAAAAGGACAAGTGCCGACTCAAAATTGACCAGGGTGTTCCACTGACCTGCTGAAAAATTCAGCAGGAGACAAAAGAGGTGATCACCATGGAAATGATAGGCAAGGTCAGGCGCATGAAACTGCGCGACCAACTCTCCAACAGCGAGATTGCGAAACGCACAGGGCTGTCACGTAACACCGTCAAAAAATGGCTCAAGGAGCCCGGTGATGAGGCGCCCCAATACCGCAGGGCCAAGGCGCCGACCAAACTCTCGGCCTACGAGGCCACGTTGGTGCTCGCCCTCAAGGCCGATGCCCTGCGCCCCAAGCAAGGCCGGCGTAGTGCCAGAGTACTGTTCGCGCAAATCCAGGCCCAGGGCTACACAGGCGGCTACACCCGTGTGACGGACTTCATCCGGGCTTGGCGCCAGGGGGAGGGACAGGCAGAGCTGAGCAAAGCATTCGTGCCACTGACGTTTGCGTTGGGTGAGGCCTTCCAGTTCGACTGGAGTGAAGAAGGCCTGGCGGTGGGCGGCATCTACTTTCGGCTGCAGGTCTCGCGCATGTTGCTGTGCGCCAGTCGAGCCTTCTGGCTGGTGGCCTACCCCAGCCAGGGCCATGAGATGCTGTTCGATGGACGGCGTCAAGCAGGATGGTCGGTTCAGCGACATTCATCTTGGCCGGTTTGACGGGGATGAATGGGTTTAATTTAGGGGGTTATGGATTGGGCTCCTCAGGATGGTTGTCGTTGTGCTTGGCTGATGATTGACGCTGGCGTTGAGCCTTGTCGTTGTCGCGCTGGACCTTTTGCTGGCGAGCGGCCTGCTTGCTGCGATAGCTTTCGACCTTGTTGAGCTCGAAGATCGTGGAGTGATGGACCAGTCGGTCGATGGCGGCTACTGTCATGCCCGGATCCGGGAACACGTTGTCCCAGCCGGAGAAGGGCTGATTGGCCGTGATGAGGATGCTGCGCCGCTCGTAGCGCTCGGCGATCAGTTCAAACAGCACGCTGGTTTCGGCCTGGTCGCGTCTGACATAAGAGAGGTCGTCAAGAATAAGCAGGTCATAGCGGTCCAGCTTGGCCAGCGCCTGGGGTAACTGAAGGCTCTGGCGGGCGGCCTGCAGGCGTTGCACCAACTCGCTGGTGCGCGTGTACAGCACCCGGTATCCGGCATCGATCAGCGCGTGGCCAATGCCGCAGCCTACGTGGCTTTTGCCCACACCGGGCGGCCCGAAGATCAGCACGGTGGCGCCCTTGTCCAGCCAGGAGTCACCGCTGGCCAACGCCATGACGTGCGCCTTGGACAGCATCGGCACCTCAGCGAAGTCGAAGCTGGCCAGGGTCTTGGTGGCATCGAGCTGTGACTCATTGCGATGGCGCTCGACGCGCCGCTTGGCGCGTTCGGCCAGCTCGTGTTCCAGCAGGCCGCCCAGAAAGCGGGCCGCAGGCCAGCCCTCCTTGTCCGAGCGCTCGGCAAACTGCGTCCACAG
>JBCKPE010000148.1:0-4163 GCA_038901875.1 Burkholderiaceae bacterium
CAGGAAAGCTATTCGTGGTGTTGACTCCCAGACTTGCATCAGGTGTGCGTGCGCGATCCAAAGGACGTGAGCGACGCAGGCGTGTTCTGTCGGGTAGGCAACGAAGCGCCGCAGAAAGGCTTCCACCTCGGCCAGTGGCTGCAGCGCCAAGTCGCTGCCCGTGTTTCGCCCGGCAATGTCGGCATCGAGCTGCGCGGTCATGCGTCCATATTCCTCGCGTTTCATTGGTACACCTCGACGATCCGATTGATTCGCCCAGCCGCCACCCGAACGCGCGTCAGGACTTCCTGCGTAGGCAGCACGCCGTTCACAATTCGCGTTCCTTCGATTGCGATAAGCGTCGCTTCAAAGCCCATTACGCTGAGCGCGGCCCGTGGGGGTAAAGGTGCAGGCGTCGAGCGCGGGGCCGGCTTACCGTCATCGACCCAGGCGCCAAGGGCTTTGGCAGCGTCAACAAACTCCAGGCCATGGACCTTCAAGTGATAGTCCAGCACGTTGCTGCCATGCTCGTCGCAGTTCATGCAGCACCAGCCACCGCTGGCGACATTGATCCGCATCGAGTTGCCGCCGTGGAACTCGCAGCGCGTGGTTTTCCACTTGGCAGACCGTGGGCCTTTGAGAATCAGCCCTTGGTTTTCAAAGTAGGTGACCGGGTCGGGGAGGAGGTTGCGGTCAAAGCTCATGGCTTTTCCCCACGATCTGCACCACTCCCAGAGCCCGTCGTATCTCTGCCACTGGCCAAGCTAGGCGGCCATTGACTCGGATCGGCCGCACAGGCCCGTGCTCACGACATGCCCACTCGCGTAGTGTTTGCGGGCGTCGGTTAAGGTAATGGGCAGCAGTAGCCGTGTCTACAGCGGGGCGGGTGATCTGCTCCAGCGGCTGGAACTGAGTATCGGTTTTCATGGTTTGGCACCTATGAGAGTTGAGGTGCCCAGACTCTCCTACCCCCACCCCGAAACCGCAATTTAATTACCCCGTTTTGTAGGGCGAGTCAGCCCACCTCAAGCGATTGCGAAGGTACTCAGCGTGGGCCTTTTTGGTGAGCCAGTGGTCACCGTGTGATACCCAATTGCCGTCAGCGTCATCCCTGGTTTGGTCGGGCCATTCCCCGCCATTGCGAATCAGAGCTTTGGCAACTTCCCGCAGGCCCAAGTCTCGGGGTGCGTGCACCCTCAGCGATTGGACGTTGATCCGATTCCATGGTCGTCCGCGCGAAAATATACCCTCGATGCGCTGGTCGTCGTTCGTCCACGCCTCGAATATTTTTTCGATCTGATCGGGGCCTAAATCTTTTCCTGCAGGGCATGTGCGCTGCAACTCTGAGCGCGCTAGCTGCCCCACGACCTCCGCGACTCCCCGCACGGGCCGCAGCGAGAAGCCCCACATGAGCAATTGCCAGACCGTCCGCGATATGGCAGCGTCTGCCTTTCTGGTTCTCGGATTCGCGCTGTTGCGCGGGCGCCCTCGGGGGTTGAGTGCCGATTTCGGACCCATGGTCATGCCACCAGTTGAAGATTCGCGGGATCGGTCTTTGCCTTCCCCTTGAACTTCACCCCGGCCTGTTCCAGAATGTGCGCTTCAATCTTTTCAAGGTACGGGCGCAAGGCGTCCACACTACGCGGCCTGTAACCTTCAGCCGTGGCGCTTGGTTTGTGTCCCATCACTTGCGCGATTGCCCCGGCAGGTGCCCCGGCAGCTTCACCCAGCAGCGAAAACGAACGACGCAGGCCGTGGATAGTCAGCCCCTCGATTGCGGCGCTCTTAAGGGCGCTTGCATGGCTTTTGCGAGTGTCTGCAATGCGGCCCATCTTGCCAGCGGATGCGAAAACAAATTCGTTCACGCGGGGCAGCATCTCCAACACTTGCGCCAGGTAAGGGCTCAAGGGGATGGTCCGGGTTGCGTCCACCTTATCGGCAAGGCTCAGCTTGCGCCACTGAAAATCCACGTTCGCCCACGTTAGCCCGGCCAATTCCTCGCGGCGTGCCCCGGTCAGCAGCAAGGCGCGCAAGTACACCCCAGCGGTGCGGTTGCTCAATTGCTCCACGCCAGCCCACCAGCCGGGCACTTGCGCGGCCTCCAGTGCGTCGGTGCGCTTGGTGTTGGCGGGCAGGTTTTCCAGAATGGCAGGGGCGCGGCCAGCGTCACGGTCTATCAGCTTGCGGTATTCAGGACGGGCAGCACACCAGCGCAGGAACCCCCGAAACATCATCAGGGCGCGGGCGGCTTGGTGCTTGCTTGCCACGGCCTCACGCTCAAACCAGACTTGCAATGTGTCCTCGGTCACGTCACCCAGCGCCAGCGCCATCAATGGATACATCGGCCCCGGTCTGGTAAGCCCCTGCCCTCGCAGCTTTTCTTTGCCACCGGGCGCGGCCATCGCTTCAATGTCGGCACGATAGCCCGGCTTCCATGCGTCCTTGCGCTTCGGCTTGCCTTCCTTCAGGTAGCGCGGCCATAGGTCGCCCACGGTCACGGCGTTGGCGGTATCGGCGGCGGCTTTGGTGGCCTTGTCTGCCAGTGCGTCACGCTTCAGGTCGCGGGGGTCTTTGCCATCGTCAATCAAGCGTTGCAGGGCTTTTGCTTTGTCGCGTGCCTGTTCAATGCTCCAGGCGTCAGGGTTGCCGATAGTCAGGCGGATGGTCTTGTCTTGATACCGACTTTGGAACACATAGGCGGGTTTCCCGGCAGGGGTTGCCCTCAGTGCCAGCCCCGGCGCGGTTACATCCCATAGAAACGCTTGGGCCTTGTCAGCCGGGCAGGTGAACCCAGAAACCCGGCCAGCAGTGAAAACAATCTTTGCCATGTCGAACCCCTTGGTGTTGCTTACATCGCCAGGATGTAACGGCGGATGTAAGCGGATTTCCCGAATATCGCCCAATTTCAATCAACGCTAAGGCTGTTCACCCATCCAGTTGAAAGCGTCTAAGCTGTTGATTTATATTGATTCTACCTACACTATTCAACGATGGCAAATACTTATATCACGTCATTCGTAATGAGAAGGTCGGGTGTTCGATTCATCTCTCCGGCACCAATGCAGATAAGGGTTTGCTGCTATTAAGTTAGTAGCATGCCCTTTCTCTATGGGGGGCTTGTAGGCAATCTTTAGGCTACTTGCCCAAATGCAGCGCCAGCACCAGGCAACAAAAAACCCAGCGGGTTTATGGCTGGGTCTGGCCGGGAGGGGGCCGGGGGGCCGGGTGCCTCCCTTTCCGGTCCTCCGACGGGGGGGTGTTCAAGGGGTCCCCACGCCTATACACTCGCGCATTTTCGCGCCGAAAATTTTGGCGCGAAAATTTGGTGTAAGACAAAAGACATGGTAGCCCATGAAACATGCTTACCCCATGAGACAAAAGGCATGTGAACACCGCAAAACGAAGCGCGCAGCGCCTGACGGCCACCACGGTGCTGGCCATGCTCAACTGGGAGTCAAGCCCTCGTACTCGCGGCCTCGCGTGAGCGATGACAACGCCTACGCCGAGTCGTTGTTTCGTACCGCCAAGTACCGCCCCGAGTTCCCCGCCAAGGGCTTTGCCGATCTGGAGGAGGCCCGCGCCTGGGCGGCCGGCTTCGTGCGTTGGTACAACTTCGAGCATCGTCACAGTGGCATTCGCTTGTGTCAGTCCGGCCCAGCGCCATGCCGGCGAAGATCACGCGATTCTGGCCGCCCGGCATGAGCTGTACACCCGGGCTCGTGAGCTCAACCCGGCGCGCTGGTCCGGCACGACCCGCAACTGGACACCCATCGGCGCCGTGACGCTCAACCCCGAACGCGACTCGATCCTCAAGACGCATTCGGGCTACACCGACAGACAGCCGTTGGCTGCATGAATGAGGCGACAACTACCTTGACACGCACCGATGCGCTGTTGAGCAGCTCGGCCGCTGTTGCGCCACCAGCACCGGGAGTTACCCGCCACTCGTGTCGCAACGCTCACAGGGGCTCCCAGAGCGCGCAGTTCACGATAGATAGTGGTGCCGCGTTTCCAGTGCTTGAGCTGAATTGCCCGCAATCGGTGCCGCAACCATTCGTCCAGCCCGCGCCAGATCTTGGGTGTTTGCGACAAACCAAAGTAAGCTTTCCAGCCCAAGACATAGGGTCGCAGCCGTTGTACCACCTTGTGCTCGCTGCGCCCACCGGATCGGCGTGTCAGTTGCC
>JBCKPE010000149.1:0-4118 GCA_038901875.1 Burkholderiaceae bacterium
AATGCATTCCCCGAACTGACCCACGATGCCGGCCGCGGCGCGCGCTTTGACCTGCGCGCCGTGCCGCTGGAGGAGAGCGGCATGGCGCCGCGTGAAATCTGGTGCAACGAAAGCCAGGAGCGTTACGTGCTGGCGCTCGCGCCCGACTCGCTAGCGAGCTTCCGGGCCCTTTGCGAACGCGAACGTTGCCCCTTTGCCGTGGTCGGCGTTGCCACCGAAGAGCGTCAGTTGGTCGTGGCCGACAGTGGGCCCCTCACCCCAACCCTCTCCCCCCAGGGGAGAGGGGGACAGTCGCTCCCTCTCTCTCAGGGAGAGGGCCGGGGTGAGGTTTCACCCTTTCTCTCTCAGGGAGAGGGCCGGGGTGAGGGCCGTGCGGTCGACATGCCAATGGAACTCTTGTTGGGCAAGCCGCCGCGAATGGATCGTGACGTGAAAACCGTTGCGCGCCGCTTCCCGCCGTTGGACCTGTCCGACATCAAGCTGCAGGACGCAGCGTTGCAGGTGCTGGGCCACCCGACGGTGGCGTCCAAGCGTTTCCTCATCACGATTGGCGACCGCACGGTGGGTGGCCTGAGTCATCGGGACCAGATGGTCGGCCCATGGCAGGTTCCGGTGGCCGACTGCGCGGTGACCCTGGCCGACTTTCAAGGTTTTGCCGGCGAGGCGATGAGTCTGGGTGAACGCACGCCGCTGGCGGTGCTCGACGCGCCAGCCTCGGGCCGCATGGCGGTGGCCGAGGCCATCACGAATCTGCTGGCGGCGCCGATCGAACTGTCGCGGGTCAAGCTGTCGGCGAACTGGATGGCGGCCTGTGGCGAGCCGGGCGAAGACGCCGCGCTGTACGCCACGGTCAAGGCGGTCGGCCTGGAGCTCTGTCCGGCGCTGGGCATTTCGATTCCGGTCGGCAAGGACAGCCTGTCGATGCGCACCCAGTGGACCGAACCCGCCGCCGCGCCAGGGACGGGCTCGCAGGCGAAGAAAGTGGTGTCACCGGTCAGCCTGATCGTCAGCGCTTTTGCCACCCTCGCCGATGTTCGCGGCACGCTGACGCCGCAACTCGATGCCAATGAGCCCGACAGCACGCTGGTGCTGATCGACCTTGGCCGTGGCAAGAACCGGATGGGCGGCAGCATGCTGGCGCAAACGCTGGAACAGTGCGGCGACGCAGTGCCCGATCTGGACGACGCGCAAGACCTGGTGAAGCTGGTGATGGCCGTGAATCGCCTGCGCGATGGCGGCTATCTGTTGGCCTATCACGACCGCAGCGACGGTGGCCTGTTCGCCTGCGCCTGCGAAATGGCCTTTGCCGGCCATATCGGAGTCTCGCTGAACGTTGACCTGCTGGTGAGCGAAGGCGATGGCATCACAGACAGCCGCGCCGACCATGGCGACGCGAAGAACTGGGCCAGCCAGGTCAACGCGCGCCGCGACGAGCTGACGCTCAGGGCCCTGTTCAATGAAGAGCTGGGTGTCTTGCTGCAGGTGCGCACGCGCCAGCGCAACGAGGTGATGCAGACCCTGCGCGAACATGGCCTGAGCCGCTACAGCCATTGCGTGGGCAAGACACGCCCGAGCGGATCAGCGATCACGGCAGGTCAAGGGCAACTGCAAGTTTGGCGCGACGGCAAGACCGTTTTCAGCGCCGAGCTGTCTGAACTGCAACAGGTCTGGGACAGCGTGAGCTGGAAGATCTGCCAGCAGCGCGACAACCCGGACTGCGCCGACGCCGAGCATGCCAGTGTGGGAGCAGCTTCCGACCCCGGCCTACATGTGCATCTGACCTTCGACCCGAACCATGTCCCTCACCCTGACCCTCTCCCCTCGGGCGAGGGCGCCAGGGCTTCACACCCTCTCCCCTCGGGCGAGGGCAGGGGTGAGGGCGCCCCCGCGCTCATGCTCGCGCGACCGAAGGTGGCCGTCCTGCGCGAGCAGGGGGTCAATTCGCATGTGGAAATGGCCTACGCCTTCACCGAGGCCGGTTTTGATGCCTACGACGTGCATATGACCGACCTGCAGACAGGACGCGTCAATCTGAACGATTTCCAGGGCCTGGTGGCCTGCGGCGGTTTCAGCTACGGCGACACGCTGGGTGCGGGCGTCGGCTGGGCCCGCAGCATCAGTTTCAATGCGTCGCTGTCAGAGCAGTTCAGTGCCTTCTTCCAGCGCAGCGACAGCTTTGCCCTGGGCGTCTGCAACGGCTGCCAGATGTTTGCTGAACTGGCCGGCATCATTCCTGGCGCAGCGGCCTGGCCGCGTTTTGTGACGAACCGAAGCGAGCGCTTCGAGGCCCGGCTCAGCCTGGTCGAGGTGCTCGAATCGCCCAGCCTGTTTTTCGCCGGCATGGCCGGCAGCCGGCTGCCGATCGCGGTAGCCCATGGCGAGGGTTATGCCGACTTCGCGCATCGAGGTGACCCCCAAAGAGTGATCGCCGCGATGCGCTTTGTCGATCACCAGGGCCGGGCCACGCAAGCCTATCCGTTCAATCCGAACGGCAGCCCGGGCGGACTGACCGCCGTCACCACGGCAGACGGCCGCTTCACCGCGCTGATGCCGCACCCAGAACGCGTGTTTCGCAACATCCAGATGAGCTGGACCCCGGGCGACAAGGGCCGGCTCAGCCCCTGGATGCGGATCTGGCGCAATGCCAGGCGCTGGGTCGGCTGAAACGCGGCGCCTTGCTGGTGAATGTGGCGCGCGGCGACCTGGTCGATACGGCGGCGCTGGTGGCGGCGCTGCGGGACGGGCAGATCGCGGCCGCCGCGCTCGATGTCTTCAACCCCGAGCCGCTGCCCGCCGACCATTTCAGCATCACCTACGACGCGCCGAACATCTGTTGTGACGGGCGGGGCAGCCCTTGGTGGGAGCCACGCGCGCTTTGACAGTAGTAGCCTATCGGCTACACTTGTTGCATGCGTGTTGAGAAGACCGACACCTACAGCGACTGGATCGACGCGCTGAAGGATCGCACGGGGCGGGCACGGATTCTGGTTCGAGTTAGAACGCCTGATCGACGGGAATCCGGGCCAGCACAGAGACCTGACCGATGGGGTTTCTGAGAACACGGCTTCTGCTGCTGCTCGCGGGTGGCGACAAGTCAACGCAGAAGAAGGACATCGCGAAGGCGATCGAACTGGCCAAGAATTTTCAGGAGTAGCGCGCCATGCCCAAGACTGTTGCAAGGAAGCCGACCAGGACCAAGACGACTCCATACGACGTTGCGGAACACCTTCGCACGCCCGAAGAAATGGCTGCTTACCTGGACGCCTGGTTTGACGAGGCGCCAGACGACGCAGCTGGAATTGCCAGAGCGCTCGGGGACATTGCGCGAGCCAAGGGAATGACCCAAGTCGCCAAGGACGCCGGTCTCAGCCGTGAGAGTCTTTATCGCGCGCTCAGCGCTGAAGGCAATCCAAGCTTTGCCACGGTGCTGAAGGTGGCAAGAGCGCTCGGTGTCAAGCTGCACGCAGAGGCGGCGTAAACCGCAGGTCCTCACCCGTGTGCCCGACTCCGCCCGTTAGCCGTCACGGAAATCCAGCATGACAGGCTGCATGAAAGCGAAGAGCGTTTCGGCAGAAATCCGCTGACAATTTTTTTGAATAAATCAGCGTTTCCTTAGAACCAATAATTTGATCTTTAAGCCAGGAGTCCCGCATGCTAAAAATTACCGCATCTACGCCCAGCAACCGCCGCACATGGGCCATGCGCTGTATAGGTGCCACGCTACTTCTCTTGACGACGGTGCCCCCCGCCGTCGCCGACGACACCACGGTCTACCGCGTGGGCATAGTGCCTCAGTTTGACAGTCGCGCCATCCACGACATCTGGACCCCGATACTTGCGCAGTTGCAAACGCGCACCGGTTTGCGGTTTGTACTGGTGGGCTCGGCCAACATCCCTGTGTTTGAAAAGAAGTTTGAGCAGCAGGAATTTGACTTTGCGTTCATGAATCCCTATCACGCCGTCATCGCTGCCAGTCACTACGTGCCGCTGGTGCGCGACGTGGCCACGCAGCTACAGGGCATCATCGTGGTGCGCAATGACAGTCCCATCAATAAATTATCTGATCTGCAGGGCAAAAACATGGATTTCCCCGCGCCCAATGCACTGGCCGCCTCGCT
>JBCKPE010000150.1:0-4079 GCA_038901875.1 Burkholderiaceae bacterium
CTCACGCGCCAAATCGGTGAGTACCTTGCAGCCGCGGAGCTCGGGCGCCATGGCTGGGTCGCGACTACATTCACGGGCAACCTGCCGGGGTTCGACATCCTGGCCGTCAACCCAGACGGGCGGACCCTTGAAGTTCAAGTAAAGGCGATTCGCAGCAGCTCGTGGCAGCTAAACGCAGGCCAGTTCCTGCAAATCGAGATTCAAGACGGCACTCAGAGAGTTCGTGGGTTACAGCCGCTCAGGTCGAAGGGGCGCATCTGCATCTTCATCGTCGTCAAGGTGCAAGGCGAAGACGAGTTCTACGTCTTCCAGTGGAAAGAGCTGCAGAAGATCCTCCGCAAAGACTACAAAGATGGGCCGAGGCCAAAGAACCCCGACACCTTGCATTACGCGCTGTACCCAAAATGCATCGCGCGTTTCAAGAACAACTGGGAGGCATTGGCGTGAACGTCCAACCACCGGTTGCAGGCGACGCGCATGAAGCCGCGCGCGCCTGAACCGGAACGTTGAGGGTGTAAAAAAATGTCTTCGCATCACGACCAGTCGCCAAAATGAAAGAACTGACCTCTCAGAACGCGCTGCATTCGATGATCGTGATCGCGGCAAGGGTCAAGGGACCCCTGAAAACGTTGTGTTGCCCATGCCGGGGACTTTTTTTACAGCCTCGTTAGACGTCGTAGAACTGAACCATGCGATCAATCAGTGCGTCTATCAGTCTTTGACGCAAAATTGGAACCGATCTAATGCTCGAATACCCGCATTCGCCACGACCACCAGACACGCTCTCCCTCATTGGGAACATAGCTGGCATTGCGTCTTTGGTTCTTGCTGTTGCCGGAAACAACCTTACTGCGCTCTCCACGCTACAGCGATGGGGGCTCTCAGGTGCTTCGGCTGTAATGCTGTGGGCGTTTCTGTTCGGACTGCTAGTCGAGCAGATGAAGCCGCACTGGCACTGGCGAAACTACAACGGTCTACGAGTTTTCGCAATCTTCCTCTTCGGAGGCTGGATCGGCGCGGGACTCTTACTGGCCATCCTGCCGTTCTTTGCCTTTGGCCTTCCCGCCGAAACTCACAACTACGTGAGCATCACGGCGGCTATCTCGTTCGGCCCGGCGCCTCGTAGTTGCTGCCGCCAAGTTCATAGGCCTTGGATTCGAGCCGACGTTGCAGTGCGATGCCGGCGAGCGGCCCGCTGGAGAAGTCGCGCGGGTCGATGCCGACGACGATGCCGGCGTTGGCGTTGCGTTCATTGCGTGAGTACTGGCTCATGCCGTTCGTGACCACATGCCCCGGCTCGGAGGCCGCCGCGACCACGGTGCCGCCCGGGCACATGCAAAAGCTGTAAACCGAGCGGCCGTTGCTTGCGTGGTGCACCAGCCGGTAGTCGGCTGCGCCGAGTCCGGGCTGTCCGGCATGTTTGCCCCAACGCGCGCGGTCGATCAGGCCCTGCGGATGTTCGATGCGAAAGCCGATCGAAAATGGCTTGGCTTCCATGCTCACCCCTCGCTCGTGCAGCATGGCGAAGGTGTCGCGCGCGCTGTGTCCGGGCGCCAGCACCACATGGTCGCTGCGCAATTCGCTGGTTTCGTTCGAGCGCAGGTCCAGTACCTTGAGTCCGCGCAGGCAGCGCTTGTCAGCCGGCCCGTCCAGCAGCAGGTCAATGACGCGTTGCTCAAACCGAACTTCGCCGCCCAGCGCGATGATCTGCCGGCGCATGTTTTCCACCACCCCGACCAGTCGGAAGGTGCCAATGTGCGGATGCGCGTCGATCAGAATTTCGGCCGGCGCGCCTGCCTTGACGAATTCGTTCATCACCTTGCGACCGAGGAAACGCGGATCCCGCACCTGGCTGTACAGCTTGCCGTCTGAGAAGGTGCCGGCGCCGCCCTCGCCAAACTGCACATTCGATTCCGGATGCAGCTGCCCCCGGCGCCAGAACGCCCAGGTGTCCTTGGTCCGCTCGCGCACCGGCTTGCCGCGTTCCAGCACGATGGGACGTAACCCCATTTGTGCCAGCAGCAGAGCGGCGAAGATGCCGCAGGGACCGAAACCGATGACCACCGGACGGATCAGCGGCGGCGCGGTGGCCTGCGCGACAAGACGGTAATCCATGTCGGTCGCAGCGCGGACAGTTGGGTCCGTGGCGTGGCGCGCCAGCAGCTCGGCCTCCAGCGCCACGCTGGTCAGCGCCACATCGACGATGTAGACCAGCCGAAGCTGCGCCTTGCGTGCATCGTAGCTGCGCTTGAAGATGGAAATCTCGTCCAACTGCGAGGACGCCACTCCAAGCCGGACGGCCACGGTCTCGGTCAGGTCCGCCGCAGCGTGGTCCAGGGGAAGCTTGACTTCGGTGAGACGCAACATGGGATGGGCGAGGGCGGCCGCGTCGATGGAATGCGCCGCCTGGCTGGCGCGGAAACGGTTCGCGCCGCTCTGGCAGCGCCGATAATAGCGCCGTGAAGCTCGCCAGACCGCCGCTGGTGCAAGCTGGGAAACCAGGCACTGGAGGAACGTCCGGACTGCACAGGGCAGCGTAGCAGCTAACGGCTGTCCACCGTGAGGTGAGGATCAGAGCAACAGAGACGAGTCAGGCCGGGTGGCAACATCGGGCCTGGGTGAAACGGGCAATCTCTACGCGCAGCAATACCAAGTAGGCCAGCGCGGGGCGCGCAAGCGTCACTCCCTGTGGTCCGCAGGGTGCTGGCGGGTAGGTAGCACCGAGCCATTGGGCGACCAACGGCCCAGAGTCATGGCGGTCACATCGGCGGCGCCGCAAGGGGCAATCGATGCACAGAATCCGGCGTACCGGCGAGCTTCACTATTTTCTTCAGCGCCCGGCGCCCTGAAGTGCCGAGGGCGAATTGGCCGCGAAGCGCTGTTGAAACACCACTTGCTTGCCATCAAACGGCGAGCTGCGAAGCCGTCCGATGGAATGACCAGCTAAACCGATGCGTCACGAAACGCACGCAGCACAGTATTGATTCTGGTTTGGTAGCCTGCACCTTGAGCCTTGAACCATTCAAGAACATCGTGGTCCACACGCAGCGAAATAGATGCTTTTGCAGGCAATGGTTGAAGCCCCTTACGAACCATGCCGCGAACAATGTGCTTCACGTCAGCTTGCGGGTGCGTCGGCGTCGGAGTCGACCTCGCGCTTTGTGGCTTTGCGGAACGAGATGATGCGGATTTCATGTTCATTCTCCGTAGGCACAACTGAGACAGGAATTCCGGCAAGCAGGCCAGTGTGACAAAGCGTTGCTCCCCGTAGGCGAAGCGATCATCTTCAAACGTGTAGGTCATGCCCTCGAACACACTCCGGGCATCTACGAAATCAAGCCCGTGAGCCTTGATGTTCGTGGCACGCTTCGTTGCTGACCACGTAAACTCCATTTGCCAAATGTATATACAGAACGTATTGGCGTCAAGGAGGTGTTTTGCACCGGTTTAACGTTCCAAATGAGGGGCGCGAGCCAGCAAGCGGAGCGACGCTGGCGATGCGTCCCTCTCGATTTGGGGGTTAGACGACGATGTCATACAGGCCTCGTGACATAGCCAACAAGCGTCGAGAGCGCGAGCACTCCGAGAGTGACAACATTGAATGCTGTCTGGTGCCGGGGATTTTCGAGAATCGCAGCACCGAACCCTCGCGGCCTCTGAAACGCTAGAAAAAGGACGACAGCAAAGCCCGTATAGGCGAAATAGCGGCTCGGCGGTTCACGCAGGAAGATCGCAAGAGCTGGTAGGGCGAACAAGACTGCGGCAAAAGGACTTTCCTTTGCGCCCCCAGTTGCGTGCATGAGAACGCCTGCCCCGAAGATGTTGAGGGTGAAAACAATCAAGAACGCATCCGATCGAGACAAGGCCGGGAACTCAATGTCGCCAAAGACAGGCTTGGACAGCAGCACGAAATCCTGAGAGAAGACGAGGCAAGCGAGCGTAACCAAAGCGAAGCCTAGGAGGAACGAAGGAAAATGCTTTGTGGCCAGCCGTGGGTTCTCGGAGAACGCGGAGAACGAGCCTTCACCAGCACGCAGGACGAGGACCCCTGCAAAGACGGTAACAAGCAGCAAGAATTG
>JBCKPE010000151.1:0-4034 GCA_038901875.1 Burkholderiaceae bacterium
CCGATGCCCCATTGGACAACGAAGACGCCACAGAAGAGCACCAGGTTGAAGGCCGACAACGCGCGGCCCGCCAGTGCCGGCGGGAAAGCCAGCCCAATCGCGGGTAGCGAAAGCGTCACGACCGAGCAGGTCATGCAATAGAGCGCCCAACCCCACCAGCCACCGCTCGGGCCAAGCAGAATATTTGCCAACAGAACCAGAAAGCTCACGGGCAAACCCCAACGCATCAGGCGGCTGGCACCCCAGCCGCGCCGCACCAGGTAGGGATTGACTGCGCCCCAGCACCAAAAGGTGCACAACATGCAAAGATTGATGAGGAACAATCCGGTGGCGGACTCAAGCGGCGTCGCGCCGACAACTCGGACCAGCCAGGGACCGGCCCACAGGGTCTGAACCGCCAGCAGGGTGCCGTAGCAGAAGAATCCCATCGGCATCAAGGCGCGAAAGTACGGATGGCGCCAGACCTCGGCATAGCCAGCGTTGGACTGACCTTCCTCCATGGGCAGGGCCGCTTGCCATGGCGGCACGCGCCACAGGATCAATCCGGCTGCGACAACAATCAGTAGCGCCAAACCGAGAAACAACGCTCGCCAGCCGAACAGGGGCAGCAGCCATTGGACGGGAAGCGTCGCAGCCAGCATCCCGAGCGAGCCGGTCATCAGCATCCAGGAATTGGCACGAAGTTGTGTCGTCGCCGAGTACCAGCGGCGGTAGCCCGCCAACGGCGCCATCAGACAGGCGGCGAATCCTGCCCCACATAGAATTCGCGCGGCAAACAGACCGGCAAAGCCCTCGGCCTGCGAAAAGATCACGCAACCTGCGATGGCCAGAGTCAGGAACGACAGCTCGACCCGGCGCGGACCGAAGCGGTCGAGCCAATGCCCCATCGGCATCTGCAGGGCCGAAAAGCCAAGAAAGTAAGCTGCAGCCAACAGGCCCAAATCACCCGCGCTCAGCGACAGCTCCAGCGTAAGGGTCGGCGCCAGAGTCGCCGTGATCGCCCGCACCAGGGCCGAGAGCAGGTAGGCCGCCGCAAAAGCGAGGAAGACCAGGGCTGACTGGCGCTGTGAAAGGATGGGGCTCACTGAAGTTTCAAGCCGGCGAAGTCTGCTGCGCCTGCAACAGGCAGGACTCAAAGGTAAGGGCCGCCCTGGCCGGTTGCGGCGAGCGGCGCGTGATCATCTGGAAGGTATTCCAGATACCGACCTGGAACTGGTCCAGGACGGGAAGTTTGTCTACTTTCACAGCATCGCAAGTAAACCGCGACAATAAACCATTTTTCGGAACAACATAACCGCCCACAATCACCCATACCCGATCAGGAGACCTTCATGGATATGACCGACACCCAGCGTGTTCAGTCCGCGCAGGCCGGCCGCACCGACGCGGAATGGCTGAGCGCGCATTGGATGCCCTACACCGGAAACCGAGATTTCAAGTCGCGTCCGCGGCTGCTGGTTGAAGCCAGTGGCTGCTACTACACCGACGGCGACGGTCGCAAGGTGTTCGACGCGCTGTCAGGTCTGTGGTGCTGCGGCCTGGGCCACAGCCGCAGCGAAATCACCGAAGCCGTGAGCAGGCAGATCGCAAAACTTGACTACAGTCCGGCGTTTCAATACGCCCATCCGCTGTCCTTCGAGTTGGCCAACAAGATCAAGTCCCTGATGCCAGCCGGCCTGGAACATGTCTTCTTCACCGGTTCGGGCTCGGAAGCGGTTGACACTTCGTTGAAGATGGCGCGTGCCTACTGGCGCGCCAAGGGTCAGGCCAGCAAGACCCGGCTGATCGGCCGGGAAAAGGGCTACCACGGTGTCAACTTCGGGGGCATTTCGGTCGGCGGCATCGGCGCCAATCGCAAGCTGTTCGGGCAGGCTGTCGAAGCCGATCACATGCCGCACACCCAACTCAAGAAGAACAACTTCTCGCGCGGCATGCCCGAGCACGGCGCCGAACTTGCCGACGAGTTGCTCAACATCATTGCCCTGCATGACGCGTCGAACATTGCCGCCGTGATCGTCGAGCCATTCTCCGGCTCGGGCGGGGTCGTGGTTCCGCCCAACGGTTACTTGAAGCGACTGCGCGAAATCTGCACTGCCAACAACATCCTTCTGATCTTTGACGAGGTCATCACCGGCTTTGGTCGCGCCGGTGCCTACAGCGGGGCTGAGGCGTTTGGCGTCACGCCCGACCTCATGAACATCGCCAAGCAGGTGACGAACGGAGCCCAGCCACTGGGCGCGGTGGTTGCGACGAGGGAAATCTACAACGCCTTCATGACAGCGGATCTCCCGCCTTACATGCTCGAATTCCCCCACGGTTACACCTATTCGGCGCACCCGGTAGCCTGCGCCGCGGGAATAGCCGCGCTCGATGTCCTGGTCAAGGAATCGATGATCGACCGGGTGAAAGCCATGGCACCGTACCTTGAGCAGGCGGTGCACAGCCTCAAAGGTACCAAGTTTGTCAGCGACATCCGCAACTTCGGCCTGGCCGCAGGTGTCACCATTGAGGCCATTCCCGGGGAACCGGCGCGCCGACCCTACGAGATCGCCATGCGCTGCTGGGACAAGGGCATGTACATCCGCTACGGCGCCGATACGATCCAGATGGCTCCGCCCTTCATCGTGGAGAAGCAGGAGATTGATCGGATGATCAGTATTCTGGGTGACGCGATCAACGCGCAAACCTGATTTGCCGCCTGGTTGCCGCGCCTGTCCGGAGGCGCGGACTTGCCCGGCATCGCTGCTGATGCAAGTTGCATGAAGCTTGCAGCGAAAATGCCGCCCATGAGCTCACTCGGCGGCATCCGCATCCTTGACCTTTCCCGCGTCCTCGCCGGTCCCTGGTGCACCCAGACACTGGCCGATCTGGGCGCCGACGTTATCAAGGTTGAAAAGCCCGGGACCGGTGACGACACGCGCGGCTGGGGCCCACCCTTCCTGAAGGATGACGCGGGCCAGGACACGGCCGAGGCGGCCTATTACCTTGGCACGAATCGCAACAAGCGCTCGCTGACCTGTGACATCTCGCTCAGCGAGGGCCAGCGCCTGATCAAGCAGCTGGTGCCGCACTGCGACATATTCATCGAGAACTTCAAGGTCGGCGACATGGCCCGCTATGGACTGGACTATCCGGCCCTGAGCAAGATCAACCCTCGCCTGGTCTATTGCAGCATCACCGGGTTTGGCCAAACCGGGCCGTACCGGGAGCGGGCCGGCTACGACTTCGCAGCGCAAGGCATGGGCGGCCTGATGAGCCTGACCGGAGAGCGCGACGAGCTTGGCGGCGGGCCGCAAAAAGTGGGCGTCGCCGTGACCGACCTGTTCACCGGCATGTACGCGACGGTGGCGATCCTGGCGGCGCTCCGGCATGCCGAGAAAACCGGCGTTGGCCAGTACCTGGATCTGGCATTGCTCGATACCCAGGTCGCCATGCTTGCGAATCTTGGGGCCAACTATCTAGTGGACGGAAATATTCCCGGGCGCGCCGGAAACGCGCACCAGAACATTGTTCCGTATCAGGTGTTCGAGGTTCTGCCAGCCACGGGTTCAGCCGAAGCTTCGCGCGATCACCTGATCCTGGCCGTGGGCAACGACCAGCAGTTCGCCCGGCTTTGCAGGGTGGCGGGTCGCGAGGATTTGGCCAGCCATCTGGATTTCGCCAGAAACCGGGATCGGGTACGCCATAGGGACAAGCTCGTGCCGATTCTTCAATCCATTTTCAAGACCCGAACCAAGGCCGACTGGCTGGCGCAGTTGGAGGCCGCCAAGGTTCCTTGCGGCGCGATCAACAATCTGGCCGAGGTCTTCGCCGACCCGCAGGTGCAACAGCGCGAAATGGTCACAAGCTGGCAACATCCGCTCCAGCCCAAGCTTCGCCTGGTCGCCAGTCCGATGAAGCTAAGCGCCACACCGGTTGAATACCGGCTGGCGCCACCGCTGTTAGGACAGCACAGCGAGCAGATCCTGCAGGAAATTCTCGGGCTCGACGCGTCGGAGATTCAACAGCTTCGTTCTGGCGGCGTCATCTAGTGT
>JBCKPE010000152.1:0-4007 GCA_038901875.1 Burkholderiaceae bacterium
TTCAATCCAGCGAAGCGGCAGGCTTGAGGATGATGAGGCCGCCGTCGGGCAGGGATTGGACAAAGCCGCGAACTTCCAATCCCTTCATGACACGACTGACCATCTCGCGCGACGCACCGACCATTTTTGCGATGTCCTGGCGCGACAGCTTGCGCTGAATCCGCAGGGTACCGCCTGCATCGGCAACCGCAAGTTCGGTCAGCACCCGCGCGACACGACCGTAAACGTCGACCAGCGCCAGCGACTCGATCTTGCGATCCGCCTCGCGCAGGCGGTGGACCAAACCACGCAACAGGGAATAGGCCATCGATTCGGTCTCGGGCAGGCAACGGCTGAACTCGGCGCGCCCCAGCATCAGAGCGTCGGTCTGGACATCGGCGCGCACCGTTGCCGAATGCGGCTGACCATCAATCAGGCTCATCTCGCCAATATAGTCACCGGATTGCAGAGTCGCCAGGATCACTTCACGGCCGCGGCTGTTGGTCGACAGCACGCGCGCGCGTCCCGTGAGAAGAATGAAAAGGGCATTTGACGTCCGACCTTGCTCGACAATGTTCTCGCCACGCTTGTAGCGCTTCTTCACGACCGCGTTGGCGACCGCTTCCGCCTGGGCCGCGGCGAGCACTGAAAAAAGTGGAACGCGACGGATCAGTTCGAGCGGGGACACCATCGACATGGACTAAGCCTTTCTTGGCGCAGCAGCAGCAGCCGGCCTTCCTACAATCACAGTTCGCGCCATGCAGAGCCGAGATGACGCGCCCGCGGGTTGGCGCGACCCGCCTGGCCCCTACTGTACGCGCTGACCTTGCATATTTTCACAGGTTGTTTGATGAGTTCTGTTCGCCACAGCAAAGTGTTGATTCTCGGCTCCGGCCCGGCCGGTTACAGCGCCGCCGTTTACGCGGCACGCGCCAACCTCGCACCGGTGCTGATCACCGGCATGGCGCAGGGCGGGCAACTCATGACCACCACCGACGTCGACAACTGGCCGGCCGACGTCGACGGGGTTCAGGGGCCCGAGCTGATGCAGCGTTTTCAAAAGCACGCCGAACGCTTCAAGACTGAAGTCCTGTTCGACCACATCAACGCGGTGGACTTCAGCCAGCGCCCGTTCTTGCTGACCGGGGACAGCAGCCGGTACAGCTGCGATGCCCTGATCATTGCCACCGGCGCCTCGACCAAGTACCTCGGGCTCGAGTCGGAAACCAAATTCATGGGACGAGGCGTCTCAGGCTGCGCGACCTGTGATGGCTTTTTCTTCCGCGGCGAAGTCTGCTGCATCGTCGGCGGCGGAAATACCGCCGTCGAGGAGGCGCTTTTCCTGTCGAACATTGCCAGCAAGGTGTATCTGATCCATCGGCGCGACAAGTTCAAGGCCGAAGCCATTCTGGTGGACCAGATGTTGGCGAAAGTCGCCAGCGGAAAGATTGAACTCAAGCTGTTCGCCACTCTGGATGAAGTGCTGGGCGACGCGAGCGGCGTCACCGGTGTGCGCATCAAGTCCATCCAATCCGGACGCAGCGAGGAGCTGCCGCTCAAGGGCTGCTTCATCGCTATTGGGCACGTGCCCAACACTGATATTTTCCAGGGCCAGCTGGAGATGACCAATGGCTACATCCATACCCGATCCGGTCTGCAGGGAATGGCCACCATGACCAGCATGCCCGGCGTGTTCGCTGCCGGCGATGTGCAGGACCATGTCTACCGGCAGGCCGTCACCAGCGCTGGAACGGGTTGCATGGCTGCGTTGGACGCCCAGCGCTACCTGGAATCGCTATAATCGCCGGCTTTGCTGGATGCTATGACGAGCCGGGCGCGACCTGGGGTCGAAGTTTCCGTCAATTTCCTCTACCGCCAACGGTCCAGCCGTGGCGAGGTGCAGCGAAAGCTGTTAATCACGAGGCGGCGAATCAGGGTTCGACCGTTTTCATCTAGGAGTGTCGCCATGGCACGTGTGTGTGAAGTCACCGGCAAGGGCCCGATGGTGGGAAACAATGTATCCCACGCCAACAACCGAACCAAGCGCAGATTCCTGCCGAATCTGCAGTACCGCCGTTTCTGGGTTGAGAGCGAAAACCGCTGGGTGCGCCTGCGCGTCTCCGCCGCCGCGCTGCGCCTGATCGACAAGAATGGCATTGATTCCGTGCTGGCCGATCTGCGCGCGCGCGGGCAGGCCTAAAGGAGAAGCACCATGGCATCAAAAGGCGGTCGCGAAAAGATCAAGCTCGAGTCCACAGCCGGAACAGGACACTTCTATACCACCAGCAAGAACAAGAAGACCATGCCCGAGAAAATGTCGATCATGAAGTTCGACCCGAAAGCTCGCAAGCACGTTCAGTACAAGGAAATCAAGCTGAAGTAGTTCGGGGGGGTCCACGGCTCGACATGAAAAAGCCCGCTGAGCGCGGGCTTTTTCATTCTCCGGGCCGACCACCGCAACGCGGTGTCAAGCCTGGGCATCGCTGGCACTCAGGCACGTGCCGAGCGCAACCTTAGAGAAAAATCGCGCAGGGCGGCGATGCCGCTCTCCTCGGCGCGCCGGCACCATGACTGCAGGTCGGCCGCCAGCTGCTCGCGGGTATGGGAACGACTCAACCAGAACTGTCGCAACTCTTCCCGCATCACCACCATCTTGTCCAGCACGGGGTGGGCCGATCTTGCGACGGCAAGCTGGGCCCGGGCTGTGGCTGGAACCAGATCGTGGTCCCGATGCAGCCAGCGCTTGGCCACCGCGAGCACGGAGAGGTCCGCCTTTCTCGCAGCCAGCGCGCTGATCTCGCTCTTGCAGGCACGACGCACTTCCTGTGCATAGCCCGCCATGACTTCGTAGCGGTGCGCGATCAAGGCCTCGAGCGTCTTTTCGTCCGCCACCGGCTTGATATCGCCAAACTGCAGTTTGGGTGGTGTTTTCTTGACCGTCGCCAGGCCGAGGAATTGCAAGCCACTGATATAGAGCCAGCCAATGTCGAACTCGTAGGGTTTGACGGAAAAGCGAGCCGACGTCGGGTAAGTGTGATGGTTGTTGTGCAACTCTTCGCCACCGATGATGAAGCCCCATGGGACAACGTTCTTGCTGGCGTCAGGCGACTCAAAATTGCGGTAACCCCAGTAGTGGCCGATGCCGTTGATGACGCCAGCCGCAGTGACGGGAATCCAGGCCATCTGAACGGCCCATACCGCCAAACCCGCGAAGCCGAACAAGGCGAGATTCAGAATCATCATCAAGCCAACGCCCTGCCAGCTAAAGCGCGCATACAGGTTGCGCTCGAGCCAGTCGTCCGGCGTGTTGTGCCCGTAGCGCTCCATCGTCTCGGGTTTGGCGGTTTCCTCGCGGTACAACTCGGCGCCCTGCCAGAACACCTTCCTTATGCCTCGGGTTTGCGGGCTGTGGGGATCTTCGTTGGTTTCGCACTTGGCGTGGTGCTTGCGGTGCACCGCGACCCACTCCTTGGTCACTTGACCGGTCCCAATCCACAGCCAGAAACGGAACAGGTGGGACGGTAGGGAATGCAGGTCAAGCGCCCGATGCGCCTGATGACGGTGCAGAAAGATAGTGACGCTGGCGATAGTGATGTGGGTCGTGACGATCATGTACAAAACGATCTGCCACCAGGAAAAGTCCCAGAGACCCTTTGCCAGCCAGTCCAGGGCGGCGCCTAAAACAATCGAATCGAAAAACATTGAGGTTCAATCCTTTGCCGAGAGACAAACACTAAGCGCCCTGAAAAGAATGGGGATTGTAGGTCGCCCTGCTTTCAGAAAACACCCTGAATCATCGCACAGACCAAGATATCTTGTGAGTATTTACTCACTCTTGGCCCAGACCGCGGCAAAGAAGCCGTCGGTCTGGTGTCGATGCGGCCAAAGCCGCAAAAAGGGACCGTCGCACAATTCAAGGTGTGCCGGCACCTTCAATCCCGAGAGGATGTCGGCGACATTGATCGGCCCGAATCCCGCGTTGCGCAGCGAGAACGCTTGGGCAATCTCCTCGTTTTCAGCCGGCAGCA
>JBCKPE010000153.1:0-3962 GCA_038901875.1 Burkholderiaceae bacterium
GCGAGGTGACATAAGCTGCATTGTGCGGGGTCGGCCAGGCCTGCCAAACATGAAGAAGGACCATTGCGATGAGACGGCGTGTGGACAGGGTCGGATTGATTTGCCTATCCTTGGACGCACGGCGCCGGACGTGGACATCTGATCCGGCGGGACGACGCACGGGCCGGGAAGATGGCCACAGATCAACCGGAGGCTGATACGGTTTTGCGTTCAATAGTTCAGAATCGGGCACCGTATGTTCGGGATCAGGATGGCGAGGCGCTCGGCTCCGCGAATGTCATCCGGCCTTCGGCCTCCTTCTTGACTTCGCTGCGCCAAGCGCCCCACCGTCCCGATCCTGCAAGCTTGGAAGGCGTGCCGTGCCCCAACGGCGCCCGCGGCCAAGGACCTGACCCCCAGATATTGTCTCTTGAAGGCGACTTGGTATGAAACCATGCAGCGACCCAAGCCTTCCCCGATTCCCGCCATCCATCCGGTGCCCGAACCCGCGATTAACCCGCGCCCGCCCGTGACAGCGCGTCGATGCTGCGCACCAGCACATCCAATCCGTTCGCCTCGGCGATCGCGCGCGCCTCGGCGAGCAGGGGTTCGGCGCGCGCAGCGCCCGTCTTGCGCCGCTCCAGCCGGCCCAGGCTGAACAGCGCGCTGGCCAAGATGGAAGGCATGTCGATCTCGCGCGCCAGCGCGCAGGCACGCCCGAGATGGCGGCGCGCCTTGCCGGCAGCAAAGGGCAGCGCGGTGAAAGTGAAAGCGAGGTTGTGCGAGATCTCGTTCCAGCCCGCCTTGCCTTCACGCAGCGCCATGCGCACATAGACCTCGCCGAGCGCGTAGTGCCCGTTTGCAGCTGCGTGCAGCGTACCGTGCGCTTCGGAGCGTGCGATCAGCTCTTCGAGCGTGCGCACGCCCGCGCTCCAGGCCCCGGTCCCCACGCGCGCAAGGCCGAGCGCACCGTCGTTCGTCTCCCGCATCAGCATGAAGCCATCGCGCCGGATCTGTGCATCCACGCCATCGAGCACGGGCAAGGCCTCCTGCGGCCGGTCGGCGAGAACGAGCGCCCAACCCTTGCCCATCTGTGCCACTAGGCGATCCAAGGGACTCAGGCCGATGCGCATCGATTCGTCCGCGTCGTCGATTGCTGCGGCGGGATCGCCGCTGAAGACGTCGGCAAAGGCGAGACCCCACAGCCCCATGCTGCGCCCGCGCGGATCGCCGGTTTCGCGGCTGTACTCGATGACGCGCAGCGCCTCGCGCCGCCCAAGGGTCGGCCAGCCGAACACAGTTTCGGCGATGCTGCTGGCCGACATGGTCTTCATGGTGACCCAGTGGTCGACCAGCCGGCGGCCGATCTCTTCGCCGCGCGCGGCCAGTCGTCGAATTTCACCGCGCGTCTGGCGCGTGCTCGGCTCCCAGTAGATGTGCATCCACATCTTGGCCATCAGCGCGTATGCGACGAGTTGCTCGTCGCGCTGCGCCTCGCCGATCGCCAGCGCGCGCTCGAGCAGTGGCTTGCCGGTCCCGGGGTTGGCGTTGAAGGTCTGCGCATAACCCAGCTCGAACAGAAACCGTCCGAGCCGCGCCTGGTCGCCTAGGCGCTCGACCAACGGCAGGTGGCGCTCGATCAGCGCGATCAATTCGGTGAATGCCGCCTTGTAATACAGCACGCGCGAGACGTTGAGCAGTGTGTCGACCAGGAACAGGTCACTCGCGCAACCCGGCACCTTCTCGATCAGCTCGATCACCTGGCGAAAGCGCAGTGCCGCCTCATCGAGCGAATACATGCGCAACGCCTTTTCGCCGGCCAGTCGCATGTAGACCACGGCCTTCTCGGCACGTGGCGTCGCCCGGTAGTGATCGGCCAGCAGGTCGGCGATTTCGCCGGCGCGCTCGCCATATTGGTGCTCGAGTGCGGCGGCCACGCCGCCGTGCAGGGTCGCGCGGCGGGCGCTGAGCAGGCTCTGGTAGACGGCCTCCTGCAGCAACGCGCTGTCGAAGCGAAACACACCGGCCTCCGCTTCGGCCGCGATCAATCCGAGTTCCTGCAAGCGCCCGGCGCTGGCGGCGCCCGCATCGCCCAGGCCTGCGGCGCTCGCCGCCACCGCGATCGCGAAGCGCCGGCCGGCGACCGCCGCTGCCTGCAGCAGGGCGCGCGCGGCGGCGTCGAGCTGCTCGACGCGTTCGAGCAGCATGCTCTCCAGGCTTGCCGGCAGCGTGCGCGCGGCGGCGGCATCGAAGCTCAGGCCGGCTGGCGTGCGCCCGAGCGCGCCGCGCTCGGTCAGCGCCTGCACGATTTCTTCGGCGAACATCGGATTGCCCTCGGACTTCTCGACCACCAGTTGCGCGAGTCCGGGTGGCAGCGCGTCCGTGCCCAGGCGCGCGCGCAGCAGCGCCTCGGTGTTTTCCCGCGACAGCGGCGCGAGCCGGACCACCTCGGCGTTCGCCCATGGCGGCGTATAGGGCGGGCGGTAGGTGCACACCAGCAGCAGGCGCTTTCCTTCGGCGAGCAGGCGCGCGAGCAGGGCTTCGGACTGCCTGTCGATCCACTGCAGGTCCTCGATCACGAACACCACCTCGGAGGCGCGGCAACGCTCCTCGATCAGCCGCATCAGCAACTCGCGCGTGCGCACACCGACGGCCTCGGCGTTTTCCTTGCTGAAGCCTTCGCCGCCGACGATGAAACCCAGCAGGTTGAGCAGATACTGCACATTCTGTTCGCCGTCCGCGCCGATCAGTTCCAGCCCGCGCCGCAGGCGCGCGGCGACCTCGGCCGCATCCAGGTCGACGCTGATGCGAAACGTGTTGCGCACCAGTTCGGCAAACGGCAGGAACGCGGTGGACTGTCCGGTCGACGCGCAGTGCGCGCGCAGCACCGCGGCATTCTCGCGCGCGCGGCGTTCGCAGAATTCGTGCACCAGGCGGGATTTCCCCAGGCCCGCCTCGCCGCTCAGGCACAAGGCCCGGGCGCTGCCCTGGCGCGTTGCCGCCCATCCGGCTTCCAGACTGGCAAGTTCGGGCTCGCGCCCGACGAATGCGCTCAGGCCGCGCTGCAACGCGCGCGCGAACCGGTTGGCGCCGGTGTGCACCGCGTCGAGCCGGTAGACCCGCACCGGATCGGCCTTGCCCTTGATGCTGCGCGCACCGAGGTCGGTGTCGTCGACGTAACCTTCGATCAGGCGGTGCATGTCCTCGGACAGCAGCACGGTGCCGGGTTCGGCCAGGCTTTGCAGGCGCGCGGCCAGATTGACCGTGTCGCCCACGGCGCGGAACTCGATGCGCTTGCCCTCGCCCATGTGCCCGAGCACCACAGGCCCCGCATTCAGGCCAACGCGAAAGCGCGGCGCCACACCGTGCTCGAGCCGGATCGCCTCGACCAGGTCGGCCAGCCGTAGATGCAGGTCGAGCGCCGCCTCGCAGGCGCGCAGCGGCGCGTTTTCGATCGCCTGCGGCGCGCCGAACAGCGCCATCACGCCGTCGCCGGCCAGGTCCTGCGTCGTGCCGCCGTGCGCGTGGATGGTCTCGACCATGCGCGAGAGCACCGGCTGCATGATCCTGTAGGTGTCTTCCTCGCCGAGCTTCTCCGACAGCGTGGTGTAGCCCTCCATGTCGGCAAACAGCACCGTGATCTGGCGCCGCTCGCCGTCGCCTGCCGCGCTTGCCGTGACCGCGGGTGCATCCGGAGTCGGAGCCGATTCTGATGCTGCTGGTGCTGGTGCTGGTGCTGGTGGCGGCGCGGCGGCCGCGCGAGCCGAAGGACGCGCGTCCGCGTCCAGCGCGGTTCCGCAGCTGCCGCAGAACTTATCAATCGACGCGACCTCGGCGCCGCAACTGCGGCAATGCTGCGCCACGGGCGCCCCGCATGCGACGCAGAAACGACTGCCGTTGGCCAGTGTCGCCTGGCATGAGTTGCAGATCATGGTCGCTTCCTCAAACGCGAAAGGCCGAACCGGCCGGGATCGGCCTTTCGC
>JBCKPE010000154.1:0-3912 GCA_038901875.1 Burkholderiaceae bacterium
GCGGCAAGGGCCTGCTCGACATCCGCAAGGTGAACTACGTCATTCTCGGTGGCGACAACGCCGGCGAGCACCTGCTGATGTAGCGTATCCGGCCAGTCGCCCCCTCACCCCAACCCTCTCCCCCGCATACGGGGGAGAGGGGCAATTCCCAACAGTGGTGGCTTTGCCGGCCCCCTCTCCCGCCTGCGGGAGAGGGCTGGGGTGAGGGCCACTCAAGCCAGCAGGCTCAGGGCGAGTTGGTGCAGGCGATGACCCGGTTGCGTTAGCGCTTCCAGCACGCCGAAGTGATTCAGTCCCGGTAACGCCTCGGCCAGCGGCACGCGGGATTTTCCCCAGGCCTGTTGGATCAGGCGGTTCTGTCGCAAGAATTCCGCGCTCTCGTCGCCTCCCACCACGGCGTACAGGACGCCCGCACGCGGCCTTGGCAGCAGCGCCGGGCTGGCCTTGCGCGCCTGTGCCGCGGTCAGGCGCAGGTCATTGGCGAGGCAGGGGGTCTGGCGGATCGGCTCGAGTTCGTGCAGGCCGGAGATCGACAAGGCGTTCTTCACCAGCCGCGCCGGCAGGTCGGCGGCATAGGCCCGCCAGTCGCAGGCCAGCATCATGGCAGCGAGATGGCCGCCGGCCGAATGCCCGGCCACCGTGATGCGCCGCGGATCGCCACCGTACAGCGCGACATGGCGCCAGGTCCAGGCCAGCGCCTTGACCATCTGCATGACGATGTCCGGGACTGTCACCGGGTGTTCCGCGGTCCCCGGACAGAGCGCGTAATTCGGCAGCACGACGCAGGCGCCAGAAGCGCTAAAGGCCGAGGCGATGAACGAGTGATCCGACTTGTCCAGCGCCCGCCAGTAGCCGCCGTGGATGAACACCAGCACCGGCGCATCGGCCCTGGCGCAGGGAAAGATAGCCAGGGTCTCGGATGGACCGTCGCCATAGGCGATGTCGAGCCGGCGCGACTGCGACTCGCGTGCGAGCGCCGAAGTCGCGGCCCAACGCTGCAGAAACAGCGGCGCCTCGGGCACGCGCGCGCGGTTGTTGTACATCTGATCGAGCCAGGCAGGGTCGTATCGGGTCATCGGCGTCTCCACTGTTTGCGGCTGTTATCTTGGCATAGCCGGCGGACCCACCCGCGGCGGCGCGGTTTCAGCTATTCTGTGTGCGAAGCGGCGAACATGCCGGCCAGACGGCCAACAAAGGAAACGGCGATGAAATTGACACGAGAGCAACGCGAGCGGTTCGAACGCGACGGCTACCTGTTCTTTCCCGGCCTGTTCACGCCCGAGGAGACGCGGCGCCTCAGCGACGCGGTGCCCGAGCTGTACAGCCGGCGCGAGGCCTATAACGTGCGCGAAAAAGGCAGCGACGCAGTACGCACCAATTTCGCGGCCCATAGGTACAGCCAACCCTTTGCAACGCTGGCGCGGCATCCGCGCATGGTGGAGCCGGTGCAGGAGCTGCTGGGCGAGCCGCTCTACATGCACCAGTTCAAGATCAACGGCAAGATGGCCTTCGAAGGCGACGTCTGGCAGTGGCACCAGGACTATGGCACCTGGCTCAATGACGACCTGATGCCGAGCGAGCGCGCCATGAACGTGGCGATCTTCCTGGACCCGGTGAACGACTTCAACGGCCCGCTGATGTTCATCCCGGGCAGCCACAAGCGCGGTGTGATCGATGCGAAGCACGATGTTTCAAGCACCAGCTACCCGCTGTGGACCGTGGATAACGAGTTGATCGCTCAAGTGGTGGAACGCGCCGGTGGCGCTGGCAGCTTCGACGCGGCAGGTCGCTATGTCCCAGGCGGCATCGTCAGCCCGAAGGGCCCGGCCGGTTCCATGATCCTGTTCCACAGTTGCCTGGTGCACGCCTCAAGCAGCAACCTCTCGCCGTGGAACCGCGTCAGCGTCTACCTGAGCCTGTGCGCCGTATCCAACCATATCCGGCGTTTCCATAGGCCCGAGTACATCGCGCAGCGCGACTTCACACCCATCGTTTGCCTGCCCGACGACTGCTTGCTGCAGGACTATCCGGTTGAACTGCCCTGGCGGGACGGCATGCCCGAAAGCGCGCTCGTCACGTCGCCCGAGCCGATCGACATGGCGCGCATGGCGGCCTGACATGAGCCTGCATGCCAAGCTCCTGCAGCGCGCAGCCGAGGGCCGGCCGGTGCGCGTGGGCCTGATCGGCGCCGGCAAGTTCGGTTCGATGTACCTGGCGCAGATTCCGCGCACGCCGGGCGTGCATTTGGTGGCCATTGCCGATCTGTCGCCCGACAACGCCCGCGCCAATCTGGCGCGCGTCGGCTGGAGCGCCGAACGCAGCAGCGCGGAATCGATTGGCGCCGCTCTCAAATCAGGAGCAACACATGTCGGCGACGACTGGCAGGCGCTGGTGCGCCATCCGGCGGTCGAAGTGATCGTCGAATGCACCGGCAACCCATTGGCCGCCGTCGAGCACTGCCTGGAGGCGTTTGCGCACGGCAAGCATGTGGTCAACGTCACGGTCGAGGCTGATGCATTCTGCGGACCGCTGCTGGCACGCAAGGCGGCCGAGGCCGGCGTCGTCTATTCGCTCGCCTTTGGCGACCAGCCCGCGCTGATCTGCGACCTGGTGGACTGGGCTCGCACCTGCGGCTTCCCCGTGGTGGCCGCAGGCCGCGGGCACAAGTGGCAGCCGCATTTTTGCGAATCGACGCCCGACACAGTCTGGGGCTACTACGGGCTGACGCCGGAGCAGGCCGCTCGCGGCGGCCTCAATCCGAAGATGTTCAACAGCTTCCTGGACGGCTCCAAGCCTTCCATCGAATGCAGCGCGGTGGCCAACGCCACCGGCCTCACCGTGCCATCCGACGGCCTGCTGTACCCGAGCGCCAGCATCGCCGACATACCGCGTGTGACCCGGCCGATCAGCGAGGGCGGTGTGCTCGAGAGGAAGGGCATGGTCGAGGTGATTTCGTCGCTTGACTCTGAGGGCAGCCCGATCCCGTACGACATCCGCATGGGAGTCTGGGTCACGGTGGAGGGCGAGACCGAATACATCCGCAACTGTTTCGAAGAGTACAACGCGCAGACCGACCCGAGCGGGCGCTACTTCACGCTATACAAGCGCTGGCACCTGATCGGGCTGGAAGTGGGCATCTCGGTGGCCAGCGTGGCCTTGCGCGGCGAAGCCACGGGTGTGGCGACATCGTGGGGCGCCGACGTGGTGGCCAGCGCCAAGCGCGACCTGCAAGCCGGGGAATTGCTCGACGGCGAAGGCGGCTACACGGTCTGGGGCAAGCTGTTGCCGGCGCAAAAGTCGTTGCAGATCGGCGGCCTGCCGCTGGGGCTGGCGCACCAAGTCAAGCTGCTGCGTCCCGTTGCCAAGGGCCAGAGCCTGTGCTGGGACGATGTGGAAATTGATGCCAACACAAGGGCCTACCGACTGCGGCGCGAGATGGAGACCCTGTTTGCGCCGCCACCCGCCGAAACAACGGCGCAGTAACTCTTGCCCGCAGCGGCGCCGGTTTGATAGACTTCGCACCGTGTTGGGGGGGGTAGCTCAGCTGGGAGAGCGCTGCGTTCGCAATGCAGAGGTCGGGAGTTCGATCCTCCTCCTCTCCACCAACCATCACAAGCCAACCCGCGAGGTTGGCTTTTTTCGCCGCCCTTTCTCCATGACCCACGTCGCTGGCACCAGCACCCGAATCATCGACTCGCACACCGGCGGCGAGCCGACTCGCGTGGTCGTCAGCGGCGGGCCGGATCTCGGAATGGGCACCATGCAGGAGCGGCTTGGGTTCTTTCGCAACGAGCACGACGCCTGGCGCCGCGCCCTGGTGAACGAACCGCGCGGCTCGGATGTGCTGGTCGGTGCACTGCTTTGCACGCCGGTCGATCCGCAGAATGCCTGTGGTGTGATTTTCTTCAACAA
>JBCKPE010000155.1:0-3898 GCA_038901875.1 Burkholderiaceae bacterium
CCGGATTCGATCACCAACTCCACCGCCACCAGCACGGCATTGAGCCCGGCGGTGGGCACCGCCGAGAGCACCTGCGCCATGATCCGGTCGCCACCGGGGTGACGCAGCAGGCCGCGTCGCAACAGGTTCAATGGAGCTGGCATGTCGGCAAACGGAGCGCCATTGCGCAGCGCTCCGGGCTTGCGCTCCACCAGGGCGATGTAGTGCTGCCAGTCGTAACAGATCTGCCCCCTATCGGACAAACGATCGTGGCTGGCCACCAGCGCGTCGTTGGCTACCACGCTGACCCGGTTGGGGTACAGCCGGGTACTGACCCGCTGGCCTGCCAGTTCACACGGCACCGAGTAGCGGTTGCGCGCCACGGCCACCAGGCAGGTACTGGAGACACGGGCCGATTTCTCCACATACCCGTCGAAGGGCGTTGGCATAGGCATCATTTCGCAGCGTTCTTGCTCCAGCATCTCGGCCACGCTGAATTCCTTGTACTCGGGGTGGCGGATCTCGCCCCACAATGCACGACAACGCTCGCCCAGCCAGGCGTTGAGTTCGGTGAAGGAACCAAAGCGCCGGTTCTGTGCGTCGAGCCAGACACGTCGGCGGCTGTCCTGCACGTTCTTCTCCACCGTGCCTTTCTCCCAGCCGCTGGCCACGTTACAGAAGTCAGCGTCAAACAGGTAGTGCGCGCACATCACGGCAAAGCGCGCATTGACCACGCGGCCCTTGCCCTTCAACACTTTGTCCACCGCCGTCTTCATGTTGTCGTAGATGCCGCGCCGGGGAATGCCTCCGAGCGCCGTGAAGGAGCGGGTGTGGGCATCAAACAGCATTTCGTGGCCCTGGCCGGGGTAGGCCACCAGCCAGAACGCACGGCTGGCGCACAGTTTCATGTGCGAGACCTGAAGCCGATAGTAGATGCCGCCCACCACCAGGCCTTCTTCGCTCCAGTCAAATTGAAAGGCTTCGCCCAACCCAAAGCTCAAAGGCACGAAGGCATGCAGCGGTTTGCCTTCCCTGACGCGCCAGGCGCGGATGAAATCGGTGACACGGGTGTAACCACCCTTGTAGCCGTCTTCCTTGATTTGGATGAACAGCGCCTTGGCCGTGCGCCGGTTCTGCTTGATGCGGTGCGAGTCCACCTTGAGCGCCTGTTCCAGCGCCTGATGAAACGCCGTGAGCTTGCCCGCCCCTTCGGTGCGGCGGTAGATCGGTCGCGAGACCTCTTGGGACTTTCTCAACCATCCCCGGATGGTGTTACGCGACAAACCCGTGCGCTTGGCTATCTCGTGCAGCGACAGCTCGTCGCGCAAATACATCCGTCGAATCCTGCCCAACATTTCCATGGTGATCACCTTTTTTGCTCCTGCCTAAAAAGTAGGCAGGACAAGTAAAACACCTGGGTCAGTTTTGAATCGGCACAACCTCTATAAGTGGGTCAGTTTTCGGTCGGCGGCAACACCCGCTCGCCACAAACGAATCCGCAGATTGATCGTGGCCGTCGATCGCATCAAAAACCTGGTATTTCAGGAACTCGTTTTTTTGCCTGAACGTTTGCAGACGCCCGGCTGTTCTGGCCAGTGAAATGACGAATATTTCCGGCCAAGTTGCTGCCGGTGCCGTTGCCCGGAGCCTGGCCGCCAGATCCAGCTGGACCCGCGCCAGCACGCCGCTTCAGTCCCCTTGCCTGGCCTGCCGATGAAGCCTGGCCGAGGGATACCAGGGACTGTCGTCCCGGTTCAGCATCCAGCGCCAGTCCGCAACCGCCGGCAACATGATCCAGACCGGCCTGCCCATTGCACCAGCCAGATGGGCGACGCTGGTATCGATGCTGATGACGACATCGTCCAGTTCGCACAGCGCGGCGGTATCGCTGAAGTCTTGCAACGCGTCGCCGAAGTGCAGGATATCTGGCCGTGTTTCAAGAATCTCCTGATCACTGGCACGGACTTCCTTTTGCAGGCTGACATACTGGAAATCACCCGATAGCAACTGAACGAACTTGGCAAGATCGATGCTTGTTCGCTAGGCATTTAATCACTCCGACCCCATTTCTTGGATGCGTTTAATCATAGACACTGAATCGCTTGCTTGTTTTCCCACGCCCAAGCATGCGAAACAATCGTATCCAACTTAGCATACTGCGGCTGCCAACCAAGTACTTGGCGCGCCTGGGTTGAATCCGCCACCAACCGAGCTGGATCACCCGCCCGGCGAGCACCTTCAATTACGGGCACCTTTTTTCCGGTGACGCGCGCAACCGCTGCAATCACCTCGGACACAGAAAAACCTTCGCCATTGCCCAAGTTAAACTCGGCACTCGCACCACCCGCATTCAGCCAATCAAGTGCCTTCACATGTGCTTCGCACAAATCCACGATATGCACATAGTCCCGAATACACGTCCCATCCAGCGTATCGTAATCGCGCCCAAACACCGTTAGCGGGCCACGTCGTCCCGATACTGCCTGCAACGCCAAAGGAATCAAATGTGTTTCTGGCTCGTGCCGCTCACCCAACTCACACTCAGGGTCTGCACCGCACGCATTGAAGTAGCGCAAACAAACCGACTTTAAGCCATAAGCTTTGTCGTAATCGCGCAGCACTTGCTCCACCATCGCTTTTGATGCGCCGTAAGGATTGATAGGCGAGATACGATGCTTCTCATCTATTGGCACATACTGAGGCTCACCAAAAATCGCAGCGGTGGATGAAAAGACGAAACGACAAATACGATGCTCAACCATCGCATTTAGCAAATTGAGTGTATTGACCAGATTATTCGCATAATACCTATTTGGTTGAACAACCGACTCTCCTACCTGAATAAACGAAGCAAAATGCAGTACCGCATCAAAGCAGCTTTCTGAAAACACACGTTCTATCAAAGCCACATCCGCCAAACTACCTTCTATCAGCGCCCCACCGATTACTGCATCACGATGCCCGGTAGAAAAATCATCTACCGTTACCACATCATGACCGTCGCACAATAAGCGCTTAACCATGTGTGAACCAATGTAACCTGCACCACCCACTACCAGTAACTTCAAGAGTTATTTCTCCCTGTGAAATGCCTAACGTAAAGCTCAGTCGACGCTTGGAGCGTAGCGGAAAGCGGTCGGCTGGCGCGCCTTGTTAGCCAGCGTGTACTTGGAAATCTGAAGCTCTGACTCCAATATGTCGAAGATGGTTGAGTCAACAGTTTCATCGAATTTACGGGCAAACAGCGCCTCACTTGCTAATAGAAATTCAGTGTCGTTCGCCGTGAAGGTTTTTGGGCGCAGTTTGATGCTTCCACTTGCTATTAGAGATTTAGTGTCGTTCGCCGTGAAGGTTTTTGGGGGCAGTTTGATGATTTCATCTGGTATCCAGATAATCGCTCTTTTATCGTCGTTTACAATGGTTCCGCTGTAACTGGTGTTCATTATTACTGTTTGAAAGAAACCTTCATCTGGTATCAGGGTATTCCGATAGAAGCTCTTTAACTTTTCTACTTCACCACTACAACAAATGAATTCACAGCACTCTCTACTCAAAATCATCCATTGACCACCGATGTAAGGTGTTACATCTGGAAGATAGAGTCTCTTGTATGGCGTCCCTGAAAATCCATTATCAGTTTCAACAAAGTAGTTTTCAACGCGATTCATGGTGTCTGGACGTTCCTTTGCCTGATCGAGAATTTGTATAAAATCCGTTCCTTCGTTCTGGCTAAGAAAATCTTGAATCAAAACCTGCGACCTTAGCGGATAATCCTGTCCGCTAAGGTTGATAAAAAAATCCCATTCAGCACTGATCTTCAATAACTCTCTAATGCCCCTTAATTCAACATTCACCATACTATATCCACCCCAGGCTACGTTTTGACTCTCCAAGAGGTGTGTATTAGAAAAGCTTGCCA
>JBCKPE010000156.1:0-3865 GCA_038901875.1 Burkholderiaceae bacterium
GCGCCCTCGAAGCATTCCGGCCCGATAGCGCCACCAGCGCCATGCTCAAAGACTTGGAACAGCGCTGCCAGCCTTGCAGCGTTGTCTGCCGCTTTCGATGCCACGTCGCGCACGTCGTAAAGCTCGCCGCCGGTCTTAAGCTCGCCCTCGATTGCGTCATGGAAGGCTACCCATGCGGCCTTCGCCTTGGGCGTCAGCGACAGCACCGCAGGCGATAGCGCACCGTCCTCACCGATTGGCGCCGGGCTTGCCAGCAGCGCCACGATGCGCCGATTGAACTCGGCAAGGTGCGGCCAATTTTCGGGCGCTTCGGTGAACGGGCGATCACCTTGCGTCGATTCCGGCCATGCCACAAGGAAACGCGCCATGTAACCCGTACCACGGGCAAGCCCGGAGGAGCGGTCAAAGAAACTCCGCAGCGTCGCCTCTTGTACCTGCAGTCCGACGGTGAGCCGTGCGCCGTGCACCGTGAAGGATTCGGACGTGCGCCGCCCGACAGTTAACGTCCCGCCGTCCCATAAGGTGTTTAGAAAGGAAAGGTTCCGCATGATGCTGTCTTTGCCCATGCCGTGCGCCCCAAGCACGCTCCCGGCCTCAGCAGACACCACGCCAGCAGACGGCCATTCCGTCGCGAGTACCCATGCCAAATTCTCCTGCGTGTCGTCGCCGCGCAATAACCTCGGCACCCTCGGCGCTTTCGGCTTCAAATGCTCATGCTCGACAAGTTCAGCCCGCAGCGTCTTGATGTCTTTTCCGTTTTGCGGCTTGTCGGTTTTCCCGGCTTGCTTGATCGCAGCGAGAATTCCATCGCGCTCTGCTGTCCATGCCGCGAACTCGCCCGCGTGGCGCTTCAGGTCAGGCTTTGCAAGCTCCGCCTGCTCTTGCTCGTATTGGCGGATCGTTACCGAAAAAAATCCGTCGCACGTTGTCTTGCGTTCGCCAGAATCCGCAATGGTCAGCAGGAACAGTCCGCTCGGGCCTTGCAGCTTGTCCGCTCGCCTCACGTCGAAATGAGCTTGCGCGGCCAGCGACAGCGCAGCGAGCGCCGACGATGCCACCAGCGGAATCGGTGCCTTGGTAAAACCTTGGACTTCCTCGACCGCTGCCCGAATCGTCGCGGGGAGGGCGTCCAGCGGATACGGTTCCGGCTCGACCTTCGCCGCCAGCGGCTCGGGCTTCGGCCATTCTCCGGCCTCTGGCGCGTTCGCCGTGCTTGCCTGTACCTCGGGGGGCACCGCCGGCGGCTTTGCGTCGCGCACGGCACGCGCTACGGCCTCTGCGCCGCTCTTCCGCGCAAGGTCGTTGAAGTCCGTCGCGCCCTCGGGACGATCCGCGCCGAAGTCGGGCACGGCGAGCAGTCCGCCGACGGATCGCGCCGCTTCGATCGCATGGGGATCGGGTGCGCCGGTCGCCTTCACCAGATCGGCCAACAGCACCAGCACTGCCGCCGGATAGCGTTCGCGCATGATCTTCGCCACCGCTTGCAGGTTGCCGCTGGATAACGCCGCAATGCTCGGCTGTCCGCTCGCCTCCTTCGCAGATAGAGCGGTCGCCACGCCTTCGCCGATCAGCAGGGTCAGTCCGTCGCCGTCGCCAGCGGGCAGCGGTTGCGCGGCCCAATATCCGCCCGCCTTCGCGCCGCCGTATAGCGCCGACTTGTGCCCGGCTTCGTCAATGAGTTCCAGCGTCGAAAGCGCATATCCGACTTTGACGGGGACCACCAGCAAGCGCCCGGCCAGTGGTTCACCTTCCGACTTCGGCGCATAGCCCAGGATCGCCGCGGCCGCGCTCGCGTCAATTTCCCGCAGGGTCGCCACAGGTGAAACTCGCTTGCGCGATAGATACGGCTGATCGGCTCTTGCCGCGGCTGCCGCTTTCCAGATCGCAGTAGCCTTTCTCGCTGCGCCGGCGCGTTCGCGGGCTTTCGCGGCTTCGCGTTCCTTGCGTTCCTGTTCGCAGCGTTGCCTGAAGGCTTCGCGTTCCGCCGGGGTGAACGGACTGTCGCGCTTCGCCTGCCAAACTTCATAAAGCCCGGTGCGATGGTCGCCATAAACGCCCCCGGCCAGGTCGGGGAACATCCTGCACCAGCCCGCGTCATCAGTGCGCTTGCCGTTCGTGGAAAACCGATGCAGCTTGTCCGGCTCGATCATGTCCGGCGGAATCAGGCCGGCGGATCGGATCGCGTCGCGGAATTGAGAAATTGCGTCCACGTCACGCATCCTTCAGCCCAAGCAATGCGATCACGTTGTCCGCGTCGGCCTGCGACATAAGGCCGGTGCTCGCAAGGGAAACAATCAGCGCCTTGAGAATCGAGCGCGCCACGTCTGGAAGTTTCGGCGCGTTCATGGTGCCGCCTTCACGTCGCGCGTTGCCTTTTTCTGCTCCCGCGCCAGCCAATCGAAGAAACGCGCTTCGTCGATGTAAACGCGCCTTCCGAGCCGGACGATAGCGCCGCTTTCAAGGAGTTTGTTTCCTGCGATGCGCTCGCCGCGACTGTTCAGGCGATCCGCAGCGTGCAAGATATGATTTCTTAGAACAGCCTGCGTCGCCCAAGTACGATGCCGTTCGGCGAACGTTGCGACGGTGTACAGCGCCGGGATGACTGCGGAATCTACTACTGCGGTTTCTTGCATTGTGCGGCCTCGCTTTTCTAGCTAACGCGAGTGATTTTGCGGGGCTGCGCGCGCGATGTCGATCACGTACAAAAAGGGATGGCTGGCGCGCTCCCTTTTTGTCGCAAAGCGCGTCAGTGCTGCCGATGGGGGCGGCTACTGCGTCAGGAAGGGGTGCAGCGCAGGTCGCCCATCAAGCGGTCCAACTTCAGGTACTTGATTGCCGCGTCGTCGAGCGCGATCTTCACAAACTTCTTTTCCCGCCGGTTCCTTTGGCCGCGCGTCAGTCCCTGCTTGTCGCAAAAGTGCCCGCGGAAAATAGACCGCAGGCGGAGGATCGTCCTCAACAGCGCCGTGCGCTTGCCTCTTCCTTGGCTCGACTTCCCGGCGAACGACAACCGCGCCCGCAACGAAACCGCAGCCAGCTTTTCAAGCTCAACCACGATTCTGTCGCAGTCCGCGCCCAGATGCGATAGCTTCCCGATGTAGAAGGGGTTCATCCTGGAAAGATCATCGGATAACTCCCGCGCTTTGCTTTCAAGCGACTCGAATTCCCGAACGTAGTCCGCGGGTCGCGGGGCATTGTCGTACTGCTTCCAATAGGCATAGATGCCGAGCGCCATTTCAATCTTGTAGACGATGAACGTTTCAGGGACGGTGAACGGGTCGTCGTCGCAGGTGGTTGGCGGGAACCGTTTGACATTCTCGCGGAGGATGAGCGGGTCGGAGTCGGGATCGAGTAGCGCGAGCAGTTCGACCTTCGCGTCGTCGCTGCTAAGCGGATGCCTGTGCACGGTGAAACTCAGCCGGGACTTGGGTAGTTTTGCTTTCGGCATACTGCACCCCCTTCACGCTCTCCCTTGGCAAGGAAGCCGCGCCAGGCCGGCAAGGGTTTCCGGCTTTTTGCCCCGTCGGGCTAGGCGCGGCCTTGATCGAATCGGCCTGCGTTGATCTCTATTTCCAGTAAAGCGCCGCAAAGCCGAGGGTGAAAATCGCGCTCAAGAAATAAACTTCACCGCGCACGCAATAGCGAATCTCGCGCAGCCGCCCTTCGCGGAGTAGAGGGACGGGATCATCACCGGGAGCAGACGAATCTGACCATGAGGGCGCCATTCGTGTCAGGGGCTGCGTATTGCCATTCGCCGGCGCTGTGGTCGGTTTCGAGAGTTTCCCCCGTCGCCATCGGCCCGGAATGGCTGCTAATAGAAAGTATCCTCATCCGCTCCTCCTTGCAGTCGTACTCCATCAGAAAC
>JBCKPE010000157.1:0-3863 GCA_038901875.1 Burkholderiaceae bacterium
GCTACCTATTCGCGACCCAGGACCCCGATTTGCCACCATGCTTTTCCAATAGGCGGACCTGCGTCATGACCATCCCTCGGTCCACCGCTTTGCACATGTCGTAAATCGTCAGCAGTGCGACCTGGACTGCCGTCAATGCCTCCATCTCGACTCCGGTCGGCCCCACGGTTTCAACCGTGGCGCGACAGGCGACGTGGGCCGGCGTTCCAGCTTGCGCGGCGCTGAGGTCAAAGTCCAGGGCGACCCGGGTCAGGGCCAGCGGATGACAAAGCGGAATCAGTTCGCTGGTTTTCTTGGCGGCCTGGATGCCGGCAATTCTCGCGACACCCAGCACATCGCCTTTTGCCGCCGTGCCGGCCTGGATGATGGCCAGGGTCTTGCCGCTCATCTCGATGCGCCCACTGGCAATGGCGGTTCGCCGCGAGCTTGGCTTGTCGCCGACATCGACCATGTGGGCTTGGCCTTGGGCATCAAAATGGGTCAACTTCGCCGCTGATTTGGGCATGATGTGTTGCGCGGGATGGGCCAGGTGACAGAACGTTCAGATTCTTGCGGCATCATACGATGCATGAGTTTGATGTTTCCGCTGGCCCGGGCAGCGATGCCTGGGTTGAAAAGATCCCGTTTGCTGATCGCATGGGTCTGCGCCGGCCTGCTGCTGAGCACGCCCTTGGGCGCGCAGATTCGCTCAAGCGGCTTGCCGTCTCTTGGCGACGACGCCGAAATGACACTGGGTGCCGAGCGCCGACTCGGTGAGCGTATTGCGCGCGAAATCTACCGCGATCCGGATTACATCGATGATCCGCTGCTGTCCGAGTACGTGGATCAGATATGGAAAAAGCTGCTTGCCTCGGCGCGCGAGCGCGGCGAGCTGACGGCGGAACTGAACGAGCGTTTTGCCTGGGAGATCATGATGGGGCGCGACCGCTCGGTCAACGCCTTTGCCTTGCCGGGCGGTTTCCTCGGCCTGCATCTGGGATTGATCGGATTGATGACGACGCGAGATGAGTTGGCGGCCGTGCTGGCGCACGAACTCAGCCATGTCACGCAACGGCATGTTTCACGCCTGATGGCAAAGGAGAAGCAGCAGTTGCCGTGGATCATCGGCGCGATGATCCTGGGCGCGATGGCTGCTGCGAAGCGACCCGACGCGGCCGGCGCCATCGCTGCCGGAGGGCAGGCCATCGCGATTCAAGGCCAACTCAATTTCTCGCGCGACATGGAGCGCGAGGCGGACCGGATCGGATTCGGAGTGCTGGAGCAGGCCGGTTACGCGACACGCGGTTTTACGACGATGTTCGACAAGCTGCAGTTGGCGGCGCGGCTGAATGATTACGGCGCCTATCCTTATCTGCGGACCCACCCACTGACCACCGAGCGCATCGCCGACATGTCCTCGCGCGAGCGCACTGTTCAGGCTGATCGCTCGGCGCCGAGTACCGACACCGAACATCTGATGATGGCGAGCCGGGCCAGGGCGCTGGCCGAGCAGGGCGTGGAGAATCTGCGCTCGCTGGTTGCCGAGGTAGATGCTGCCAGGTTTGATGGTCTGTCGGCGCCACGCCAGGCGGCGCTGCTTTATCAGGCGGCGCTGGCCAGCAGCCGGCTCAACGACGCGGCCCGGGCCAATGGTTTCGCGGCCCGCCTTGCGCCCATCGCACGTGGCAATCCGTCGGCGAATCGCCTGGCCGAATTGTTGCGGGTTGAGTTGCTGCTGGGCGCGACCGGCCCGGCTGGCGCCGTGCCAGAACGGAATCAAGCGGCGGAGCAGATGCTGGCGTCCCAATGGATCAAGGAGGGTGGTGGCCGCCGTCCCGAGCTGCTTGCGGCTGGCAACCTTTTGCTGCGTGCCGGCCGGGCCGACGAGGTGGCGCAGCGCCTGCGCTCCTGGGTTGCCGAGCATCCGCGCGATGCCGCGGCTTGGGAGATGCTGGCCATGGCGAGCCAGGCCCAGGGATTCGCCCTGCGTGGCATTCGGGCCGATGCCGAGGCCCATGTGGCCCGCTACGACTACGCCGGTGCGATGGAACGCTTCAAGGCCGCGCAGGAGTTGATTCAGAAGACTGCCGGCGGCACTGCCTTCGACCACCTCGAAGCGTCAATCATCGACGTGCGCGCCAGGCAGGTGGCGTCTCTGGCGCGGGAACAGGCGCTCGAGCGCTGAATCGATGACCAGTCCGGCCAGCGAATAGAACAGCGAGCCCAGCAGCGCCGCGCCAAATCCCAACACCTGAAAGCCGTCAATCAGGCCGGATGACGCCCAGAAAATCAGCGCATTGATGACGAACAGGAACAGTCCGAGCGTAAGCACGGTGACCGGCAGGGTCAGGATGATCAGCAGCGGGCGCAGCAGGATGTTCAGCAACCCGATCACCACAGCGGCCAGCAGCGCCGTCGTAAAACTGGCAATCTGCACACCGGCATACAGATGGGTGAGCGCGAGCAGCGCTGTCGCGCTCAACAGCCACTGAAGGATCAGTTTCATTGCGCTGGAGCATAGCATCGGCGGCGGCGGCCTCGACCGGACTATGATGGCCGCCGGAGACGGGTTCAAAGCTTTCGCGTCGCTTCATGGCTGGCATTCACATCACGGACATCGAGGCCGCCATCAACTATTGGCGTTCGCGCCGGCCCGCGCCCGATGGCGTGAGCCTGGCAGCGCCAACCCGCGCGCTGGCCGAGGTGTACGCCTTGATGGTTTTTTACCGGAAAGACGAGGCCGACGAGGAAACGCTCCCAGAAAAGGCGCGTGAAGCATGGCTGGACTGGTACCAGACCACGCCCGATACACCTTGCATCGCGATTTGCTCGACCAGCCAGGGCGATGAAGTCTGCAAGGGTTGCGGACGATTCTTCACCGAGGTTCAGCGCTGGCTGGAAATGTCTCCAGCGCAAAAACGCCAGACCTGGCGCCGCATCACGATGGCAGGCCTGGCCTGGCGTTTCAATCGCTACGCCGAGCGGGCGACAGGCCCAGCCCGCACCGATGCGGCGCCGGCATCAGCCTGAGCGGGTCCCGGTGGTCGAATCCGCTGCGCCAGCGCCAACGCGCAGGGCCAGCTCGCAGGCCTTGCCGACATAGCTCGCCGGTGTCAGCAACAACAGACGCTGTTTTTCCGCTTCAGGAAGCGCCAGGCCCCGAATCAGGTCGTGCAAAGCCTCGGCGCTGACCTGCCGGCCTCGAGTCGCCTGCTTCAAGGCTTCGTAGCCGCCTTGCAGTCCAAAGCGGCGCATGACGGTCTGAATCGGTTCGGCCAGAATTTCCCAGGAACCATCGAGGTCGCGCGCAATGACGTCGGTGTTCACCTCGAGTTTGCCAAGCCCCGCCAGCAGCGATTGGTAGGCGAGCAGGCTGTGGCCAAACGCCACGCCCATGTTGCGCAGGACGGTCGAATCGGTGAGGTCGCGTTGCCATCGGCTAACCGGTAGTTTCTCGCTCATGTGGCGCAGCAAGGCGTTGCCGACGCCAAGGTTGCCCTCGGCATTCTCGAAGTCGATCGGATTGACCTTGTGCGGCATGGTGGAAGAACCGGTCTCGCCGTCATTTAGGCGCTGCCTGAAGTAGCCGATGCTGATGTAGCCCCAGACATCGCGGCACCAGTCAACAAGAATGCTGTTGATCCGGGCCAGGGCGTCGAACAGTTCAGCCATGTAGTCATGCGGCTCGATCTGCGTGCTGTAGGGCTGAAAGCTCAAGCCCAGACCGACCGGGGCGTCGGACTCGACCACCCTGCGGCTGAAGGACTCCCAATCAAAGTCCGGCCAGGCCGCCAGATGGGCGTTGTAGTTGCCGACGGCGCCGTTCATCTTGCCCATCAGTTTGACCGCGGCCAGGCGATCCCGTGCCCGACGCAGCCGCTCAG
>JBCKPE010000158.1:0-3857 GCA_038901875.1 Burkholderiaceae bacterium
TCTTGACAATGCATATATTTATACACATACTGGAGCGATGCGCTACAGCTTCGATCCCGCAAAGCATGCGAGCAACCTCAAGAAGCATGGCCTGAACCTGGCAGATGCTCCGAAGGTGATCGAGTCAGGGCAAACGGTGACCTTCGAAGATCGCCGCTCCGACTACGGCGAGAAACGATTCGTGACGCTGGGATCACTTGGCGATTTGCTCGTGGCAATCGTCACTGCGGAAACTGAAAACCACATCCGCATCATCTCGATGCGCAAGGCAGACCGAAATGAGCAAAGCATCTACCGTGAATACCTCACCTGACGTGATCGAGGACGCGCCCCTGCGCCGTGCTGACATCGCAGCCGGCAAGCTGCTGCTGCGCAAGCGCAGCACCGGCGGCGCCGTGCTGCCGAACAAGCAGCGCGTGAACATCTTTCTCGATGGCGCGGTGATCGAGCACTTCAAGTCCAAGGCCGGCGAGCGCGGCTACCAGACGCTGATCAACGAGGCGCTGAAGCATGCCATTCAGGCCGAGACCATCGAGGGTGTCGTTCGCAAGACGATCCGCGAAGAGTTGCGACGCGCGTGAGCGTTGCCATCCCGCAAGCCAATCAGCGACGCGGCTACCTGGTCTTGGCTCGGTCCCTCGCCGGCCGGCTGACCTGGTCGGTGCCCGCAGCGGCCTTCGCGGCGGCCTGAATTGAGTTTTGCAGGGCCGACTACCTATCGACTGGACACCGGGCACTATCCAAGCACTGCGCAGGGGCTGAGCGCCCTAGTGGTAAAGCCGGGCAATGAGCCCAAATGGCGCGGACCGTATTTGCAGAAGTCGATTCCGCCGGACCCCTGGGGCCGGGCCTATCGCTACCAAAGCCCCGGCGCTAAAGGGGAATTCGAATTAACTTCCTTTGGCAAGGATGGGCAGCCAGGAGGGGACGCTGACGATGCAGATGTGGCTTATTAGGTAGTTCAGACGCAGTGTGTGATCGGAGGGTAGTCTCCAGCGTGACCTGGGTCGTACCAGCAACGGCCCACATCGCCCTACATCGCTCTTGTACGTGATATTCCCTCTGGTATCGTATTTGACCTCGGTGCTGGAGGGCGGACTCACCGCGCCACCCAGAATGGTGGCCAGCGTCAAACGGTTAGGCTGTCGTAGCTGAGGTTTTCAGTGGTACCCACACCGAGGGAGGTGTCCGCCCGGGTCATAAGGTTGCCCAGTGCATCGTCACGTTGATCCAGGGATTACTGAATGACGTGCAGTTTCCCGCCCGAGCCGGCCCGCGGCTATTGGGGCATGCCCTCTCCACCGTACGCGGGGGAGAGGGTTGGGGTGAGGGGGTAAGGGAACGCCCGCGCGTCCTCCACGCCCTACTTGCCCACCAGTTGATTCAGCCGCTCGGCTTCGAACTTGGCTTCCTGGCTCGCCGGCAACGGCAGACCTCCGCCGTTGGCCTGCTCGGCAGCGAGCTTCTGCACCGCCTGCCAGAGCAACGCAAGTTGCCGTTCCTGGCTGGCCGCGTTGTCGATCAGGCCGCGCAGGGCCTGGCTCAGCGGATCGTCGCTTTGCGTGACACCGTAGGCGGAAAAGCCCATCCGGCTCGCCGCCTCCTCGCGTTTCACGTCGGAGCGCGCCTCGATGATGCGCGCCGGATTCCCAACCGCCGTGGCGCCCGGCGGGACCGGTTTCGTCACCACCGCGTTGGAGCCAACCTTGGCGCCGTCGCCAACGGTGAAGCCGCCCAGCACCTTGGCGCCGGCCCCGACCACCACGTCCCGGCCCAGCGTCGGATGCCTCTTCGCGCCTTTGTAGAGCGAGGTGCCGCCGAGCGTGACGCCCTGGTAGATGGTGCAGCCGTCGCCGATTTCCGCGGTTTCGCCAACCACGACACCCATCGCGTGGTCGAAGAAGACACGCTCGCCGATACGCGCAGCCGGATGGATCTCGATCCCGGTGAACCAGCGCGACAGGTGTGAAACGAAGCGCCCGAGCCACTTGAAGCCATGGTTCCAGAGCCAATGGGCGGGACGGTGCAGCACCAGGGCGTGCAGGCCGGGGTAGCAGGTAAGCACTTCCCAGCGGCTGCGGGCCGCGGGGTCGCGGTCCAGAATGCACTGGATGTCGGAGCGCAGTCGGTCGAACATGACGGCGAGTCTAGCGCCTGGGCGTGCCTGCCGTCTTCGACATGGCCTTGGCAACACCTCTGAGAACATGGATTTCTTCCGCGCTCAGTTGCGCGCGATTGAGCAACTGGTGCAAGCGCGGCAGCAGTTTCTTCGGACTGGCCGGATCGAGGTAGCCGATGTCCTCGAGCGCCTGCTGCCAATGCTTGAGCAGGCCGGCCACGGCGGCGGCATCTGCCTGGCCCGCTGGCGCAGTGGCCGCGACGACATCAAAGCCGCCTAGCGCCATGCGCCATTCGTAGGCAATCAGCTGGACCGACGCCGCGAGATTGAGCGATCCATAGGCCGGATTCGCCGGAATGCTCAGACACACGTGGCAACGATAGACGTCTTCATTGCAGAGGCCAAAGCGCTCGGAACCGAACAGGAAGCCGACCGAGACCTGTTGTTTCGCCAATGGCCCAAGGTGCTCGCGCGGCGCCACAGTCGGCGGGCCGAAGTCGCGCGGCGTCATGGCGGTGGCACAGAGGTGCGTCAGCCCGTCCAGCGCTTCATCGAGCGAGTCAACGACCCGCGCCGTGCTCAGCACATCGAGCGCGCCGCTGGCGCGCTGAATCGCTTCTTCGCGCCGCAGCACATTGGGCCAGCGCGGCGCCACCAACACCAGCTCATCAAAGCCCATGACCTTCATGGCCCGCGCCGCGGCGCCGACATTGCCGGCGTGGCTGGTCTGAAGCAGGATGAAGCGGGTTTTCACAAGGCGATGGCTAAAATCGGGCATTGTCGCCGTCCGCATCGCCGGGCTGTCTCCGCTGATCTTCCTTACAACCCATGTCGCCCAATCTGCACCCCATGCTCAACGTGGCCATCAAGGCCGCGCGCGCCGCCGGCGCCATCGTCAACCGCGCCGCGCTCGATCTCGAAGCCCTGCGCATTTCCCAGAAGCAGGTCAATGATTTTGTGACCGAGGCCGATCACGCCAGTGAGCGAGCCATCATCGAAACCCTGCTCACCGCCTACCCCGGGCACGGCATCCTGGCCGAGGAGTCGGGCCGGCAGCACGGCGCCAAGGATTCCGAATTTGTCTGGATCATCGACCCATTGGACGGCACCACCAACTTCATTCACGGCCTCCCGGTTTACTGCATAAGCATTGCGCTGTGCGTGCGCGGCAAGATGGAGCAGGCCGTCATTTATGACCCGACACGCAACGACCTGTTCACTGCCACCAAGGGGCGTGGCGCCTATTGCAACGAGCGGCGTCTGCGTGTCGCCAAGCGCATCCGCCTGCAGGATTCGCTGGTGGCAACCAGCGCGCCGTTTCGCTCTGGCGCCGATTCGCAGGCCTTCCTGGCGCTGCTGGGCGAGTTGCTTGAGCGCACCGCAAGCGTCCGACGCAGCGGCTCGGCCGCGCTGGATCTGGCCTACCTGGCCGCCGGTTTTACCGACGCCTTCTTCGACGTTGGCCTGCAGCCCTGGGATGTCGCGGCAGGTTCGTTGCTGGTCACGGAAGCAGGCGGCCTGATTGGCAACTTCACCGGCGAGTCGGTGTTCCTGGATCTGGGTGAATGCATGGCCGCGAATTCCAGGATCTACGCCCAGTTGGTCACGCTGTTGGCCAAGTATTCCAAGTTTTCGCCCGCAGTTCAGAAGGCCATGGTGCGCCAGACCCTCAAGCGGCATGTGGTGGCGACGGACCAGGCCTGATCGTTGGACCGATCCGAATCTCTTTCATATCGCT
>JBCKPE010000159.1:0-3839 GCA_038901875.1 Burkholderiaceae bacterium
ACGCCGTCCACGATCAGACTGAAACAGCCGTCCACGATCACTGGAATGCGCAGTTGAACCGGGTTTCCTGTCTGTTATCCGTCGCTGGCCAGCAGTGTGGGCCAAAAAACAAAAGGAGAAGATCATGAAAATACGCACCCTGGCGGGCACCCTCTTGGCATTGGCGCTGGGCGTGCCAGCCTTCGCCGACACCATCGAACTGAGCAAGACCACGATCAAGGCTGCCGACGGCTCCGAAGTGCCGGTCGAAATCGCCAAACCCGCAGGCAAGGGTCCCTTCCCGCCGGTGCTGTTCATCCATGCCAAGCGCGGCTACGAAGGCGACGAACGCGCCCACGTGCGCGAACTCGCCGCTCAGGGCTTTCTCGTCGTCGCGCCCGACTGGCAGAGCGGGCGCTTCATCGAACGCTGGCCCTCGGCGCACAACCCCGAAACCGAACTCGACGTCGAAGCCGGGCTGGATTACCTGAAGTCGCTGCCGAATGCCTGCAAGCAGCCGGTCGGCATTGTCGGCCTGTCGCGCGGGCCCTATTACGCCATCCGCCTCGCCGCCAAACGCGGCCCGGACATCGCCGCCATCGTCAGCTATTACGGCCACATGCAAAACCCCAACGCGCCGGAACCCGAGCAACTGTTCAGCATCGCGCCCGAGATCATGCAGATCACCACGCCGGTGCTCTACCTCATCGGCGAGCAAGATTTTGAGCTGCGCCGCATCAACGGCGGCCGCGCGTTCTACGCGCTGTGGGAACGCGGCGTGCCGGTGGAATACCAGGTCTATCCGATGGCGCGGCGTGCGTTCGATTTCCGTGCGGACCAGACGCCGGAGGAGAAGATTGCCGCGCGGCATGCGCGGGAGCGGGCGAAGAACTGGTTGATGAGGTGGATGAAGCTGACGCCGGAGATGCGGTGTCAGTGATGTCGTGAACCTAGAAACCGCAGTTGGACGCGCCCGAAGCCGGCAAGCCAAATGTGCATGTTAGGGCTGGCTGAACAAAGCGATGGTTTAGATGGCTACGCATGAATGAGACTTAGATGTGACGATGATTCAGGGTAGTACCTCTGCTCAAGCTTGCTGATTTCTTCCAAAATGACTACAAGCTGTTTCTGGAGTTCAGAGTCTTTCGTACTTGTTGCTTCCGATTTGATATGCCTTGCAAATCTACCAAGGTTGGCGAGAGTGAACCGGACGATCACTACATTGTCCCAAACTCTGGCAGCATAGAGAATGGCAAGAAGCTCTTCTTCAATGGATGTTTTCTCCACGATCAGCTCAACCTGCGATAGCGAGAGAGAAAGCGCAACCTTTTCACCCTCTTTGAGATGCTTCCGCTTCGATGGTGTCATGAAAACCCTTGATTGCCCAACGTGGAGCTCAGCGGCGCCGCCGACCAAGCCAGCCGAAAACTGACCCGCTTGCTGGCGTCCGCTGCGGCACATTCGTTAGATGTCACTGCCTATTTCCTTAGTCACCTTGCCGGGAATCAATTTTGCGTCCAGCTGCCCGCTGAAACTCAAACCGCCCGTTGCGACGCGTTCACGCACGAAGCCGACGATGTTTCCTTCCGCGTCACGATTCAATTTCGCGGAGCCTTCCTGTTCCATCGCGGTCAGGATCATCGAAACAAGCCTCCGAAGCTGCCTTGATTCTTCTCGAAGCTCATCGCCAGCACGTTTGAAGTAGTACCATGCTACCGCCCACGTTACTGCAGCCCCGACGATAAGCGGCACGAGAGTTGCTCCCCAAGTGTTCCACCATGTTGTAGCCACGTTGCCCCCTTGTGACGTCTAACGAATGTCCACCGTCCAACCTGCGGATTAAGCTGGCGGCTGCGGTTTAATCTGTTCACAAAATTCTTCCCAAGCGTTTGAATCCACTTGCTTTTTGACCTTCTCTGCCATCCTATCAGGTGGATAAAAGGGCTGACAATTGCCGCAGACTTCCTGCGGTGACCAGGTGCCCAAAACGGTCCCAGGCAAACGGGCAAGCCACTGTCAAAACGCCACTGAACCGAGCTCGATCTGTCAAGTCCACAAACCTCGCATCACAGCGGCTCGGGCTGCGCGGCCGGCAGCGATGCCAGCGCGCCATGGCCCATCAGTTCGTCTTAGTAGGGGACCCAACAAACCAGGTACTGCACCGCTTGAGATTTCAAGTCAGCAGCCTCGCGCCATCCACTTTCGACGCGGCACGATCAAAGGTCCACAGTGGGCTCTCGCCCGCAACATGGGCCAGTGCGGCATGAACACAGTCGGCAAAATCAGCCACACTTTTCGTATGGAGAGCAAGCGCGACTTCGATTGCATCCTCGGACCCGAAAGACAGTTCAGCCGACGCCAGCAGGCTTGCCAGGGCATTGACAACCTGCTCTTTGGCAAAGCCGAAGCTTGAACGCAGCACCCACTCCAGCTCAAGCATGACAGTGACCGGGACATAAAGGGTTTCGCCCGAACGCAGCGCAGCCGCAATGAGCCTTTTTGCCAGCGCGAGCTGGCGCGCATCGTCTTGAACGAGATAGCGAACCAGCACATTGGTGTCCAGCGAAGCCATCAGCGCCAGGCATTCATCTCGCCGACCGGCACCCTTTTTCCCTTGGGCGCCTTGAGCATGCCGGCCAAATCGAGGATTGATTTGGTCTTTGCGCGAACAATGATGGAGCCGTCAGGCATCAGGGTCCAGTGCAGCTTCGTCCCTGGCTGAGCATGAAGCGCTTCCCTGATCGGCTGCGGCACCGTTGTCTGCCCCTTGACGGTGATGGTGGATTCGGACATGCAATTTCCTTTCAATTCATGAAATTGTAATGCTTCAAAATCCCATTGCTCATCCAGGCGAAGCTATCCGCCCGCCCATCACCCATGCGGCTCCCGTCAAGGCCTCGGCCCGTCGCGACGCGCCTTGTGTTCATGCCCTGGTAAATGCGCTCGCAACGACTGCACCTCCCGCTCCAGCGCCTCGATGCGGAGCACGTGGTCCAGCAGGATCGCCACGGCGCACAGGTCGAGGTCGAAGTCCATGCGCAGCTTGGCGACGGTGCGCAGGGGTGGGACGAACTCGGCGCTGAACATGGGCTCGGGCTGCGCGGCTTGCAACGCTACCAGCGCGCCGTAATCCATCAGTTCGTCCAGTTCCTCGGCGCTCAGGCCGCAGACGCGCGACAGCTCGGACAGGGTCACGCTTTCGCGCGCGTCGAGCCAGGCCCAGTCATGTGCTTGCATCAGCTTTCTCCTTGGCGACGACAGCGCGCGGGTTGAAAAGCGAGGCGCTGGCCAGTTCCTTGAACAGTTCCTGCTCGCGAGCGCTCAGCGTGGCGGGGACGTCGATATGGACCACCGCGTACAGGTCGCCGCGCCCGCCCCGGCCATTGGCCAGGCCCCGGCTGCGCAGGCGCAGCTTGCGAGCGCTGCGTGTGCCCGGCGGCACGGTCAGAAGCACCGGAGCGTCCAGCGTCGGCACTTCGAGCTCGGCGCCCAGCGCCGCCTCCCAAGGGGCCAGCGCCAGGTCAAAGTACAGGTCATGCCCGTCGGCGCGGAACACCGGATGCGGCGCCAGCCTGATGTGCAGGTAGATGTCGCCGTCTGTGCCGCCGTCGCGGCCCTTGCCGCCCTTGCCACGCAGCCGCAGCTTCTGGCCTTCGCTCACGCCTGGCGGGATCGTCACCTCCAATGTGCTTCCGCCCTGTGGATCCGCCAGGTCCAGGTTCAGCTTGGTGCCGCGATGCGCGTCTTCCAGGCTGATACGTACCGCCGTTTCATAGTCGCGGCCATGTCGGGGTATCGGCCCGCCCCGCGCGCCGCGCTGACCGCGACCCAGGGCGGCCAGCAGGTCAGCCAGGTCGATG
>JBCKPE010000160.1:0-3823 GCA_038901875.1 Burkholderiaceae bacterium
GGAATATCGATCAGCACGAGCAAATGCGATTCGTGCAAAGTGTCGAAGTCGTCTTTCGTCATGAAAGTCGCAGTATCTAGATTTCCCCAATCACGCTTTAGCTTCGCATGGATCAGGTTACTGAGATTTCTACACAAGTCGACGCGGTCTGGCCAACTTTGCTCATCTAACTTGCGTACTAATGTGTCATGAGGTCCACCGCGCGTAAATGTCGCAATCCTTTTATACAATCGCCGTGTCTGCACTCCGTATATCAGATTTTCGCTGATAACGGACGCGCTCGGAAGATTAGCGATCCATCGAAGCATCAGCCAATCTGTCCACGCGATTCCAGGATACCACCCGGTCCTAGCTGCCTGTGACGACCCTGTCAGTCGTTTGCCTCCCGAAATAATGTCCACTACCTGTTGCGGTGGACTGGCTTCCAAATCGATTGCAGGTTTCTCACGCGCTACGGCGGTCGAAGTTGCCTTCTCCGGGAGGTCGAAAGGAGGCACGAGAGACTTCAAGAAGGCCACGAGTTGTTCCCGAATTTCCAGTTCTTTTTCATCGCGCTCGTTTGTCTGCGGGCCAAACACCACAAGTGGTAAACCAATGGCTGTTGCGTATTGAAGCATTGCTTTCACGATCCTCACGGTATGGTGCCAATACACCGTCGCGAGCAGTTGATAGCGCGCTTGGCCGAACGCATGCGCGCTGACGATCCCTTTGTCATAGACACCAAGAGTTACACGCCTGACGCCAGTGGTCTCTCCAGGGATGATTGCAACAGTCAAGACGCGGAGAAGTCTCTCAAGGTCAAGTTGATTTCCGTATGGCAGCTCACAGCGATGGGAGTCGCGAATAATGTAGTCAGCCTTGTCTGAATCTATAGGCCCGTCAATGATTGCTGTCAGAACATCCGTCTTTAGGGATCTCGCAGATTCGGGCTCAAGGTCTAAGCCGGTGTCAATGTCAACGTTTCTGGAGTGCGCTCCGTAAATCTGCAGAAGCGTTGCTTGTGAAACTCCCCAGCCATTTTTTGGATCCTGAATGATGTTGAGTAGTGTCCGCCCATGCCGGTCAGGGGCCGGATCTTTAAGAAACTCGATTCCTATCCTCCCATGTTTAAAAATTCGGTCATGAACTTCTTCAAGATCGTGGGCGAGCGGATATTGGCCAAGATCGTGAAGAAGGGATGCAAGTAGCACGGCATTGAAGTCCTCGGCACCGACTAGATTACGAAATATCGGATTACCCAGGTCGTTAAACAGGCTCTTCACATAGTTTGTCGTGTACGTATAGCTCCCGAGGGCGTGATCGTACCGAGAGTGGTCAGCTGTAGGATAAACAAGAGAGACAAGACCTAGTTGCGTCACGTACTTCAGGCGGGCAACCAGCGGATGCTCGATTACATTACGAAGTCGCGCCGTCAGAACGGTGTTGAACCCAGGTACGACCCTAACGATGTCTTTTGAATACGTTGCGAGTTCAGGCACCTGGTCCTCAACGTTCCATCGCCCACGTTCCTTTTCAAGGTCACGAGAGACATCACTCAGATTTGAGTAGCACAGGCTTGAGTAATCTGCATCGCGTAAACTAGGAAAGACTTGTGACGCGAACCGGTAATGGTTATCCGTTGCTCGACTTGAGTTCTGGCCGTCTAGAAGACGAGTCGCAAGAAAGTGAAGCGAGCGATACAGCGCCAACTGCGGAACAGCGTGCGGACGAATGAAAGCGATTTCATTCAATATCTCAAACATGGATATTCCGAGTGCATAGTAATCAAACGCTGCACGCAGCTCACTGCGTTTCATTCCGCCGCGAACACGGTTAGACGATGATTTCCCCTGTTTCCGTTCAATGGGCTTGGGATGCGCATAACGCTCGGTATAGAAAATGTTAAGCGGTGAATTATCGTTAAGGTCCATGCGTTCCACGGAACCGTAATCGATTGAGGTTAGATGCTCGTGGTCGTCAACAAGTACATTCTCCGGCTTCACGTCTAGATAGACATAGCCGCTCCCGGCTAATGGGTGCGGCGAATGTAGGTGCGCGAGGAGACTGACCCACTGCGAAAAGACGCGCGTCAACTTACCTAGAAGGTCATTAAACAGCTGTGCTGTCTTTCCATAGTCCTCAGCGCGCGCTTTATCGCCATCGGCAGGAAGCTGACTTCGTAAACTGTCGATGTTTTGCTTCAGCCAAGTGCCTTCGACCTTGTCTTTGTCAATGGTGAAAAGCGGCCTTGCCCCCTCGATGAAGGGTTCAACCAAGTATGTTAGCTTGGGCGTTAGGTCCGTTCCTCCTACGTCAAGCACCCGAATAATGTTCGGGTGGCTGAGCGTCGGCAAGACCTGACTTTCCTTTTCAACCAGCGACTCTCCATCTGTAGTGATCGGTCGGTTGAATTTCAGTGCTATCGGCTGCGAAAAGCGCTTGTGACGGCCGACGAATACGATGCCCGTGCCTCCAACTGCCCATGGCTTCTCTAGCCCATATGTGTCACCAGGTGTCTTCAAAAGAGCATCAAGATAGATTTCAACCATTGGGCGCTCGCGCTGGAAGTCAGCCTTCCTGCGATCGCCGTACTTTGGCTCAAGCTCTTCAATCCAGCGTTTGATAGTCGACTCGTTACTCATTGAGGTTTCCGGGAGATGACTGTGTTGCTATAAGACGGGCGCGCGACGTGACACAAGCTGCATTGCTCGAGGCCAGCGGCAACGTAACACAGGGAAGGGCCATGGGGAAAATCGGCCCCATAGAACACGCACACCCACAGTCGCCAGTCTGATTTGCCAGGAATTTGCGCCACGATCGTCATGATCGGCGCACCGCGCTGCCCATAGACACAGCCCTACCCCGACGGGGCCAGGGGATAGGAATTCCAACCGCATGAGCCCGAGTATCCCACCAAAAATCGGCCCCATAGAACACGCACACCCACAGTCGCCAGTCTGATTTGCCAGAAATTTGCGCCATGATCGTCATGATCGGCGCACCGCGCTGCCCATAGACACAGCCCTACCCCGACGGGGCCATTGCCAGCCTTCGCAAGCTCAGCAAATTCACCAAGTGGTGCGCTGGTCTTCGGGATAGTCTGGCGGTGATTGGTTTGTCATGTCCCAGTCCGGCTCAGCCTCAACACCCTCCCCCCTGCTCCTGCGCGCCACACTCATCCCACAGCGGTGGCCCGCGTGCCGGGGTGATGCGCGGGGCTTCGCTGTCCACACCGATGTGCTCAAGGATCTTGTGGATGTCGGCGCTGAATGTGATGAAGGCGATGATGCGCATGGGGCCGCTGTGGGCAGATCAGCGGGAACACCTCGTAGATGCGGGCGATCAGTGCGGCCCACAGGTAGTGCGCGGGGGAGCGCGGTTTGGGTTTGACTTGCGGCTCAGGTTGGGGCGCTACGCCAGATACACCAGGCCCGCCGCCTGCGACTGTCGTGCCGGTCGTGCCTGCACCAGTGTTCGCATTCTTTATTACGGGGCAGCTCACGACCACCTGCGCTGCCTCCTGCGCCATCGCCGTCACCGCCGCACGCAAGGGCGAGTTGGGTGCCGAGAGGGAGCAATTCAGTTCCCTCTCCCGCTTGCGCGATGACGCTGGAGAGGGAGCAACGCAGCTCCCTCTCCAGCTTGCGGGAGAGGGCTAGGGTGAGGTCGGCATGGGGTGACAAGGCTTGGCGGAGGTATGTCACTAATCAGGTCATGGAATGGGTTGAGTTTCTTGTATTTAAATGATAATATATTGGTCTTTAAAAGATAAATATAGTCGTAAAAGATAGAATGTTGGACTTCTACTTTGCCTCGCCCGAAGAGGTCTGCAAGGAGCTGGGCG
>JBCKPE010000161.1:0-3797 GCA_038901875.1 Burkholderiaceae bacterium
GCCGAATCAACTACGCCACGCTCAAAGCTTATTGCAAATACGGATTCGAGCAAGGAATATGTGCTCGGCTGCTGGACGTCGAAGAACTATTTCCCAAAACCGTGCTGTCATCATTCAAAGTGTAGGGGCCTGCAGATGCCGAAGATGCGGCGCCGCGAATGTGTCTTTCATGATGCCTTAGGTAAATTTGGAAAACCGAATTTTGCGAGAGCCACTGAAAAATCACAGCAGAATCGATGAAGAACCGTCTATCTAACTATTTTCAGGAGATTCCAATGAATGACAAACGCTCAGAACTTCCCGTTCTGGTGGCCGGCGGCGGCATAGGTGGTTTGGCGGCCGCGCTGGCCCTGGTGCGGCGCGGTTTTGCGGTCAAGGTGCTGGAGCAGGCCCCGCAGCTTGGCGAGATTGGCGCCGGCATCCAGCTCGGCCCCAATGCCTTTGCCGCCTTCGACGCGCTGGGCATTGGCGAGAAGGCCAGAGGCCGGGCGGTTTATACCGACGAGATGGTGATGCATGACGCGCTCGACGAAACGCTGGTCGGCCGCATCCCGACCGGCGAGGCCTTTCGCCAGCGCTTTGCCAATCCGTATGCCGTGATCCACCGGGCCGACGTGCATGGCGCGCTGTTCGAGGGCGCGCAGGAAAGCGGTCGCATTGAAGTGCTGACTTCCACCCAGGTCACACGGGTCGAGCAGGACGCCGACAGCGTGACCGCGTTCGACCAGAACGGCGCTGCCCACCACGGCATCGCGCTCATCGGCGCTGACGGCGTAAAGTCAGCCGTTCGCCAGCAGTACGTCGGCGATGCGGCGCGTGTCTCCGGCCATGTGGTCTACCGCGCCGTGATCGACAAAAAGGACTTTCCGGTCGATCTGCAGTGGAATGCGGCGAGCATCTGGGTCGGCCCCAACTGCCATCTGGTTCACTATCCGCTGCGCGGCGGCGAGCAGTACAACCTGGTCGTCACCTTTCACAGCCGCAAGCAGGAAGAGTGGAGCGTCACTGAAGGCAGCCGCGAAGAGGTCCAGTCCTACTTCGAGGGCATCTGCCCGCGCGCCCGTCAGCTCATCGACCTGCCCAAAAGCTGGAAACGCTGGGCCACCGCCGACCGCGAGCCGATTGGCCAATGGACTTTTGGCCCCGGCAACAGGACAACGCTGTTGGGCGACGCGGCGCACCCTACCCTGCAGTACCTGGCGCAGGGCGCCTGCATGGCGCTGGAAGACGCGGTCACGCTGGGCGAGGCGCTGCGCGTCAACGGCAACGACTTCGCCAGGGCGTTCGAGCTCTACCAGCGTTCCCGCGTGTCCCGCACGGCGCGCATCGTGCTGTCGGCGCGCGAGATGGGCCGGATTTTCCATGCCCAGGGCGTCGAGCGCCTGGTGCGCAACGACTTGTGGAAGGGCCGCTCGCCCGAGCGCTTTTACGACGCCATGGAGTGGCTCTATGGCTGGAAGCTCGATAACTGCCTGGCCGTCTGAGCTCCGCTTCACCTCTTCACTGAAGGAAAAAATATCATGAATGAACTTGGCCGCCTTGAAGATCTGCCCGCAGATTACCGCGAAGCCCTGACGCAGCAAAATCTGGTGCCACTCTGGCCCAGCCTGCGCGCCGTGCTGCCGCCAGGCAAACCGCAGCCCCGGACCCGCGCCACGGCCTGGTCCTACCAGGCGCTCAAGCCGCTGCTGCTGCAGGCCGGCGAGCTGACGCCGATTGAAAAAGCCGAGCGCCGCGTGCTGGTGCTGGCCAACCCGGGCCACGGCCTGGAAAAAATGCAGGCCAGCGCCGCGATCTACCTGGGCATGCAACTGCTGCTGCCAGGCGAGTGGGCGCCAGCGCACCGCCACACGCCGAATGCGGTTCGCATGATTGTGGAAGGCGAAGGCGCTTACACCACGGTCAACGGCGAGAAATGCCCGATGAGCCGGGGCGACCTGATCCTGACGCCAACCGGTCTGTGGCACGAGCACGGCCATGACGGCGACAAGCCGGTGATCTGGCTCGATGTGCTGGACCTGCCGCTGGTCTATTACATGGAAGCGTCCTACCACGTCGATCGTGACCGCCAGACCGTGAAGCCCGGTCGCGGTGATCGCGTTTATGCCGGCGGCGGCATGGTGCCGACACCGATGTTCGAGCGCTCGAACAAAGCCTACCCGATGCTGCGCTACCCGTGGGTGCAGGCCCGCTCCGCACTTGAGGCGATGGCTGCCGACCAGCCTGAGCTCGAAGCGGTCCAGCTGACCTACATCAACCCCGAAACCGGCAGCGACGCGCAGAACATCCTCGGCTTTTACGCGCTCATGCTGCGTCCCGGCCAGACCTTGAGGCTGCCAGTGCGCTCGCCAGCCATGGTGTTCCATGTGATTGAAGGCGGCGTCCGGGTGAATGTCGAGGAGCAGGCCTTCACGCTGCTTGAGGCCGACACCTGCTGCGCCCCCGGCTACAGCGCAGTCACGCTGCACAACCGCGCCAGCGACAAACCGGCTTTCATCTTCATCGCCGACGAGTCGCCGCTGCATCGCAAGCTCGGCGTGTTCGAGAACCGCGGCTAACCTAACCCAACCCCATTTTTGAAAAAGCCAAACATGACCCAAGCTGCCTACCTCTGGAACCCGCCCGCCGTCCAGTCGCTGCCCGTGCGCGGCAAGGCCGAGCGCCTGCCGATCAACCGCATCTTCTTCGTCGGCCGCAACTACCACGCCCACGCCGTCGAAATGGGCAAGCCGGTGGACAAGTCCTTCGAGCGTCCGTTCTATTTCACCAAGGCGCCGCAAACCCTGGTCGAGTCCGGCGCCACCGTGGCCTATCCGCCCGAGACGACAAATTTTCACTACGAAATGGAACTTGTGGTCGCGATTGGCGCGCCCGGCTTTCGCGTCTTGAAAGAAGACGCCCACAAGGTGATTTACGGCTACGCCTGCGGCCTGGACATGACCCGCCGCGACCTGCAGCTGGTGGCGCGCGACAAGGGCCGTCCCTGGGATCTGGGCAAGGACGTGGAGCAGTCCTCCGTCTGCTCCGAAATCGTGCCGATGCCCGGCGTCATCATCGGCCAGGGCGAGATCACGCTGGAAGTCAACGGCGAAACCAAACAAAAGTCCAACGTGAACAAGCTCATCTGGAACATCCGCGAGATCATTGCCGACCTGTCGCTGTTCTACCACCTGCAGCCCGGCGACCTGATTTATACCGGCACCCCAGAAGGCGTGGGTCCGGTGGTGGCCGGCGACCACATCGAAGGCCGCGTCGAAGGCGTGGGCGAGATCTTGCTGAACATCGGCGCGGCCGAGTAAACCAGACGCCATGCAGCTTTACAACTTCTTTCGCAGCGGCACCTCGCACCGGCTGCGCATTGCGCTCAACCTCAAGGGCCTGGCCTGTGACTACATCCCGGTGGACCTGCGCACGGAGGAGCACTTGGGCGCCGACTACAAGGCACTCAACCCGCAAGGTCTGGTGCCCGCGCTGGTCCATGACGGCAAGGTGATGCTCCAGTCACCTGCCATCATCGAGTGGCTGGAGGAGCGCTATCCCATGCCCGCACTGCTGCCGGCAGATGCGGACGATCGGGCCCGTTTGCGCGCCCTGGCCGCCATCGTCGGCTGTGACATCCATCCCATCAACAACCGCCGCATTCTGGAATACCTGCGCAAGCACCTCAAGTGTGACGAGGCGGCGATCAACGCGTGGTGCGCCACCTGGATCAGTGACGGCTTTGATGCCTTCGAGGCGTTATTGGCCGCCGACCGATCACGTCATCCCCCATGTGCCGGTGCGCCAGTGGGTGCTGT
>JBCKPE010000162.1:0-3774 GCA_038901875.1 Burkholderiaceae bacterium
TCGGTGCCGAACCCGAACAACCTGGCCGATACCTCGCTGGGACTGGGCGTGCATTCGGACAACCCATACCGCGACCCGTCGCCAGGCATCCAGTTGCTGCATTGCCTGGAATGTGAGGCACCGGGCGGCGACACGCTGCTGGTCGATGGCTTCAACGCCGCCGCGCTGCTGCGCAAGGAAGACCTCAAGGCATTCGATCTGCTCAGCACCGTGCCGATGAACTTTCGTTACGCCAGCGCCGACGCCGAGCTGCGCGCGCGCCAGACGCTGATCTCGGTGGACAGCGACGGCGAAGTGAAAGCGGTGCATTTCAACAACCGTTCGGCCGACTGGCTCGATGCGCCGGCCCAGGTCGCCGCCCGCTGGTACCACGCCTACATCACCTTTGCGCGGATCCTGAAACGGCCCGAACTGGAACTGATTTTCAGGCTGGCGCCGGGCGACTGCGTGGTGATGCAGAACGACCGAACCCTGCACGGACGCACCGCCTTCGACCCGAACCTGGGACGGCGCCATTTGCAAGGCTGCTACATCGATCGCGACGGGGTCGAGAGCCGGCGGCTGGTGTTGCGCCGGTCGCTGGCGAGCTGATTCAATCTGCGCTTCAAGCCAAGTCGTTCAGCGCCAACGCCGCCATCGAAGCCGTAGCTGTAATCATCATCGGAACTCACAAGGAGCAGACCATGGACCCGCTCGCCGCCATTCACGCCGCGTTCGAGAGGCGCGGCAATGAGTCCTATGGCGAGGGCGTCAGCCAGCTCGAGCACGCGCTGCAATGCGGCGCCTTTGCCGAGCGTGATGGCGCGAGCGCAGCGCTGGTGGCGGCGACCTTTCTGCACGACATCGGGCATCTGCTGCACGACCTGCCCGAGGATGTTGCCGAGCAAGGCATCGACACCCAGCACGAATCGGTTGGTTCGGCCTGGCTGTCACGGCATTTCGGCCCCGACGTGACCGAGCCGGTGCGTTTGCATGTGGCGGCCAAACGCTACCTTGCAGCGACCGAGCCAGGCTACTTCGAGCAGTTGTCGGAAGCCTCCAAACTCTCGTTGTCGCTCCAGGGCGGGCCGATGTCGGGAGCCGAAGCGAAGGTATTTGAGTCGGAGCGCTTTTTTTCCGACGCCGTGCAACTGCGGCGCTGGGACGAGGAAGGCAAGATCGTTGGTTACCGCGGCCCGACATCGGCGCATTTCGACCGGTTCATCCTGGCCAGCCTGAAGTAGCCATCGTGCCGGAGCAGCATCGGGGTCTGGCCGCGGAACTGGTGGTGGCCGGCGAGGCGCTGATCGATCTGATGACGGCGCCGGACGGCACGGTTAAGCCGGTCCTCGGCGGATCGCCCTTCAACCTGGCGTTGGCGCTGGGCCGGCTCGGCTGCAACGTGGCCTACCGCAGTCCGTTGTCCACCGACCCCTGGGGCCAGCAACTCGCCGATGCTCTTCTGAGCAGCGGCGTGGTCTTGAGCGGTGGCCGCATCGATCGGCCCACTTCGCTCGCGACCGTGCGGCTCGACGCGAATGGGGAGGCGATATACAGGTTCGAGCGTGAAGGCGTCGCCGACCGCTCATTGGCGCCGCTCAGCCCGCTGGACGACTGGCCGCCGACCTGCCGCTTTTTTCATGTTGGTTCTCTTGCGTTGATCCCGCCCGACGGTGACGCCTGGTGCGAACTACTGCGCGAATTGCGGCATCGCGGTGTCAGCACCAGCGTGGACGTCAACATGCGGCCGAAGGCGGCCAGCGACGCTACGCGCTACGCCGCCACAGCGCGCGCGGTGGCCGCGCAAGCTCACTGGCTCAAGGTCAGCGACGAAGATCTGCAGGCCATGGGCTTGCACGGCGACCCCTGTCGCGCTGCTGCCAGCCTGCTCAACGACACGACCCGCGCCGCGCTGCTGACGCTTGGAGCGCAGGGTTCATGGTGCTTCCATCAGCATGGCGAGCTGTTCCAGCCAGCCGAACCGGTGCAGGCGCTCGACACCGTCGGTGCGGGCGACTGTTTTTATGCGGGTTTCCTGGCCTGCCTGGATGAAGCCGGCGCCTTGCACGCGCCGCCCGACAGCGAGTTGCTGGGCCAGGCGCTGCGCATGGGCAGCCGCGCCGCTGCCATCAACATCCAGCGCGCTGGCTGCCAGCCGCCCTGGCGGAGGGAGTTGGCGGGCAGTTGAATCGGCGTATGCGATTCAAACCACCATTGCGCAGCGACTGAATAACTTCAAGGCGCGAACATGAACTGCAATGTTTGCAGCGTCAGGGCCAAGGTCGATGCGCGCAGCGCGCCCAAACGCTTGACCAGGCGTACCCGGTCAAGCGCGCGAATCTGGTCAAGCACGATCAGTCCCTGCTTGCCCTGAAACGTGAGCGGCACGCGAAAGCCTGCCGGTCGCGAACCCGTGGTCATGGGTGCCACGATCACGGTGCGCAAATATGCGTTCATGTCATCAGGCGACACCACCACGCAGGGGCGCGTCTTCTGAATCTCGCTGCCTACCGTGGGGTCAAGCTGCGCAAGCCAAATCTCGCCGGTTTTCATCACCAGACCAGTTTGCCGTCGCCCGCGTTGGCCAGCTCGGGCCAGACCAGCGCATCGTCACCATGTCCGGCAATACGGCTGGCGTCTTCTGCCCAACCTTGGCGCGGGTTGCTCCGCACCGGGCGAATTTCGATGGCGCCGTTTCGTACCTGCAGGTCGGCCGAGCCTTGCAACCCCAGTTGCGCAAGAATCGGCTTGGGAATGAGCACACCCCGCGAATTGCCCATTTTTCGAATGGCGACTTCCATGGCTGAACTCCAAAAGCAGTGTTAGCACAATGGTAGCACGGGGTGCGGTGACGCCTGCTGGACTTCCTGGGTGAGCAGATCAGCGCGCAGCCAGGAGTGATGGATGTCCGAGGAGCTTTGACAGGATGCGTCCACTCGCGTTGTGGATGCTCTGCGTATACTGACCTCGCCGCGCAAATATTCATCATTGCATCGAGGAAGAATCATGACCGAACCGATCACCGGAGGCTGCCTGTGCGGAAAAGTCCGCTACACGGTAAGCCAGTTGCCAAAGAACATCATCGCCTGCCATTGCACCCATTGCCAAAAAGCGTCCGGGGCAGGCGCCAGCCATAACGCAGTGGTCCCAACGAGCGCGCTGACTGTTGTCTCCGGCCAGCCCAAGGTCTATGTCGACACCGCCGACAGTGGCAACAAATTGAACCGTTACTTCTGTGGCGACTGCGGCTCGGCGCTGTACAGCCAGCGTGAAAAGGTTCCGGAGATGATGGTGCTCAAGATCGGCACGCTCGACGCGCCGGCCGACATGAAGATCGCGATGAACATCTGGACGCAAAGCGCGCGATCCTGGATGCATCTTGACCCGGCCATCGAACAGTACCCGCAGAACAGGCCGATGAAGACGACGTAAGGGTCTCCTGATTAGCGACATGTCTCAGTCGCCCCTCACCCCAGCCCTCTCCCGCACGCGGGAGAGGGTGCAACACGACCCCCTCTCCCGCGAGTAAGGAGAGGGAGCAACACGGCTCCCTCTCCACCGTGCGCGGGGGAGAGGGTTGGGGTGAGGGGCGACTGCCGACCATGCTGAGCTTTGTCAGTCATCAGTTTTCGTTTTGACATCAATGATAGATGTCAATACAATAATTCTGTGCAAATTGAGTTCGATTCTGCCAAGGATGCCGCCAATCAATCCAAGCATGGTGTGTCATTGGCGATGGCAGATGAGCTCGAGTGGGACACGCTGAAGGGCAAGCCGGATACGCGGCGCGATTGC
>JBCKPE010000163.1:0-3634 GCA_038901875.1 Burkholderiaceae bacterium
CGGCTACAACGGACTGGCCGCGGGCTACTCAGTGATCGTTCTGGCCGCATTGGCCGCCGCCGCCACGTTGACGGCGGACTGGTTGCTGTTGGGCATTTCTCTCAGCATGATCGGTGCGGTTCTGGGCTTCCTCATCTGGAACTGGCCTGGCGGCAAGATGTTTCTCGGCGACGGCGGCGCCTATCTGCTCGGATTCGTGATCGCCGAAATCTCCATACTGCTGGTGCTGCGCAACGCCGAAATATCGCCGTGGTTCCCAGTCCTGCTGCTGATCTACCCGATCTTTGAGACTCTGTACTCAATCTACCGGAGGCGGTATGCCCGTGGTCATGCCGTCGGGAAACCGGATGACCTGCATCTGCATCAGTTGCTCTATCGCTGGCTTGTGGATGCTGATCGGCCCGTCGACCAGCGCGAAGCGACGACGCACAACAGCCGGGTGGCACCCTACTACTGGTGGCTTGCCGCGGCACTGGCGGCGCTAGGCGTCTTGCTGCGTGCCGATACCGAATGGTTGGCGCTGTGCGTTCTGCTGTTCTGCGTCGGCTACTGCCTGCTGTACCGCCAGCTTGCTGCGCAGACTCTGCGGTTCTCGGGTTGACCGCGGCCCTCGCGCCGACAGAAAAGGCTAGGGTTCGCCGCTCAAGATGGTTGCGATATTCGGCCAGCGGCCGAAGCTTGGCCGGCTTCAATGCCAGACACCCAGGGCGCGCCTTTTCAACTGATCCGCCACATTGGGTGTGAGCATTCGGCCGGTGCCCGATTGCGCCCATGTGGCAACATACTCAGATCTATGAAATCCCCGGTCGATTCCCCCACCAAGCTGCAAGAAGCTCTTTTTCGCATCGGTCAGGAAGCCGTCCCGCGCATCCTTGAAGGCGAGTCGCTGCAGGACTTTTGCGACTGGTTCTGCGCCAGCATGCAAGCGCATCTGGCCCCCATCGTGGATGCCAATGGTGACGATGCTGACCATACGCGGCGCTTGTTGCTCGCCCTGGCCCGCAAGTTCTGGAGCGACATACCGATACCGGCCCTGCGCTGGCGCAAGCAGACGCTGCCCAGGCCGGAGCGCAATGACCGGTGTTACTGCGGCTCGGGGCGCAAGTTCAAGCAATGCTGTGCCGTGCTGGCGGACCTGCCCGAGGCGATTGGCCCCGACCATGCGATCAGCCTGGTCCTTGCAACCATGGATCCGGCAAAGATGACGAGCGCGCAATTGCGGCAGATTCCGCCGGCCGCTTTGGCCTTGGCTGCCATGCGCATCCAGCAGGATCACGGCGACCAGCGTGCGGCCGACTTGCTGGAGCCTCTTTTTCTTGATCCCGCCGGCCTGGACGGGCGTCATGAAGAAGCGTTCGAGATTTTGCTGGACGCCTTGTTCGAGCTGGGCCAGGAGACGCGTCGTGATCACCTGGTGCGCGCGGTGAGCACCTGCGCCAACAAAGATTTGGCCACCAGCGCGCGCTGCCGCCGCGTGACGATGCTGGCCGACCGTGGCGAATATGAAGCAGCCTGGGCGCTGTTCCACGAGACCCAGCGCTTCAATCCCGACGACCCGCAGTTGCTGCATCTGGAGCTTGTGACCCTGCTGGCGCAAGGACGTGCCAAGGAGGCGCAGTTGCGCGGCCCGTTGCTGGCGGCCAAAGCGCGCCGGCTGGGCCACCCGGAGCTGGCCGAGGTGCTGGTTGCTCTTGGACGCGATGGCCTGGCAGCCATCCATCGGCTGGCACCCGTGGACGACGAGCTTGATGACGAAGAGCGGCACTGGCTGGCTCTGCTCAACGCCGCTCCAGACAGTTTTGACGAGGCACAGTGCCGCGGCCTGCACCACCTTGAGCGCATGCCGCCCATGGAGGGGGACGACATGGCCGTGCTCGGCATAGCGCCGGGCAAGGCTCTGGCCGGTATGGAGCAGCGCTGGCGCAAGCGCTTCCCGGTCGAAGTGCCGATGCTCACCCACCTGGACGGCGACGCGTCGGCGATCCTGGAGGATACCGAGGCCGTGCAGGCGTTTCTGACCAAGCATCCCGAGGCCTGGTTGAGCGTGAACGTGCTGAATGACCTGCTGCTGGCGGCGCGCCAGATGTCGGACGATTCGCAAGCCCGGGCATTGCTGGTGGCGGCGCGCGCTATGGCGGCACATGCTGTGGCGGTGTGCCGCGCCCTGTTGCAGGGTGAGACATGCCGGGTGTTGTGGGGCATGCAGGACAGCCGGGCATTTCTGCGCGTCATTGCGCAGGCCATTGAATTCGCGCGCCAAATGGGAGACGACGAAGGCGCCGAACCGCTGATGCGCTGGATGCTGGCGCTCAACCCGAACGACAACCACGGCTGGCGCGATCTGCTGGTGGAACGGTGCCTGGAAACAAATCGTGCTGCCGAGGCCCTGCAATGGCTTGACCGTTACCTCGACGACATGCCCCCGGCCGGTCATAACCGGGCGCTCGCCTTGTTCACGCTGGGCCAGCGTGCAGCGGCCGAGCAGGCCTTGCGCAGCGCCCATGCCGAGTCGCCACACATGGTGGCTGCGCTGTTGCCCGATCTGCTCGATCAGCCGCCAGACGAAGGCGGCCCAGGCATCGCCGTGGGCGGCGAAATGCAAGCGTTTTACTATCGCGCAGCGCTGCGTCCGGTCTGGGTGCGCAGCGGGGCGCTGGGCTGGTTGCGTTCGCTGGAACTGCCCGCGCCCGCGCCGAAACGCGCCGCGCCGGCCAAGCCCCCAGGCAAGGCGAAAGGAAAGATGAATCCGGGCACGAAATCCGGCGTATCCCCAGCCGGCGGGTTGACCCTGCAGATGCTCAGCGCGGCCGAATTTTCCGCCCGCGATGGCAAGCACCTGGAAACCGCATTTCCGGACTACGAGCGCTTGCGCGGCTATATCACCGCCATCGCCTGGTCGCCCGACATCGTCATGCCCAATACCTGGCTGGCGCCGGTGATGGCGATGCACAGGTCCGCCCGTGCAGGGAACGATCAGCCTCCCTCGCTCAACGAGATGAACGCAGCCCTGGGTGACCTGATGAAGCTCTACAACCACCTCAATACTGCGCTGCTCACGCAAAACCCGCAAGGCGAACCACCCGTCGATGTCTTGAGTTCAACCGGAAAATCAATCGAGACGGATGCAAACGCCGCCGTGGTCCGCTGGGCCGCCGGATTTGTGCAGGGCGCCGAGCAGTGTGCTGCCCACTGGCGCAAAATCGGGTTTGCCGTGAACTCCGACAAATTGCCCTTCAAGGCCTTGTACGCCCTGGCGGCCATGGCGCCCGCCACGTCAGAGGGGTGGCGCCCGACCAACGACGAGGGGCAAGCTCTGCTGGCCGGGCTGGAACTCAACCCGGTGCCGGTGCGCGAGCTGCTGGCGAACGCTCTGCGCCCGCTTTGGCAGGCGGTGGCGCCGATTCGGCAGCGCCGGATGCAGGGATAACCGCAGCCGTTCCCGATCACTCCATGCATTGATCCTTGCCGATGTCGCTGAGCAGTTTCAGCATTGCTCGTTCCGGCACCGCGACCAGAACGCCAGGATGTCCGCCCGGCAGCGGCCGCAGGTCCAGCCCGGGAGGCAGCTTGTCATCGAAAAGCTGCGTTGCCTGGTAGCGCGACGGCAAGCGTGCGGTGAACCAATCCGGCAGAC
>JBCKPE010000164.1:0-3540 GCA_038901875.1 Burkholderiaceae bacterium
AAACCGGGTCCTGCGACGCTGCGCGGGTTCGCGCGGCGTTGCGCGTGTTTGCATGCTGGCGGTATTCTCACTGAGCGCCGCCGCTCAGGCCCTGGCCGGGCGACCGCTCGCCACCGAGGATGCCGGTACGGTGGGCGACCGCCAGTGCCAACTCGAGACTTGGGCCGAGAGCGCGAAGGGCGCGCATGGCTGGGTGATATCGCCGTCCTGCGGACCCAGCGAGACGACGGAGTTGGGGCTTGAACTGGCCCGTAGCCAAGCGCCGGGGGCGGTGGCGGACGAGGCGACCATCTCGTTCAAGTGGGTGCCCAAGAATTTGCAGTGGGAAGGCTGGGCATTTGGCTTCAAGGGATTTGCAGGCTATGGGCGCGCGCAACCGGCGGGCTGGAGCCGCAGCCAGACCGGCCTGTTGGGCATCGCCAGCCGATCATTTGGCGACGACTGGACCGTGCACCTCAATCTCGGGGCCACGCGGGACCATGCCAGCCAGCGCACGGTGGCCCTTGCCAATGGGGCGCTAACCTGGAAGGCAAGCGAACGTTTGCTTTTGTTTGGCGAAATCGAGGCCGTGCGCCACGCACCGACGACGCAATCCACCGGGCTGCGCTATTGGCTGATACCCGAGCGGCTTGGTCTGGATGTGACCGCGTCTCGTGACGCGGGCGTTTCCAATTCGCGGCGCTATACCGTAGGGCTTGGGTGGTACGGCATCTTCGGTAACTAAGCCAAGGGCCGATGCATGAGCACGCGCGACAAACCGATGATCGACGACTACCGGCGTCAGTTGCTCATATGCGTCGGCCCCTATTGCGCCGAGGACGGTATGAGCCCGTCGGCGCTGCGCAACGTTGGCCAGCAACTGAACGATGCCGGGCTGTTGCGGCAGGGGGTATCGCGTGTCAAACCGAGCCGCGTCAACTGCCTCGGCGCCTGTCGAGGCGGGCCGATCATGTGCGTGCAGCCCGACGGCGTGTGGTACTACGACATGACGCCGGTTAACGTTGGGCGTGTTGTGTCCGAGCACCTGATTGGCGGACAAGTCGTCGAGGAGTTGGTGTTCCACCGTGGGCCATCAGCCGCGGCCGGCGGCTGAGCCGGCGGGCTGCTTTCGGCGGCGCTCCGGGTTGCGGTCGGCCTGCGTGCAGTTGCGCCAACTGCGGTCGCCACGCGCGCCGACGGTTGCATGTTCTGGTGAACGCGCGCGAGCAGTTGCCGCGCCTGCTGTTCAAGCTCGGCCCGGCGTTGATGCCAGGCCTCGCGGACCTTCGCCAGCACGTCGGAGAACCTGGGCATGCCCGGGCGCCGGCGCGGCGGGAAGTAGGTGCCACCGAAAAACGGGGAGAGCTGCGGCGTGAGAAACATGTTCATCGGCCAGCCGCCGCGGTCATTGAGCGCCTGCAGCGCGCTCATGTATACATGGTCGACGTCGGGCAGTTCCTCGCGATCAACCTTGATGGCGATGAAGCCCTCGGCCAGTTGCCGCGCGACGGTTTCATCCTTGAAACTCTCGCGCTCCATCACATGGCACCAGTGACAGGTGGCGTAACCCACCGATAGAAAGATCGGTTTGTCCTCCGCGCGCGCCCTGGCGAACGCCTCTTCGCGCCAGGGGTACCAGTCCACCGGGTTGTCCGCGTGCTGCAGCAGGTAAGGGCTGGTTTTACTGGCGAGCCGATTCGCGGGCTGGAAAGGGGTGACGCTCATGGCTGGAACTTTGGAACCTATGGCGTGTAACGTGATCGAGTCATCGGTGCCACAATCACTTGCGAGTTGCTTGGTCGGCGCTGAATGAGTGGCGACGACTCCGTCGGATCGACGTGCTTTACGTACCCTTGGGCGCGAACGAAAGGATGCCGTCAGCGTGAATGATCGCGCGCGCGATGTCCTCCGTGGACACGCGCTTGCTCATCGCCTGCTCGCGGATGATGCGGTAGGCCTCGGCGTCGTCGACGGAGCGCGTGCGCACCAGGATCGCCTTGGCCTGGCTGATCTGGTTGGCGCTAAGCAGCTTCTGCTGAAGCCGCACGACGCGTCGGCGCAGCTCGCGCAGTTCCTCGTGCGTGTGCTGTGTCATCGCCAGCGACGACAGGATGTCCGACGAGCGCACCGGGCTCAGCAGTATCGCCAGCGCGCCCATGCGCATCGCTGCGTCGATGATCGTCGGGTTCTCGTAGGTGATGATCGCGATCAGCGGGATCGTCGGCTCGCCGCCCATCCAGGAACGCTTGATCGACGCATGGTCGGGGCGCACCGCACAGTACACGACGTCGACCGTGTCGGGCAGGTCGGGCAGCGGTGGCCACATCGTCACCACCTGACAGCCAATGCGCTGCAGCTGTTGCGTCAGCATCTCGCCGTCGGCGTCCTTTGGGTGGAACACCAGCACCCGCAGGTTGCGCAGGTTGCGCAGCAGGTCGGGCGTTGATCGCTGGACGCGCCCGGCGACGCCGCGGTCGCTGACCTCACTGGCCACGGACTGTCTCCAGCGCGAGGCTGTGCAGGTTCCATTCGTCGGCAGCGTGATGCACTAGGTACGGGTCGGCATCGACGCCGACCAGCGACTCGGCGACAACCTCGAAGCGGCCGTTCGCGTCGACACGCCCGATGCGCGGGTACAGGCGCGTGTGGTGGTTGCTCGGGTCGATGCGCACGCGACCCTGCGGCGCATCGAGTTCGCTGCCCAGCAGGTACGGCAGCAGCCGGTCGATCTCATCGGAGCCCGATTGCTGCATCGCGCGCGCGAACAGGTGCACCTGGAAGTACGCGGCCTCCCAGCACATGTTGGGCTCGACCTCGTCGCCGAAGAGCTGACGAAAGCGCGCCTGGCAGGCGCGGTTAATGTCGTTGTTCACCGCCTGAAAGTAAGGCGCTGAAGTGAAGTGTCCGCTGGCGATGCGCGCGCCCATCTCCGACACTTCGGCCTCGCAGGTCGTCAGGCTCGCGATTGGCATTTTCGCCGGGTCGAGACCGGCGTCGGCGTAGGCCTGGTAGAGCATGCGCGTGCCCTTGCCGACGACGGTGGAAAATACAAAGTCGGGTTGTTTGACCTTGATATCGCGAATGATCGGTACGAAGTCCTTCTCCGAAGCTTCGAGCTTGACATAGCTCTCGCCGAGCTTGTGGCCGCTCGGCAACTCGTGAATGAAGTCGCTCATGATGCGGTTCGACTCGTAGGGGTAGATGTAGTCGCTGCCTACAAGGTAGATGCCGCCACCGAAGTGGCGCGTCATGTATTCGACCAGTTGCGCGCTGTTCTGGTTCGGGGCAGCGCCCGTGTAGATGACGTTGCGCGAAAACTCGAAGCCTTCGTACAGGGTCGGATACATCAGCAGGCGCTGCCATTTCTCGACCACCGGGATGACCGCCTTGCGGGTGCTCGACATGTAGCAGCCGAAGATCACGTTGACCTTTTCCTCCTGCACCAACTTCTCGGCCAGGATGCGATAGGTCAATGGGACGCATTGCGGGTCGTGGTGCACAGCGATCAACTCGCGGCCGTTGATGCCGCCAGCCTCGTTGATCTCGCGGATCGCGAAGAAC
>JBCKPE010000165.1:0-3535 GCA_038901875.1 Burkholderiaceae bacterium
GCCTCGGCGCGGGCCGTCAAGCGGATCGAGGACGTCCGCTCGCTGCGCAACACCCAGTTCGCCGAAGACGCCGGGCCGATGGCCCATCCGGTGCGGCCCGACAGCTATCTGGAGATCAACAATTTCTACACGATGACGGTCTATGAGAAGGGAGCGGAAGTCGTGCGCATGATGCAAACCCTGGTCGGCAGGGAGGGCTTTGCGAAAGGCATGACGCTGTACTTTGAGCGGCACGACGGCCGGGCCGTCACCTGCGACGATTTCGCGCAGGCCGTCGCCGACGCCAACCCCGACTCGGCCCTGGCGCGTTTGCTGCCACAGTTCAAGCGCTGGTACAGCCAGGCCGGCACCCCGGTGCTGCAGGCCAGCGGCAGCTACGACGCAGCAACGCGCAACTACCGCTTGACGCTTGAGCAGACTTGCCCGGCGACACCCGGGCAGCCGGAAAAGCAAGCGTTCGTGATACCACTGGCACTCGGGCTGCTGGACCAGCTCGGGCGCGAGTTGCCACTGCAACTCGCGGACGAAAACCCCGCGCCGGGCCTGACCCGGATCCTGGTGCTAACGCAACCCAGCGCAACCTTCACTTTTCAGAATCTCGACGCGCCGCCGGTCCCCTCGCTGCTGCGCGGCTTCAGCGCGCCGGTGATTCTGCGCTACAGCTACAGCGACGCCGAGCTGCTGACGCTGCTGGCGCACGACAGCGACGCGTTCAATCGCTGGGAGGCGGCGCAGCGGCTCGGTCTGGCGCGCGCGCTGTCTGCCATCAACTCCGAGGGCGATGCCGGAGCAGCCGGGCTTGACGCGCCCTACCTCGAGGCCATGCGCTCCATCCTGCGCCACCCAGAACTGGACCCGGCGTTCAAGGAACTGGCGTTGACCCTGCCGTCGGAAAGCTACATCGCCGAGCAAGTGGAGCAGGTCGACCCGCAACGCATCCATGCCGTGCGCGAAGCCATGCGTGAACAGCTTGCCAGCGCCTTGCACGGTGACTGGGTCTGGGCCTGGCAGCAATACAGCGGCGACGCATCCGGTGCGCCGGGTGCGACCGTTGCCCGTGGACGCCGCGCCCTGGCCGGCATGGCACTGTCCCAGCTCTGCCTGGCTGACCGGGTTCAGGGCCAGCAGACAGAAACCGCGGCAGAGTGGCCGGCGCACGCCATGCAGCGTTTCAAGGACGCGCGCAACATGACGGACCGATTCAATGCGCTGGCCGCATTGGTTTCCTGCCAGCACCCGCTTGCGACGCAAGCGCTTGCGTGGTTTCACTCGATGTTCAAGAACGAGGCCCTGGTGCTGGACAAATGGTTTGCGCTGCAGGCGGGCGCGCCGGACCGCAACGGGCAGGTGCTGACTGCCGTGCGCCAGCTCATGCGGCATCCCGACTTCAACCTGCGCAACCCGAATCGGGCGCGCAGCCTGATCTTCAGCTATTGCAGCGCCAATCCTGGTGCCTTTCACCGCCAAGACGCCGCCGGCTACGTTTTCTGGAGCGAGCGTGTCATCGAGCTCGACGCCTTCAATCCGCAGGTTGCGGCACGCCTGGCGCGCGCCATGGACCGCTGGAAGAAGCTGGTGGAACCCTACCGCAGCGCCGCGCAGGAAGCGATCAAACGCGTGGCCGGCCGCAGCGACCTGAGCAACGACGTGCGCGAGGTGGTGTCCCGCGCGTTGGCCGATTAATTCCATCCCGGCAACGAGGGAAAGCAACATGGGCAAGAAGAACGCGTTCTATGCGCAATCGGGCGGCGTCACCGCCGTCATCAACGCATCGGCTTGCGGCGTGATCGAGACCGCGCGCGCCAACAAGGACAAGATAGGCAAGGTCTACGCCGGCCGCAACGGCATCATCGGCGCGTTGACCGAGGACCTGATCGACACCAGCAAGGAGTCCGTCAGCGCCATTGCGGCGCTGCGCTACACGCCGGCGGGCGCCTTCGGCTCGTGCCGCTACAAGCTTAAGTCGCTCGAAGCGAGCCGGCGCGAATACGAACGCCTGATCGAGGTATTCAAGGCGCACAACGTCGGCTACTTTTTCTACAACGGCGGTGGCGACTCTGCCGACACCTGCTACAAGGTCAGCCAGTTGTCCGAGGCCATGGGTTACCCGCTCCAGGCGATCCATGTGCCCAAGACGGTCGACAACGACCTGCCCCTGACCGACTGCTGCCCCGGCTTCGGCTCGGTCGCCAAGTACGTCGCGCTGTCCACGCTGGAAGCCTCGTTCGACGTGCGCTCCATGGCGCTGACGTCGACCAAGGTGTTCGTCATCGAGGTGATGGGGCGGCACGCTGGCTGGATCGCCGCCGCCGGTGGCCTGGTCGAAGATCATGGCATTCCGGTGGTCATCCTGTTCCCGGAAATCGAGTTCAACGAGAAGAAGTTCATCGCCAAGGTCGATGCGCTGGTCAAGCAGCATGGCTACTGCTCGGTGGTGGTGTCCGAAGGCTGCCACTATCCGGACGGCCAGTTTCTCGCGGAACAAGGCACACGCGACGCCTTCGGCCACGCGCAACTCGGCGGCGCGGCGCCGGTGGTGGCCAACATGATCAAGCAGGCGCTCGGCCACAAGTTTCACTGGGCGGTGGCCGACTATCTGCAGCGCGCGGCGCGCCACATTGCGTCCAAAACCGACGTGAAGCAGGCCTATGAAGTCGGCAGGAAGGCGGTGCAACTGGCCCTGCAAGGCCACAACGCCGTGATGCCGACGATCGAGCGCATCAGCGACGCACCCTACAAGTACCGAATCGGCATGGCGCCGCTGGCCCAGGTCGCCAACGTCGAGAAGTTGATGCCGCGCGACTTCATCAGCGCCGACGGCTACGGCATCACAGCCAAATGCAAGCGCTATTTGACGCCGCTGATCCAGGGCGAAGACGCGCCGAAGTACAAGAATGGCCTGCCAGTTTATGTGACGCTGAAGAACGTCGCCGTTGCCAGGAAACTGCCGGCGTTTGCATTGCGGTAGCGCTGAGTGCAGCAGGCAATGCTGCTAAAATTTTGGGCAAAGCCGGTGTAGCTCAGTCGGTAGAGCAGCTCATTCGTAATGAGAAGGTCGGGTGTTCGATTCATCTCTCCGGCACCATGCCAGTAAAGGAAAGTCCGCTATCTAATTCATAGCGGCTTTTTTTCGGGCTAGCACCGGGCTAGCACTGGGATCGAATCGTTGCACTTTGATCCCTGAAAATAAATCCCGTCTTTTCCGCCAAATCAATAGCAAATACGCCACTTTCAAGGCATATTTTTCTTCTGTATGCCATTTGGTAGATCAAATCGAAACTTATGCGAATTGACGCCGCCATCCTCGGCGCTCTCTGGACGATATGTGACGCGCCTGCTGGACCACGCCGCGCAGTTCCGTGGTTATTCGATGGCCGTGCGGACAGACAACGGTCCGGAGTTCACCAGCGGAGTGTTCATGCCCCGGGCACAACGCGCTAACCGGGGCGGGTTTTCAGGTTCTTCGACACAAATTCCCAGATGTCAACAAGTTACAGTTACTGGACAAAATTCTTTCAGCGGTGTACTGTTCGGG
>JBCKPE010000166.1:0-3495 GCA_038901875.1 Burkholderiaceae bacterium
TCCGCCGGCGCGCATTGCGCGCCGGCGGCGATGCAGTGCGGTGCAGGGCTACTGCGCCGGTACGATCTTGTAGATCGTGTCCAGTGACCCGTTCGGACCGGTCGTGATGGACGTCAAGACATAGACTTCGCCGCTACTGTCCTGGGCAAAGGCCAGCACGTAGGGCTTCTTGCCCGTCATGCCGGTCACTTCGGTGGTCTCCATGCTCCACTTGCCGTCCGACCCCTTGGTGGCGAAGAAGATCTGGCCGTCCATCTCGGCGAAGGACTTGCTCCAGTCGCCGAAGATGTACTTGCCTTTCCAGGCCGCGACCTTGCCTTGGTACACGTAACCGCCCGTCACCGAGATCCCCTTGCAGCCTTCGGGCTTGGCAGAGCAGTTGTTGTATTCGAGGATCGGGGGGGTGATGCCGGACTTGTCGCACGTCGCCGGGTGATCGGCGGGCTTGGTGTAGTCGAAGCAGCGCGTCCCCTCCATGCGGCGCCAGCCGAAGTTCTGGCCTTTGGCGATGATGTTGACTTCCTCGTAGCTGTCCTGCTGCACGTCGGCGCAGAACAGCGCGCCGCTGCCGGTGTCGAACGAGCAGCGCCACGGATTGCGCAGGCCGTAGGCCCAGATCTCGGGCTTGACGTCCTTCTTGCCGACGAACGGGTTGTCGGAAGGGACTCCGTAGGGCTTGCCGTCGGTGCGGGCATCCACATCGATGCGCAGCATCTTGCCGAGAACGGTCGAGAGGTCCTGCCCATTGCCGATGGTGACGTTGTGGCCGATGCCCCAGTCGTTGGCGTAGCCGCCGTCGCCCATCGAGACGTACAGCTTGGCGTCCGGCCCGAAGCCGATCCAGTGGCCGTTGTGGTTGAACTGCGGCCAGGGCGTCGACAGGATCCGGCGCGCCGTGCTTGGATCCGCCGTGTTGGGGTCGTTCTTCGAGACGGTGTACTCCTCGACCACGTTGCTGTGCGAGTACCACAGCATCTGGCCCAGATCCGCGCCGAAGTCCAGGTGCGCGCTGTAGGCGATGTAGAACTTCCCGTTCTCCTTGTATTTCGGATGGAACGCGATACCGAGCAGGCCGCGCTCGTCGAAATCAGGAATCAGTTTGGGAATTTTGCTGCGGATGTCGAGGAACGGCGTCGGCCGCAATTTACCGCCCTCCAGGATGCGCACGCGGCCGAACTGCTCGATGATGAACATTCGTTTGTCGCCGGGCGGCTGGACCATGGCAAGCGGCGCATTCACCGCCGTGACCAGAGGCTCCAGCCTGATTTTCGTGCTCTGCGCAATCGCCGTCTCGCCAGCCAAGGCGAGCAGCGCGGCAGCAGACAGCATCCTTCCGATCTTCGCGATTTCGATCTTCATAATTGTGTCCTTCCGAGATTAAGGCAACCGCCCGACCGCATTCACCGCCGAGCGGGCAACACTATGCGCCGTGTAATCATCGCTTCTGCTTCGTAATGGCCACGGACGGTCGATTGTCGGCGCTCCCCCCGTCCATGGCGACATCCTCCCCCTTGCTTGCGAAAGGAGGAGCGACCATACCACAATAACCCCGGTTTGCCAAAATCACGGCGGCCCGCTCTCATTGCCGCACTACGCAAACCGCAGGGGCTAGAAAATGCAGGTGTGCTACTCAATGATCAGATCGTCCATCGTGCGCCGGCTCTTCGGCTCCTCCACGCGCGGTTCCCGGCCGCCGCGCAGGATGGAGTTTCCTTCAAAGACGGCGCGTTGGTCAATGGCCTCCGGATTGAGCCAATCCTCTTCCTTCATCTGGCCGCTCTGCCCGTAGGCATCCAGCGCGTTCTGGTAGCAAGCGAGCCGGACCTGCTCCTGCGCGATGCCTTGCTGCAGCGCCAGCATCGCTGTCTTGGCGACGCCCAGGGGCTCGGAGATCCCCCAATCGCAGGCGGAATCGACGATGATTCGCTTGGCGCCGTACTGCCGCAGGATCTCCACCATGCGCGCGCTCCCCATCTTGGTGCTGGGGTAGATGGAGAACGCCGCCCAGTAGCCGCGATCGAGCGTCTCGCGCACCGTTTCCTCGTTGTTGTGGTCGACCACCACCTTGGCCGGATCGAGGCCGTGCTCGTCGCACACGTCCATCGAGCGCGAGGTGCCCCGTTTCTTGTCGCGATGGGGGGTATGGATCATGACCGGCAGGTCGAGCTTCTTGGCCAGCTCGATCTGAAGGCGGAAGTACTTATCCTCGAGCGGCGTCTGCTCGTCGTAGCCGATCTCGCCGATGGCGACGACGCCCTCCTTGAGGGCGAAGCGCGGGATGAGTTCCATCACCCCTTCGGCCAGCTCCACGTTGTTGGCTTCCTTGGAATTGAGCCCGATGGTGCAGTAGTGGCGGATGCCGAACTGGCTCGCCCGGAAGCGCTCGAAGCCGACGATCGAGGACAGGTAGTCGAGGTACGAACCGACATTGGTGCGTGGCTGGCCGAGCCAGAACGCCGGCTCGATGACCGCCACCACACCGGCCCCTGCCATGGCTTCGTAGTCGTCCGTGGTTCGCGAAATCATGTGCGCGTGCGGATCAATGAGCATCATGCCAAGAACCCTCCATTCGGTTAGTGTACTCAAACATCCCATCGCCGCGGTGTCGCGATCAAGACAGCATTGCCCATGTGAGCTTGCTGCGGGAAATGTCGCCGGCGAGCGCCGGGACTTCCTGCAGCACCTGCGCCGCCCTGCGGTCCGGACTGGCCGCAAGGGCGAGCGCCGCGGCGTGCCGCTCGATGGCCTCGCCGCCCGACAGCAGCCGCGCCAGATCATCTATCGCCCGCCCTTCAGCGAACGGGCCGACGCAGCGCCAGATCTCGAACGGAGCCGGACGACCGGCCGCCCAGCGCTCGTGGGCGAAGTCGCACATGATACGCGCAAGCTCCGGGTTGGCACGCTCGTCCAGCCCCTGGACCGGCGCAAGCGGGCTGCCGATGAACAGCGCCTTGAGCACCATATGGTTCCAGCGGTGGTCGTCGAAATGCGCCTTCGGGTAGGGATTGTTGTGGACGATCGCCTCGAACACCGCGCGCATGTTGCTGCGCAAGCCCTCCGCGACCTGCTCCTCGAGCGCCGCCGGATCCGGGTACAACGGCAGACCGCGATACAAGGTTACCAGTTCGGCCATGTCTGCGGTCCGGCAGAGGGTGCGAAAGCGCTCCGCGAAGGGCTTCCCCGCGCCCCGCAATCCGCTCAACAGCAGGATGCGCGCGGCATCGGTCACGGTCCAGCCGCGCGGGTCCCATCCCTCGACGGCGCGACTGGCCGCGGCGAAATCGGCGTCGGTGAGCGCAAGCTTGGTTTTGCCGAGCCGCCGCGGAATCATGTTTAGCGACGTGTCGAGAACTGCGTCGAGCGCCGCGTCCGCAGCGTCCTGTGCGAGCACTGCCCGCTGCGCATCGAGCCAGGCGCCGCGCTCGGCGTCGAGCTGACGCAGCAGCCAGTCGCGCAGCAACTCCCCGGCGGGGTCGATCATACGGTCTCCATAAG
>JBCKPE010000167.1:0-3433 GCA_038901875.1 Burkholderiaceae bacterium
CCGTGCAGGACCTTTTGGTGCTAGCTTCTTCCGAGTCGCCAAGCCTTTCGCAGGCTTTGCATTTTGCCCGCCGTCTCGCCATCGCGGCTCGCATTCCGCCAGGAGGAACGGACCAGAACAAAGACAGTGCCTAGTAAAAACCCTAGCAGCAGGCTGACTGCCACGATCAGTGTGCGTTTGGGTGAGGTTCTACGTTCCGCCGGTCTGGCGACATCAACCTGCTGTACCAGGGGCCCCTCGCGCGCCTCGTCAACCCGGGCCAGTTCATACTGGCGCACCATGACTTCCAGAATCGCCTCCTGCACCTTGACGTCGCGGTAGGCGCGCACCGCCTCCTGGCCATCTGCATTCGACTTGGTTGGCGCCGCCGCGCCCTGGGCCGGGGACGAATTGGCCTGGCTGCCTTTTTCAAGCCGATCAAGCTGCCCACGCAAGGCAGACAGCTCACTGGTCAGGCGGATCACGTCCGGGTTCTGCGCTGTGGCGTAGGTGCCACGCAGCGCGCCGACCTGGACCTCGCGGCTGGCGATTTGCACCCGCAGCTCCACGCTGGCGCGGACTCCGGATTCGGCCAGCGCCTGGGTCACCTGCATGCCGCTCTTCTGCTGCGCCTGTTTGAAGCTGAACTCGGCTTGGGCCAACTGCTCCTTGCCGCGCGTTACCTGTTGCTCGAAAAAGGTGCGCCTTTGCTGCGCCTCGGTCACCGCCAGGGTTCCCAGCAACTTGCGCAACTCTTCGACGTAGCGGTTGGCCATGTTTGCCGCGACGCCGGGATCCTTGTCATCGACTTCGACCGTGATCAGGCCGGACTTCTTGTCCGCTGTCACCCGAGTGTTCGAAGCGAACTCTTTACGTGCGTCAGCCAGGTACTTGCTCTCGTACCGATTCTTCAGGTCAAACGCCTTGATCAGCACGTCGGTGAGTCGATCGCTTTTCAGCAAGGCGACGTAGGTGTCATCCGGGCTTTTGATTCCAGTCGCCAGTCCCGCCAGTCCGGCGAGACCGCCCAAGCTTGCCAATGCGCTCGCCGCCGCGCTTTGCTGCTGCTGTGGCGGCATCAGAACAGTCTTGCCGGTAAACATCGGCGGCAGCAGCAGGGCTACAGCCACGCCCAGCAGGGCGCAAAGAGAAGTTAGGCCCGCAATCATCCACTTGCCTTCGCCAAGAGAAATCAAGAGGTCAAGCAGGCTGATCTCCTGTTCGTCGGCAGGGTTGTTTTCAGTTTCTTGCATGTCGTATGGGTGGGTTCAGGGGTCAAACCGGCCGGCCGGCTGCCGTCGTCACTGGCGCAACGTCTTGAGGGCCGCAGCGCTGAGACCGAGCTGATAGAAGATCTGGGTGATGTCCCTGGTGTTGCGGACGATGAAGCTCCAGGAGGTCTCGCGGTCCAGTTTCTCGGGCAGCACCAGGGTGTCGCCCGGCATCACGACGGTGCGCAGCACGGTGTTGCTCCAGTTGCTGCTGTTGGTCATCGCGCTGCCGTCGGCACGAACCAGGATGATGTTGTCGCGATCCGAGCCGCCGCTCAGACCGGCCTGTTCCAGATAGTCCACCACCGTCTTGCCGGGCCTGTAGATCAGCGCCGACTCGGTATTGACCGAACCGAACACATAAACAAAGTCGGGGCGATTGGGAATGAGCAGGCGGTCACCGGTTTCAACCCGAAGTGACGGCATTTGCGCGATAACATTGTTGCCAGACGGCGGAATGTCAAGGGCGATGCGGCCCGAGGGCTTTAATGAGCGCAGGCGGTCCAGCGCCTGGCGCTGTGCTTGTTGAGTCGCCAGGACACGTGCCTGGACGGCGGCCGGGTTGGTGTCCGCGCCGGCACCCAGGCTTTGCGCCGCTTGCGCGAGGCTGCCCGCCGATTCGGACTCAAGCCGTCGCAACAGTTTCTCCAGGTTCTCGGCCTGGCTCTTGCGCACTTCCTCGCGGAAAAACCCGGAACCGAACAGGTAGGCGTCGCGCGTCAAGCCACCGGCCCGGTCCACCAGGGTCTGTATCGTGTCTCCTGGCGCCAACTGATAAATCCCGGGGTTGGCCACCTCGCCCTCGATCCGCACATAGACGCGGCGCTTGGCGACCGGCACGCGCACATCGTTGACCGAGAACACGGTCACCACGTCACCGGGTTGCAGCAGCAGATTGTCAGGATCGGCGGCGTTGGCAAGCACCCGCCCCAAATTGAAGGAGATAAGCTGGACCGTCAGGTCGGTGCGCAACAGGCGCTCGACCACCGCGTAGTCGAAGTTGACCTGCTCAATCAGGTTGCCGATGCGGTCAGCGAGCGAATCGGCGGTGTCGCGCGCTTCGCGAGGTACGTCATTACCTGCCGTGGCCGCAGCGTCGACGTTGGCACTTGCAGACCGAATGCGTTCGGCCGGACTGAGCAGGATTTCGTTCTGCCTGCGAACCGACCCGGGGCTGATCAATATGTCACGGCTGGGAATCAGATCCCGGATGCGTAAGCCGTCGCGCCAAGGCATGCGCACCGCTTGACTGACGTTCCCGCGTAAAACAACGGCATTGGAAAACTCCGAGGTCATCGGCAACACGGTCAACAGGTCGCCGCGCTGCAGGGTTTTCTTGAGCCCGGCCGCATCGAGCGCGAATTCTTCGACTCTTCGCGGCTGCTGCTGCCCGGGCGCGATGCGCTCGAGGTAGGCGCGTCGCGGGTCCGCCACCACCGGCAGCCCACCGGCCATGGCGAGCAGGTCTTGCAGCGCCTCGCCTTCGCCCTTGAGTTCGTAGACGCCGGGAACCCCAACTCTGCCGGTCAGCGCGACATGCCCAAACGCGGCCGGTATCACGACCACGTCGCCGTCCTGCAGCTTGACGTCCCTGGACTTGTCGCCCTGGGCCAGAAACCCGTACAGGTCGATTTCGGTCACAACGGCGTTGCCGCGCTTCAACTGGACCCGGCGCATCGAGCCATTCGCGCTGGGGCCGCCGCTGGCGAACAGCGCGCTGACCAAGGTGGACATGCTGCTCAGGAAGTAGGTGCCGGGCCGGCGCGCCTGGCCTACCACGTAAACCGTGATGGAACGCGACTGGCCGAACGTCACATTCAACTCGAAGTTGCGGAAATATCTGCTGATGGCGCCGCGTATCGCGCTCTCGGCTTGCGCCGCCTTGACGCCGGAGAGCTGCACCGTGCCGACGAGGGGAATGGCAATGAAGCCGTTGCGGTCGATGACTTCGCGCACGTCGATGTCGATCGAGCCCCAACCGCGGATCAACACCTCGTCGCCCGGGCCAAGTTGGTAGTCTGAGCTGACCGGCGAGTTCTGCACCGGGGCAAATGGATTGGCCGCGCCAAGCGCGGCCTGGGCATTCTCGAAAAATTCGATGCCAAACAGCGGCAGGCTCCTGCCGACCGACTCCTGCACGAAGCGCTGAAAATCGTTCGGCGCAAGTGGAGCCAGTGGGATCG
>JBCKPE010000168.1:0-3418 GCA_038901875.1 Burkholderiaceae bacterium
GATCACGACCCATGAATGGTGCCCATGGCGGGAATCGGACCCGCGACCTCTCCCTTACCAAGGGAGTGCTCTGCCACTGAGCCACATGGGCCTGCCTCATCACTTCTCAACCCAACTTGACATTCATGGAGCGGGAGACGGGAATCGAACCCGCGTCATTAGCTTGGAAGGCTAGGGTTCTACCATTGAACTACTCCCGCACCGCCGCAATCAGGGCGACCCCCAGAGGAATGGCCCCGATCCACGTTCCAAACGCTCATACTGCTACCGGCCCTGGTGGAGGAGGCTGGATTCGAACCAGCGTAGGCGTAAGCCAACAGATTTACAGTCTGCCCCCTTTAGCCGCTCGGGCACCCCTCCAGCGAACCGGGGAATATAGCACGTTTCCTCCAAAAGACGAGCCCGGCGCAGTGCGTCCACAGGGTAGGTTCGACCGGCTTTTGCCGCCCCGACCCGGCCCTAAGGCGGCATTGTTCCCTTGGGCCAAAGTACCCATAGCTGCAGCCCGTGTTTGATCCTGCCAGCGAGCTCCTGCGCTTCCTCACCCCAACCGGTGAAATAGTCGGCGCGCACCGCGCCAACAATGGCGCTTCCGGTATCCTGCGCCAGCACCAGCCGGCGCAGGGAAAGTCCCGTGCCCTGGGACACCATCCAGACCGGCGTTCCGTAAGGGATGCTGTCGCGGTCGACGGCGATCGATCGTCCGGGCGTCAGCTCAACGCCCTGTGCACCCCTGGGACCGCGGACGGTATTGATGCCGCTGATGGCCTCCTCCCGAAAAAAGACCACCCTCGGATTGCTCCATAGCATTTCATTCAGTTGCCGCGGATTCTGCATGGCCCAAGCCTTGATCGCGCCCCAGGATGCCTCGCGAATCTGTCCCTGATCAAGCAGCCACCTGCCAACGCTCCGATAGGGATGATTGTTCGTTGCTGTAAAGGAGAACCGGACAACTTGGGTGGAACCATCGGCTTCGGCAATCCGTAGCCGGCCCGAACCCTGGATATGCAGAATCAGCGCGTCGATCGGGCTCGCCAGCCAGGCAAGCTCCCGGCCCTGAAGCGCGGCCCGGGCTTCGGGCAGGGTATCGATTTCCTGGCGGCTGAACCAGGGGGCGTTTCTCGGCAGATTGGCCGGCGGTCGATACAGTGGAACGGGAAAGCTCGCACTGAACTGCCGCGACGCTTCGAGCACCGGCTCGAAGTATCCGGTCAGCAGGCCATCGGGACTTCCCTGCGCCGATTCAACGCGATAGGGTTGGAGCTGTCGCACCATCCAGGCCCGCTGCTCCAACTCGGAGCCGATGCTGAGCCTCCGGATGTCGCCGCAGTGCGGTACAAAGGCCACGGGGGGGCGCTCGCAGCTCAGAACCCAGGCATTCCAGGCGTCCGAAGTGGAGTCCTCCTGAAAACCGGGTAGTTCGGCCCATCTCACCGCAACCCAGCGTCCGTTGCGGCGGCGCACTGTCACTGGCATGGGTGGCTCGGCAGCGGCGGGAAAACCGGACTCCAGTGATCCGGCTGGCGGGGTCGCGCCCTGCTGTGGCGCGGCCTGGGCAAACACAACTTCACTCGGGATGGCAATCAGGGTTCCCAGAATGAGGCTGAACAGGTAACCAGGAATCCAGGGCATGATGCTTTTGCTGCTTGAGGCGCTGGGCGCACTGCTCATTCTGCTGCTGATCGTCTGGTGGACCATGTTCTCGGGACGAAAACGCGGCGAATGGAGCGCTCCGACCAAGGCCCAGGAGAAAGAGGTCCCCAAGCAGGAATCCGGCCCGCCGGACGGCTCGCCCTAGGGTTGCTCGGCATGACCCGCATCGCTACGCCTGCCGACGACGGGTCGAAGCAACGCTGGGAGATATCCCGGAATCGACCCCATCACAGCACCCGGTGCTCCAGCGCCGGCAACTGCGCGCGGCACTTTTCCAACTGCGCCATGTTCAATTCGGCAAGAACAACCCCCTCGCCCTCGTCTAGCGTGCCCAACACCGCGCCCCAAGGATCGACGATCATGGAATGGCCCCAGGTGCGCCGGCCATTGCGGTGCCGCCCGCCCTGGGCCGGAGCCATCAGAAAGCATAGGTTCTCGATCGCTCGGGCCCGCAGCAAGGGCTCCCAATGCGCTTGCCCGGTGGTGTAGGTGAAGGCGCTTGGCACCAACACAAGTTGCGCTCCGGCCTGGACGGCTTTCCGGTACAGCTCGGGGAACCGGATGTCGTAACAAACGCTCATTCCGATGCACCACTGATGGCCATCGCGCGAGGGCAGGGCAAACGTCACCACCGATGTCCCGGGCTCGACGCCGCGCGCTTCATCGTAGCGCTCCTGACCATTGTCAAAACTGAACAGGTGGACCTTGTCGTAGCGCGCCACGCATTGCCCGTCCGGCGCGAAGGCCAGCGAGCAGTTGCGGACCCGATGCGCCGACCCGGATGAGAGCGGCAGCGTTCCACCAACGATGCAGAGCTTCAGATCGCGCGCCACCCGCGCCAGAAAGTCTTGAATCGGCCCCTGACCGAAGCTCTCCTGAATCTGCAGTTTGTCGCTCTCGGCCGTCCCAAGTTGGCAGAAGTACTCGGGCAACACCGCCAGTTCGGCGCCTTGCGCAGCGGCCTGAGCAAGAAGAGCCCCGGCACGGTCCAGGTTCTCGCCAAGTTCCGGGGTCGAGACCATTTGAATCGCGGCGACTTTCAAGACATTCTCCTCATTTGCCTTCGGTCGCGGATGCCTCGGCCGGCTGCGCCACATGGCGGCCACGTTCCAGGCGCGTCACACGCGGGTCGGCCCAGCTGCCATCGATGCGGAACTCCTGCGTGCCGGCCTGGATCAATGGCCGGCGCAGAAAGAGTTGCGCCAGAAAGCTGCCAATTCCAATCGCCGGGTTGATTGCAGTCGCAACCAGCGACAGGGTTCCAGCATTGATCTCCGGCACCACAACGACCGAGATGTCCTGTGTTTCGCGCGCGATGTCGGCGCGACCCTCCATCAATACCGCAGCGCTGATGCCCTTCATCTGCAGGTTGTTGGTGGTGGCCACGCCCTGCTCTATCTTGACGTCGCCGCGCACGAAATCAAAGGCGAATCCTTCCGAAAAAACATCCCGAAAGTCCAGCGCCAGGCGGCGCGGCAGAGCCTGCAAGCTCAACACGCCCAACAATTTAGCGATCCCCGGATCGGCTTTCAGAAACTGCCCAGACTCAAATCCAACGTTGAACTGACCGCGCATGCTTGCATAGTCCATCTGGAGCGGTGAACCCAGCCATGCAATCTGCCCCTCGATCCTGCCCTTGCCCTTGCGCACCACGTCCTTCATGCCAAGGCGCCCCAGCAGATCACCCGAATCCAGCACATCCAGCTTGAAATTCATCACGGTGCGCTGGCCCCGCGCGCCCGCTGCCGTCCGCGCAGGTCTTCCC
>JBCKPE010000169.1:0-3390 GCA_038901875.1 Burkholderiaceae bacterium
GCGCGGCGGCGATGCCAGGGCCGTTGTCACGCACTTCAAAAATGGCCTCGCCACTTTCCTGTTCGATCCAGGCGACATCGACCCTGCCACCCGCCGGCGTGTAGCGAATCGCGTTGCTGATCAAATTGGAAAACGCGCTGAGCAACTCATAACTTGAGCCATCCAGGCGGGCATTTTGAATCAGATTCCCGTCAAACTCAAAATGAAGTTGATGGGACGGTGCATCGTCCAGTACGGACATGGTGACCAGCGACCTGGCATCGGCCTCGCAACGCGCCAGCAAGGGGCCAAGCGCGATCCAATGGTCCAGGCTCGGGGGCGGGCTCCCTTCCAGCCTGGAAAGCGTCAGCAAGTCGTCCACCAGGGTTTGCATGCGCGACGACTGCTGGGCCATCATCGTCAGGTAGCGGCTGCGTTCGCGTTTGTCCAGCGCGAGGCTTTGCAGGGTTTCGACAAAGCCGGACAACACCGTCAAGGGCGTTCGTATCTCATGGGACACGTTGGCCACGAAGTCGCGCCGCATTGCCTCTGCCTGCTCGACACTCGTCACGTCAAGCGACAGCAGCAGGCGCCGGCCCTCGCCATAGGCGTGCAACTGCAAAGCGATGCGCACCGGACGGCTCTCGCTGTGGTCCCGCCCGGGAATCACCAGATCGGATGCGTAGTCGCCGCCCGCCAGGTAGGCGGTGAAGGATGGTTCGCGCACCAGGTTGCCGATCAGTTGCATGGCATCGCGTTGCGCGTCGAACCCCATATGCTGTGCCGCCGTCTGGTTGCACCACTCGATGCGGCCATGCGCATCCAGCAGAACCACGCCATTAGGTGAGGCCTGGATCGCCGCAAGAAAGTCCTGCAAGCGCGCATCACTGGCACGGCGTTCCTGCTCGGACAGCCGCAGCAGCTTGCGCATGCGTTCGCCCGCCTCGCCCCAGGGGCCGCCGCGCAGGTCCGCCGCGTCTCCGGCGGCGCCCAATTTCAACCAGCGCAGCAGGCGATTCGCCGCGACGCTGTCCAGCGCCAGCCACAGCAGCGCGGCCAGCAACGCGCCGCCCGTGGCGCCCCAGGGACCCAGCGCGTACCAGCCCAGCGACAGGCCGCTCAGCTGAAACGTCAGCAACAGGAAAAATCGTCCGCCCATGGAGAACAGTCTTGGTCGCCGTGATTGTCGTTGCTGTCCCGGTCCGCGCGTCGGGCCTGGGCGATGGCCGGCGGCGCGGTCAGGCGCGCGCGACCCCCTGCGGAGCCGTCAGGCGGTAACCGGCACCACGCACCGTCTCGACCATGGCCCCGGCCTCGCCCAGCGCCTCGCGCAGCCGCTTGATGTGCACGTCCACCGTGCGCTCTTCAATGAAGACATGGTCACCCCAGACCTTGTCGAGTAGTTGCGGGCGGCTGTGCACCCGTTCCGGATGCGCCATCAGGTACTGCAGCAGCTTGAACTCGGTGGGTCCCAGCTTGAGCGGCTGTCCGGCATGGCTGACTCGGTGCGTCGCAGCATCCAGCGTCAGCTCGCCGAGCGTCACGCTGGCCAGCGCATGTTCGGGTTTGCGCCGCCGCAGCACGGCGCGCATGCGCGCCATCAACTCCCGGGTGGAAAACGGTTTGGCGATGTAGTCGTCGGCGCCGGCGTCCAGCCCGGCGACCCGGTCGGGCTCGTCGCCGCGCGCGGTGAGCATCAGGATCGGCAGCCCCTTGGTGCGCGCATCGGCGCGCCACTTGCGCGCCAGCGAAAGCCCGCTCTGCCCCGGCAACATCCAATCCAGCAGGATCAGGTCCGGCAACACGGCGTCGATCTCGCGCTGAGCGGCCTCGGCGTCCGCCGCCCAAAGCGGCTCAAAACCGTTGTGGCGCAGGTTGACGGACAGCAGTTCGGCGATGGCCGGCTCATCCTCGACGATCAATACCTTGGGGCTGAGCTTCACTTGACGGCCGACTCCACCTGGGCCAGCGGCGCATGGCGCACGTCGGCGCCCTTGACCACATAAATGGTGAACTCGGCGATGTTCTTGGCATGGTCGCCGATGCGCTCGATCGCCTTGGCCAGAAACAGCAGATCAAGACAGGACGAGATGGTGCGCGGGTCTTCCATCATGTAGGTGACCAGCTTGCGCACATAACCGTCGAACTCGCGGTCGATCGCATCGTCTTCCTTCAGGATCGACAGCGCGGCGACGGTGTCGAGCCGAGCGAAGGCGTCGAGCGACTTGCGCAGCAGCCCGGACGCCAGTTCCGAGACCAGCCGCAGGTCGGCCGAAGGCAGCAGGCGGGCCGAACCCTTGTCGATGATGGATAGCACCATGCGCGCCATCTTTTTCGCCTCGTCGCCGACCCGTTCGAGGTTGGCGGTCATCTTGGAGATGGCCATCAGCAACCGCAAATCTCCGGCAGTAGGCTGCCGCCGCGCGATGATGGACGAAATCTCGCGGTCAATCTCGAGCTCCAGCGCGTTGACGCGGGTTTCGGCGGCCTGGACATCGTTGGCCGCCTCGACGCTCAGATGCGACAGCGCATGGATGGCCTGGCGCATCTGGGCCTCGACCAGACCGCCGAGCTCCATGGCACGGGATGACACGGCATTGAGCTCGGCGTCGAACTGTGAAGACAGGTGTTTTTCGGGGGGCATATTGTCTCCTCAGCCGAAGCGGCCGGTGATGTAGTCCTCAGTCTCCTTGCGCTTGGGCTTGAAGAAGATCTGCTCGGTCTCGCCGTATTCCATCAGCTCGCCCAGGTACATGTAGGCCGTGAAGTCAGATACCCGCGCCGCCTGCTGCATGTTGTGCGTGACGATCAGGATCGTGATCTTCTTCTTCAATTCTCCGATCAGTTCTTCGATGCGGCCGGCGGCGATCGGATCGAGCGCCGAGGTGGGTTCGTCAAACAGCATGATCTCGGGGCCCGTGGCCAGCGCCCGTGCGATACACAAGCGTTGCTGCTGGCCGCCGGAGAGAGCAAAGGCACTTTCCTGAAGACGGCTGCTGACCTCGTTCCACAATGCAGCCCGTCGAAGCGCGACCTCAACCTTGTCCTCAAGCACGGACCGATTCCCCTCGCCTCGAACGCGCAGGCCAAAGGCGACATTCTCGTAAATCGATTTCGGAAACGGATTGGGTTTCTGGAACACCATGCCAATGCGCATTCGGACCTCGATCGGATCCACCTCCGGCGCCAGCAGGTTGATGTTGTCGGGAAACATCTCAAGCCGGCCTTCGTAGCGGTTGCCGTCGTACAGGTCGTGCATCCGGTTGAACGAGCGCAGCAGCGTGGACTTGCCACAGCCGGAGGGGCCGATCAATGCGGTGACGCGATTTTCGTACAGCGGCATGTCCACGTTCCTGATCGCCTGAAAGCTGCCGTAGAAGAAGTTGAATGCCACCACCCGCGCCTTGAGCG
>JBCKPE010000170.1:0-3355 GCA_038901875.1 Burkholderiaceae bacterium
TGATTCTTCGGCAACGCCCCTGTCGGGTCGTACACCTGAAGCGTGTCCTCCGCGACCAGCATGTCGTTGTAGATGACCAGGTTCAGGCCACCCGGGGCGAGCTTCGATGCTGTCGGCGCCGTGACGCTCAACCCCGAACGCGACTCGATCATCAAGACGCATTCGGGCTACACCGATAGACAGCCGTTGGCTGCATGAATGAGGCGACAACTACCTTGACACGCGCCGGCCCCCTCGCCCCTGCCCTCTCCCCCGAGTACGGTGGAGAGGGAGCCACATTGCCTGCCACCTGCCTTTGCTCCCTCTCTCGCTTGCGGGAGAGGGTTGGGGTGAGGGGGCGGCAGGCTGCCTGAGTTGATGGCTCGATGGCCAATCCGACTGCGCAACGCCCACGGTTGAGTCGGCCAGTCCGCCCGCCGGCCGGTTGACCTGGTCGGCGCCTGCAGTGGCTTTCGCGGCGGCCTGATTTGAATTTTGCAGGGCCGACTGGATATTGAAAAAACCCGGCGCCTGCTGGGCTGGACGCCGCCGCTGTCGCTGGATGAGGGCTTGAAGCGGGTGGCTGACTGAGTTTATACTCCTTCATATATAATTTGAACGTGGCCGACCAAGAAAAACCGCTCGAATGGATAGCGAGCAGCCACAAAGACCTGATGGCATTGCCGGCCGATGTGCGGCGGTTCTTCCGGTTACGCGCTGTCCCTTGCTCAGGCCGGAGACCGGCACGATGCGGTCAAGGTGCTCAAGGGCTTCGGTGGTGCCGGTGTGCTGGAGGTGGATATGGACATTATTCGCACAAGGCTCAAAGTGGCGGAGGCATTTGCAAAGGAGTTACGAGATGCAAAAACGAGTCATTGGCGGGGTTGAAGTGCTGCGCAGTTCGGGCAACGTGTATGCTGATCTTGGCGTGCCTGACGCGGACAAGCTCAAGATCAAGACTGGCTTGGTGATCGAAATCAGAAAAGCCATGCGTCGCCTGGGCCTGACTCAGCAAGAAGCAGCCAAGCGCATGGGGATAACCCAGCCAAAGGTGTCAGACATGATGCGCGGCGATTTCTCTAACTTGTCTGAACGCAAGCTGATGGACTGTCTGAATCGGCTTGGCTATGACATTGAAATAACGGTGAAGCCCGCCACAGAGCCCGTTGGCCATTTAATGCTGGCCGTTGCCTGAGTAATTGGGAGGCAGAGAAGTGGCCCCGCTTGTTTGAACAACTTTCCTCGAAAGATAAGTGGACTGCGGCGGGCCACCGGGTTATGCGGCATTCCTGTGGGCCGTGGCCGATCGGAGCCATCCCACGCACGAAGAGACGATCGAGTGGATGGGACGGCCGTGGAACGCCCCCTCACCCCTGCCCTCTCCCCGCCAAGCGAGAGAAGGAGCAAAGGCAGGTTGGGGTGAGGGAGCGGTGCCTGCAGCGGCCTTCGCGGCGGCCTGATTTGGATTTTGCAGGGCCGACTAAGATAAGCCGTCGGAATCAATAGGATGCGAACCATGCCAACCACCGCTGAACGTCTTTGGGAAACGGCCCGGACCTTGCCGGAACCCTTGCTCGCAGAGGTGCTGGATTTTGCGGAATTCCTGCGTGCGCGTGACGCAAAGGCCACAGGCGGCGTCGAGAGTTCAACCAGCCTGAGCGACCTGTGCGGGGGGCTGGAAGGCTCCAGCACTTTCGCGGGCACGCCCTCGGCCATACAGCAGCAGTTGCGCGATGAGTGGCGTTAAATTGGCCATTTCATCGCCCGTGGAAGATGTGGCGATCGAGTTGCGCCGTTCACGCAAGGTGAAATTGCCGGATGCGCTGATAGCGGCAACAGCGCTGCACCATGGTTTGGAACTGTTGACGCTGGACGCGGGTTTGCTTGCTGTCGTGAAGAGCACGGCTTACCGGTCTGAAACCTGAGTTCTGGCCGCCAATTTCATCAGCCGCACCAGCGCCACATGGCGATGTGCTCTTCATGCGCCGGGTTGAGCATAGCCTGGACGAACTCCAGGTAGCGGCCGACTCCCCCTCCATTGAGCAGCTTGACGAGCGCCAGGGGCGGTTGGGTCTTGCCATTTTCGTAGCGCGAGAAAGCGTTGACGCCGCCGCCGAAGATCGTAAGCGGTCGCCTGCCGGCGTGCTCGGGCGCTACACGTCCTGCCAGATCCGATGATCTGCGACGGCGCAGGCGCCCAGTCGACTGTCACGCCAGCATCACGCTGGCCTGCACTTCATCCCATGGCGCGATCAGCTTGCGGCCCTCACGCATCAGCAGGCCAGCCGCTTCGAGCGCCGCCACATCCTGATGCACGTTTTTGTAGTCACGCCCCAGCGCGTCGGCCAGCGCGCGCGTGTTCGTGGCGCCGTGCTGGCGTACATGCCGCAGCAGCTCCAGCCGGCGCGGCGTCAGGGTCGCCTGCATCGCCTCCAGATCGAGAAACGTCACATGCGTTTCGCGCACCGCCTTGCCGTGCTCGGCGCGGCGCCACGCATCGACGAAGCGCCGCCCCATGTCATCGAGGTTTCCCACATGCACCTGAACCTTGCTCACGACTCACTCCTTTCGCGCGCCACGTCGGCCAGAAAGTCCTCGACCAGCTTCTCCACGCTCACGAAACGGTAGCGCTGCTGGCGGCCCCGAACGTGGCGGTGATCGCCTTTCATATGGCCCATTGCACCATCATTGTGGTATGGCTCTGATTTGAATGTTGCAGGGCCGACTAAATCGCATCAGCCATCGCGGCCCGGACGACGAGGGAGTGTGGGCCGATGCGCAGGCCGGTATTGCGCTGGGCTTTCGGCGTTTGTCGATTGTGGATTTATCGCCTGCTGGGCACCAGCCCATGGCGTCAAGCAGTGGGCGGTTTGTGATGGCCTTCAATGGCGAGATTTACAACCACTTGGAACTGCGTGGATTGCTTCGCTGCGCTCGCAATGACGGGTGAGGGCGGGGACGGAGATGGATTGCCGCGCTTCGCTCGCAATGACGAAAACAGCTATGTTTGAAGTTTCCCCTAGACCGTCTCCGCCTTGATTTTGGTACCATGAGAGTCGGCTCAGTCAACGTCTCAAAGGAACGATCCATGAATCGCAGGCCTTCCGAGGTACTTCGACAAAATCGGGAATTAATCCGAAGCATTGCCCTGCTTCATCGCACCGAGAACCTGCGGGTTTTCGGGTCGGTCTTGCGTGGAGAAGACACGGAAACAAGCGACCTGGACTTGTTGGTTGACCCGTTGCCCGGTGCTACGTTGCTGGACCTGGGTGCCATCCAGATCGAGCTGGAAGAATCCCTTGGAATTTCTGTTGATGTCCTGACACCTGGTGACCTGCCGAAGAAATTCAGGAATCAGGTTCTCAGCGAGGCTGTG
>JBCKPE010000171.1:0-3345 GCA_038901875.1 Burkholderiaceae bacterium
GGCCCAGACCTTCGGATTCGACGTGCGACCGTCGGCGTCGGTCTTGATGCGGCCGCCAGTCAACGCGACGGACCCGCCTGCGCCATCGATGACCAGCGCCTGGCCTATCGCCTTGAGCACCATGTCGGCTTGCACCGTGAATGTCTCGCCACTCTCGACCAGCTTGCCGTCGTCCAGTCGCGTCGCGGCGAACTCGACGCCCTGCAGCGCGCCGCCGCTGCTGAGGATGCGTTTCGGCGCAGCCCAGTGACGAATCTGGACGCCATTCTTCTTCGCCCAATTCTGTTCGTCATTCGACGCGCCCATCGCCTCGGGCCCGCGCCGGTACAGCATCGTGACCTGCTGCGCACCGAGCAGACGGCTCTGCACCGAGGCATCGATCGCCGTCATGCCGCCGCCAATCACCACCACGCTGCGACCGATCACCACCTCGGAAGGGTGCGCCGCCTGGCGCAGCTCGGCGATGAATTCCACCGCGTCGCGCACGCCGGGCAAGGACGGCTCGGTCAGCCCGAGCGCGTTGACGCCCGTCACCCAGGAACACTGCGTCGTATTGCTGGCACAGAGCGTCCAGGGTGAGGTCCGGCCCCAGCGCAACGTTCAATCGAAGCTCGATGCCGCCGATCGACAGCAGCCAGTCAATCTCGCGCTGCGCGAAGTTGTCGACCGTCTTGTAGGTCGCCAGGCCGTACTCGTTCAAGCCACCGGCTTTCGGCCGGTTGTCCAGCAGCACCACGTCGTGCCCGAGCATGGCGAGACGATGGGCGCAGCTCAGCCCGGCCGGACCGGCGCCGACCACTACAACCTTGCGCCCGCTGGACGGCGCACGGGTAAACAGAGGCGCGCCGGGATTGGCCATGTAGGCATCGGTCGCATGGCGCTGCAGCAGGCCGATCTCGACCGGCTTCGCTTCGTTGCTGTTGCGCACGCAGGCCTGCTCGCACAGCACCTCGGTCGGGCAAACCCGGGCGCACATGCCGCCAAGAATGTTTTCTTCCAGGATGGTCCGGGCCGCGCCACGCAGGTTGCCCTGCGCGATGCGGGCGATGAAGGTCGGGATGTCGATACCGGTCGGACAGGCCGTCTGGCAAGGCGCATCAAAGCAGTAGTAGCAGCGATCGGCTTCGATCTTGGCCTGCACCTGGTTTAGCGGCGGATGGGCGTCGGCAAAGTTCTGCGCGTATTCAGCGAGATTCAAGCGCCTGTTGCACAGGCCAGGAGTGGAAGTGGACGACATGGCGGTAAGGCAGTCCTTTCACAGATTCGATGCGGGTTCTGCGCCTGACGCGGAATCATAAAAGCTTACCACCTGCGCTGCAAAGTGTTGAAGGACTTGCTGGAAGAGCGGCTGGCCACCGTGGGCGCCATCTCCGCCAGCGACTCACGAGCGAAGGCCGGGCGCACCGACAAAGAAACCGCTGATGGGCAGCGGCTTCTGGAAGCCGGCCTTGTCGGCCGCTCAGGTCCGAAACGCAGAGGCCATGCGCTCCCGGTCTCGGGCTGGAATGCTCAGGCTTTTGGCAATCTTCGGCCACTGCCTCACGACTGCCTGGCTGCGTTCAATGATTTCGTTTGCCGCCTTCGCAGCAACGCGAAAGTATGGCGCGACCGAGCGGGCCAAGTCGAGGTCCATCGCGTTATCCGCCTCGCTGATGTTGAGCTTCAGTCCGTGGGATTCGGGTACGGGATTCATGTCGAAGACCTCGGACAGGCGCCAACCTTTGCCGGGCACAAGGATGAAGCCGTGGTTGCGCAGGTGGTCGTCGGTGTTGGACACAAGCAGGTTGAACACGATGCGCGACCAAAGCTCGCGAAGATCGGCATCGGTCCGTGCGCCGCAGGCGATCAGCACGCGCGCAATCTCCAGGTAGCTCGCCCCCGTCGCCGCATCGTCGCCGTCCTTGTGGCCGGTGAGAGTCATCGCCGATGCGAAATGCAAACGCCGTCCCGCCTCCGTGCGGTCGAAGCGCCGCACGAGAAAGCTGTGGTGCGGGTTCACAAAGCGGCGCGCCAGACTTTCGGGTACGCGCAATCCGCAACCGCGGGCCAGCGTGTGCACCACCAGTTCCCATGCGCCGACATCATGTTCGTCGCGCACGCTGGGAAACTTGGCAATCCACAGGTGACCGTTGGGGTCGACCACACTGGCCTTGGGGCGCGCGCCGCCCAGCGAGCCGCCGGGCGCGATCAGCATGCGCAGCCAATCGTCCCCCGCGGCGGCCGTGTTGTCCTCGTCGCGCTCCAGCGCGAGGCTGGCCGCCTCCAGCTCGCGCAGTTGGACGAATAGTGGCGCGGCCACGCCGTGCCGGTTGTCGAGGAACTCGCTGGCTTCATCGAGCCGCAAGCGCAGAGCCCCGGAACGAAAAGCGTCGTGCACACCCAACAAATAGTCGGATTCATGAAGACGAACTGCCTTGCCCACCTGTCCTGCCCGCTGCTCACGCTCCAGGCGCCGGCGCATCAGCAAGCGCCCCCAGCGGTCCGGGCTGGCATCGGTGAAAACGCCGAAAGTCTCACTGCCCTGCGCGGGATATTGGCGCCCCCGGTAAAGACCAAGCCGGGGGTCGAGCTGCAGGTTCTCGAGCGCTGGGTGGGCCAGCGCGGCCGCATCGAACTCGAATTCGAAGACCTCGTGGCCGGCGCCGCGCCAGGCGTGGAGCAAGCCCAGACGAAGTGGCTCCGGCAGCCCGTCCCAATCGGCGTAGACGGCGATGGTGACGGGCATGCGTCAGCGCCCCTTCTTCTTCGACAGAGGCGCCACCGGGTCAATCAAGTCGGCCAAGGCCCTGGAGCTGGTAAAGCCGCTCTTCTCAATCCAATTCCGTGCGTCTTCGGTGGGCTTGGGCAGCTTCTTGATTTCCCTGACCGGGGCGTCCAGCCGATCCACGGTTTCACGCAGTTGCTCTTGGGGAGAGTCTTTAATCAAGCGATGCAACTGTGCAGCGGGGTCACCAACGGTCGTGGGTCGTTCGCGTTGTGCCGGACTCTTGGGCGACGATGCCTGGGTATGCGCTGTCGTCTTGCTGCGCGCAGGCAATCGGGCGTCCTGCAATTCGCGCCCCAGAGGGTCCATTTTGGCGAGCACTTCGAGGTCTTTTTCGATGCCGAGCACTTGCATGACGGCCAAGTAGGCGCCCATGGTCACGCCCGACCCGCCTCGCTCCAGGCCGCGCAGGGTCATCGGCGCCATGCCGGCGCGCTCCGCCACCTGCTTGGCGGTCAGCCGCCGGCGTAGCCTGGCCAGACGCAGCCGATCGCCGAACTGGTGTAGCAGCTCATCGGTCGATGGAAGCAAAGGGGCAATTTTCTTGGCCATAAAGTAATTATTCTAGCTTTTAATAAAAC
>JBCKPE010000172.1:0-3285 GCA_038901875.1 Burkholderiaceae bacterium
CCGCCGACAAACTGGGTCGACAGCGCGGTGTCGGGGTTGAACACCGGGTTGATGCAGTTCACGCGAATGTTGTCCGGCCCCAGCTCGGCCGCCAGTCACTTCGATGCGGTGATCACCGCCCGCCCGACAGGCTGCTTGCAGCCTGTGATTTTATGTCTCCCCGGGGGAATGCCTTCCGGCAATCCCCCATGACCCCTGTGTTTGTCCCGCGGCGTTAGACTTGGCGGTAATTCCGGCAGCGGGGCTGGACAGCGGGGCTGTTTTCGCAAACCCACCCGGCCTGCCCCCACAGACTCACCCGGAGACTTTCCCCCATGGCTGTAGAACAACAGGCAATTTTAAATGCCCTGCAAAGCGTGTTGGACCCCAACACCGGCAAGGATTTTGTCAGCACGAAGGCGCTTAAAAACCTGCAAGTCAACGACGGCGACGTGTCCTTCGACGTGGTACTCGGCTACCCGGCCAAAAGCCAGCTCGCCGGCATCCGCAAGCTGCTGATCGCCGCAGCCAAGGGCGTGGCGGGCGTGAGCAACGTTTCTGTCAATGTCAGCTTCAAGATCGCCAGTCACAGCGTGCAGCGCGGCGTGCAACTGCTGCCCAACGTCAAGAACATCGTGGCGGTGGCGTCCGGCAAGGGCGGCGTGGGCAAAAGCACCACGGCGGTCAACCTCGCGCTGGCCCTGGCCGCCGAGGGCGCCAGCGTCGGCCTGCTCGATGCCGACATCTACGGCCCAAGCCAGCCCATGATGATGGGCATCGAGGGCCGGCCCGATAGTGCGGACGGCAAAAACATGGAGCCGATGGAAAACTACGGCATCCAGGTCATGTCCATCGGTTTTCTGGTGGCGCAGGACGAGGCCATGATCTGGCGCGGCCCGATGGCGACCCAGGCGCTGGAGCAGTTGCTGCGCCAGACCAACTGGGCAGACCTGGACTACCTGATCGTCGATATGCCGCCCGGCACCGGCGACATCCAGCTCACGCTCTCCCAGAAGGTGCCCATAACCGGCGCGGTGATTGTCACGACGCCGCAGGACATCGCGCTGCTGGATGCTAGAAAAGGCATCAAGATGTTCGAGAAGGTCGGTGTGCCGATTCTGGGCATTGTCGAAAACATGGCGGTGCATGTCTGCCGCCAGTGCGGCCACACCGAACACATCTTTGGCGCCGACGGCGGCAAGAAGATGGCGGCCGAGTACGGCATGAGCTTTCTTGGCGCGCTGCCGCTGGACATGCAGATCCGCCTGCAGGCCGACAACGGCCGGCCCACCGTGGTGGCCGACCCGGACGGCGAGGTGGCCGGCATCTACAAGGCCGTGGCGCGCCAGGTGGCGATCACCATTGCCGCCAAGGCCAAAGATTTTTCCGCCAAGTTTGCGACCATCAGGATATCCAAAGACACCTGAGCTTTTGGCGCTCACGGGCTGGCCGATCAGCATGCTGGCCGCGACGCATCAACACCGGCGTTTCCGGCTTTGAAGAACTTCACCGCCTGGCTGAGCCGACCTTGGTGCCCCGATCACCGCCCGACTTGGGTGCGCCCGGTGGAAAGTTGCTGGTCGAAATCCGGCGGGCAGAAAAACGTTTCAGCAGGGGGTATTGACACCGCCGTACACTTCGGCCGTGTCTGATTTTCTGCTGCAGTCTCCCGGCCCGGACGTCGCGATCCATCGCCCCTGCGTGGCGGTGGCGGTTGTCATGCGCCGTGAGCGCATCGACAACCGCTGGCAGCCCTGGCGCTGGGTCCTGGCCGACGTCGTGCCGAACGAGGACAGCTTTGGCGCGCAGCCGCGCTTGCTGCTCAAGGACGAGAGCGAAGAACGCTGGTTGCATCCCGGCTTCAAGGTTGAGCTGTTGACCACCGATGCGGAAGGCTACTACCTCAATGTCACCACGCTGCAGCCCTGTTTCTGGGTGGTCTGGCGCATGGAAGAAGAGGCCGCGCTGGCCGACGAGCCGGTGGCCGTTCCGCAAATCGTCACGCTGAGTTACCACGACGCCGGCCGCTGGCTGGACGCGCAGGAAACCGTGGAACAGGTGGCGGCGCCGCGGGACGTGGTCGAGTGGATGCAGGCTTTTGTCGATGCCCATTACGTGCTCGAAGTCAAGCGCCGCCAACGCCCGCAAAGTTTCAAGTCGCTGCAGGACAGGTTCGGTAACCCGGCGCGTGTGAGTACCGACAAAAAATTCGGCGGAGGAGGCGGCCATGGCTGAAGAAGCCAGCGGATTTCTGGGTCGCTGGGCGCAGCGCAAGACGGACGCCCTGCAGGGCAAACCGCTTGACGAGCCGGCTCGCGCAACTGCGCCGCCTTGGGTGGAGGATGGCGCAAGCCCCAACACGCCGGTGGCAGTCCCGGCTGCATCCGCACCGGCCGCAGCCGATGCAGCAGAGCAGCCCGAAAAAAAGCTCCTGTCGCTCGACGACGTGAAGCTGCTTACCAAAGACTCCGATTTCAAACCTTTCATGGCCAGCGATGTCGGGCCGCAAGTGCGCAACGCCGCGATGAAAAAGCTGTTTGCCGATCCGCACTTCAACGTGATGGATGGCTTGGACATCTACATTGACGACTATTCCAAATCCGACCCTATCCCCGAGTCCATGCTCCGGCAGATGGTGGGTGCGAAGTTTCTCAAGCTGTTTGACGACGAGGACGATGGCGTGAAGGCAGCGCCCGCCTCGTCACCACGGGAAAGTGCGAATGAGCCCATGGAGGAAACCGTGGCACAGTCCGGCGACAACCGGCATCCAGCCAGCCCGCCATCGATTCATTCCGAACAGTCCAGCCAGCCCGAGTCCCTGACCGACTCCGGCGCCAGCCAGGAAAACCATGCCCACACTGATTTGCGACTGCAACCAGACCATGCCGCTTCAGCCCCGGACGCTGGGCGCGGCACGCAATGAAAATCTGACGCTGCATTCGACGCTGTGCCGGCGTGAAGCGGGTGCGTTCGAGCAGGCGGTTCAATCCTGCGAGGACGTCGTGGTGTCGCCCATTAATTTTGTCAATAGCCGGCATAGCCGGTAACCAGGAGGCTTCATGAACGAAGAAACTTTTAACATCAGCATTCGCAAATTCCTGAAAATGGTCGGTGTCAACTCGCAACGCGAAATAGAGCAGGCCGTGACGAAGGCTATCGCCAACGGCATCATTGCCGGCAACGAGACGTTTCCGGCGAAGGTAACTCTGGAAATCCCGTTGCTGCAACTTAGCGTCAAGTTCGATGGCGACATCAAGCTGGAGTAGCGTCATGCTTATCGATACCCTGAATTGTTTGCTGACGCGC
>JBCKPE010000173.1:0-3283 GCA_038901875.1 Burkholderiaceae bacterium
GCGGCGACGAATCTGACCAAACAGTCAGTTTTCAGAATCGAACCCCACATTACAGGAGTTGCCAGCGTGTCCACATCCTCTGTTTTCGACATCCTTCCGGGCCGCCTGAGCGCCGACGAATACGCCCGCAACTTCGGCGATGCCACCCCGCGCATGACAAAGGGGCAAGCCGTGCTGGCAGCTAATCGCTGCCTGTATTGTTTTTATGCGCCCTGCGTCACGGCTTGCCCCACCGCCATTGATATACCCTCGTTCATCAAGCGCATCGCGGACGGCAACCTGCGCGGCGCGGCCCGCGCCATTCTGGATGCCAACCCGCTGGGCGGCATGTGCGCCCGCGTCTGCCCGGTCGAGAGCCTGTGCGAGGAGGCATGTGTGCTCAACACGCAGGAAAGGGGCACGCCGGTGGAAATTGGCCGCCTGCAGCGCCATGCCGTGGACGCGTTGATGGAGAGCGACAAGCCCCAGCTATTCACCCGCGCCAAATCCACCGGCCGGAAAATCGCGGTGGTGGGGGCCGGGCCGGCCGGCCTGGCCTGCGCCTACATGCTGGCGCGCTTGGGTCACACTATAGTTATATTTGACGCAAAACCGAAAGGCGGTGGCCTGAACGAATACGGCCTGGCTGCTTACAAGACGCCAGACGACTTCGCCCAGCGCGAACTTGAGTGGCTGCTGGCTATCGGCGGCATCGAGATCCGCAACAACTGGCAGTTGCAGACGGCGGCCCAAATCTATGCCCTGCGCCAGGAGGACTCGGCCATATTTCAAGGCATGGTCCGTGCCGCCCACGCCGGCTCGTCGCTTTCGTCACTGAGCCAAGACTACGCGGCCGTATTCCTTGGCATGGGCTTGGCAACCACCCATCAGCTGGGGGTGCCGGGCGAAGAGCTGGGAGGCGTGGAAGACGCGGTGGACTTCATCGCCCGCTTGCGCCAGAGCGAAGACGTTTCCAAGCTGCCGATCGGACGCCGCGTGGTGGTCATCGGGGGCGGCATGACAGCGGTGGACGCAGCCGTCCAGTCCCGGCTGTTGGGCGCCGAGAGCGTGCATATCGTTTACCGGCGTGGACCGGAAACCATGTCCGCCTCGGTGGATGAGCAGCACTGGGCGCAGACCAACGGCGTTACCCTTCACCACTGGCTGGCCCCGGTCGAAGTAATCGGCCAGGACGGCGGCGTAACCGGCGTGAAGTTTGCCCGGCAGGCCATGGTCGATGGCCAGTTGCAGGCTACCGGGCAAACCGAGCTGATCGAGGCTGACATGGTGTTCAAGGCGATCGGACAGAAGCTGGGCAACCCGGTGCTTGCCGAGGCCGGCTTGAAACTCGAAGGCGGACGCGTTGTCACCGACGAAGACGGTGCCACCAACCTGCTTGGCGTCTGGGCCGGTGGTGACTGCCGCGCCGGCGGGTCCGACTTGACGGTGGTAGCCGTTCAGCACGGCAAACTTTCCGCGCAGGCCATTCATGCCCACCTTGGCCGCTGAGCGGCATTGCCAGCAATCACTGAACACACCCACACCCGGAGTCCCACCATGGCCAATCTGCACACGAACTTCATCGGCATTCAAAGCCCCAACCCCTTCTGGCTCGCATCCGCCCCGCCCACCGACAAGGCCTACAACGTCAACCGCGCGTTTGAGGCAGGCTGGGGCGGCGTGGTCTGGAAGACGCTGGGCGAGGCCGGCCCGCCGGTGGTCAACGTCAACGGCCCGCGTTACGACGCGCTGCTCACGTCCGACCGCCGATTGCTGGGCTTTAACAACATCGAGCTCATCACCGATCGCGACCTGGACCTCAATTTGAAGGAAATCATCCAGGTTAAACGCGACTGGCCTGATCGCGCCATGATCGTATCGCTGATGGTGCCTTGCAACGAGCTGTCCTGGAAAGCCATCCTGGCGCGCGTGGCGGATACCGGCGCGGACGGTATCGAACTGAACTTCGGCTGCCCGCACGGCATGAGCGAGCGCGGCATGGGCTCGGCCGTGGGCCAAGTGCCGGAATATATTCAAATGGTCACCGAATGGTGCAAACAGCACAGCAAGTTGCCGGTGATCGTGAAGCTCACGCCCAACATCACCGACGTCCGTCTGCCGGCGCGTGCCGCCAAGCGCGGCGGAGCGGACGCGGTGTCGCTGATCAACACCATCAACTCCATCATGGGCGTGGACCCGGCCACGCTCATGATGAGTCTTACTACCGACGGCAAGGGTTCCCACGGCGGCTACTGCGGCCCCGCAGTCAAGCCGATTGCGCTGAACATGGTGGCCGAAATTGCACGCGATCCGGAAACTGCTGACCTGCCGATCTCGGGCATGGGCGGTGTGGGCAGCTGGCGCGATGCGCTGGACTTCATTGCGCTGGGCGCGGGTAATGTGCAGGTGTGCACTGCTGCCATGGTCTATGGCTTCAAGATCGTGCAGGAGATGAGCAGCGGCCTTTCGGACTACATGGACGAGATGGGCTTTACGTCGATCGATGACTTCCGCGGCAGGGCCTTGCCCACCGTGACTGACTGGCGTTACCTGAACTTAAACTCCATCTCCAAGGCGGTCATCAACCAGGACAGCTGCATTAGCTGCGGCCGCTGCTACATCGCCTGTGAGGACGCCGCGCACCAGGCCATCACCTCCACCAAAGACGGCAAGCGCCACTTCGAGATCATTGAAGAAGAGTGCGTGGGCTGCAACCTGTGCGTGGTGGTATGCCCAGTGTCACAATGCATCACGATGCGCGACCTGGCTCCCGGCGAGGTCGATCTGCGGACCGGCAAGACGGTGCTGGCCAGCCATGCCGACTGGACCACGCACCCGAACAACCCGATGCGCGAGGTGCTGGCCTAGCGATGCTCTGCATGACTCGCGTTATGCTAGGCAGCGCAGGTAGGGCTGCCTGGCGGCGCCAGCGCCCGGTGTCGCGAGCTGTTTCAAACCATTGCCGATTCATCTTTCTCAACTTGTCCAACCAGGAGTAACCATGTCGAATCCCCGTCCCACCCGTCGTCACCTTGTTGCCATGGCCGCCGCACTTGTGCTGGCCGTCCCCGGCCTGTCGCTGGCCCAGGCCAAGCTCAAGGTGGCGGCGATCTACACCGTCCCGTTCGAGCAGCAATGGGTCAGCCGCATCCACAAGGCGCTGAAGGCCGCCGAGGCGCGCGGCGAAATCGAGTACAAGGCCAGCGAGAACGTCGCCAACGCCGACTATGAGCGCGTCATGCGCGAGTACGCGACCGGGGGCAACACGCTGATCGTGGGCGAGGTGTTCGGAGTCGAAGCGGCA
>JBCKPE010000174.1:0-3251 GCA_038901875.1 Burkholderiaceae bacterium
GATGGCGGGACCTGTCCTGGCGGCAGGGCAGCACCATCAAGGTCGGCATCCTGCACAGCCTGTCCGGCACCATGGCCATATCCGAGACCGTGCTCAAGGACACCGTGCTGATGGCGATCGACGAGATCAACGCCAAGGGCGGCGTGCTTGGCAGGAAGCTCGAGCCGGTGGTGGTGGATCCGGCGTCCAACTGGCCGCTGTTTGCCGAGAAGACCAAGCAGTTGCTGACCCAGGACAAGGTGGCGGTGATATTCGGTTGCTGGACCTCGGTCTCGCGCAAATCGGTGCTGCCGGTGCTGGAGGAACTCAATGGCCTGCTGTTCTACCCGGTGCAGTACGAGGGTGAGGAACTGTCCAAGAACGTGTTCTACACCGGCGCGGCGCCGAACCAGCAGGCTATTCCCGCGGTGGATTACCTGATGAGCAAGGACGGCGGCGGCGCCAAGCGCTGGGTGCTGCTGGGCACCGACTATGTCTACCCGCGCACCACCAACAAGATCCTGCGCGCCTACCTTAAAACGAAGGGCGTGAAGGATAGCGACATCGACGAGAAATACACGCCGTTCGGCCATTCGGACTACCAGACCATCGTCGCCGACATCAAGAAGTTCTCGGCCGGCGGCAAGACCGCGGTGGTGTCGACCATCAACGGCGACTCGAACGTGCCGTTCTACAAGGAGCTTGGCAACGCCGGCCTGAAGGCCAAGGACGTGCCGGTGGTGGCGTTCTCGGTGGGTGAGGAGGAACTGCGCGGCGTCGACACCAAGCCGCTGGTGGGCCACCTGGCCGCCTGGAACTACTTCCAGTCGATCAAGAACCCGGCCAACGACGAGTTCATCAAGAAATGGAGCGACTACGCCAAGGCCAAGGGCCTCGCCGGGCACAAGGATCGGGCACTGACCAACGACCCGATGGAGGCTACCTACATCGGCATCAACATGTGGAAACAGGCGGTCGAGAAGGCCAAGTCCACCGACGTGGATAAGGTGATTGCCGCCATGGCCGGCCAGACCTTCAAGGCGCCCTCGGGCATCACCTCGATGATGGACCCGAAGAACCACCACCTGCACAAGTCGGTGTTCATCGGCGAAATCAAGGCCGACGGGCAGTTCAACGTGGTCTGGAAGACCCCCGGTCCGGTCAAGGCCAAACCCTGGAGCCCGTACATCGAGGGCAATGACAAGAAGCCCGACGAGCCGGCCAAGATGGCCGTCGCCGCCAAGTAACGCCCGCGCAGTTCTCGACCGTCCCGGGCCTGTCGATACCGGCCCGGGATCGGTTTGGTGGGTTCGGTGAAATGAGCGCTACATCGGTCTTCTTTCATGGTGATACGTCGATTGCTGCTGCTGGCCGCACTGCTGGGCGTGGGTCCGTCACACGCGTTGACTGCGGACGAGATCAAGGGCATCACCACGGGTGAGACGGACGCCCGCATCGAAGCGCTGACCAAGGCCCTGTTGGTGGCCGACGACAAGACCACGGCGTTTTTGCAGGCGCTGTCCGAGGATGGGGTGAAGATGGCCGGCGACAAGGTGTTCGTCGTGCGCGGTGGCAAGGCCTTCGATCCGCTCAGCGGCGCCGAATTGCCGCTGCCCGAAGCTGCCGAGGATGTGATCAACAACAACCGCATGCGCGGCGAGTTGGACACCGCGCTCGCTGGACTCAAACTGTTTGCCAAGGAAGAGAAGGTGCGTCGCGAGGCGATTCGTTCGCTGCAAGGGCAGTCCGACGAAACCAAGCTAACGCTGATCGACAAGGCGCTGGCGGCCGAGGCGGTACCCGGCCTCCGGGAGCAACTCGCGCTGGTGCGCGCGTCGATCCTGCTCAACAGCTCCGATGAGGCCAGACGGCTGGAGGCCGCCAAACTGCTTTCGGTTAGCGCCAATCCCAGCGTCAAGACGGTGCTGCTGGAGCGACTGAAGCTGGAGGACCAGGCCGAAGTGAAGGCGGCGCTAAAAGCGTCGCTGGCCAGGGTTGAGGCGACCCTCGCCTGGGGAGACAAGCTAGGCGCCGTGTTCAGCGGCATCAGCCTAGGCTCGATCCTGTTGCTGGTGGCGCTGGGCCTGGCCATCACCTACGGCCTGATGGGCGTGATCAACATGGCGCATGGCGAGCTGATGATGATCGGCGCCTACGCCACCTACGTGGTTCAGGGCCTGTTCCAGAAATACCTGCCCGGCGCCTTCGACTGGTACCTGGTGGCGGCCGTGCCCGTATCCTTCGCCGCTTCGGCGCTGCTGGGCGCGGCGCTGGAGCGCAGCGTGATCCGATTCCTCTATGGCCGGCCGCTGGAGACACTGCTGGCCACCTGGGGCATCAGCCTGATTCTGATGCAAATGGTGCGCTCGATCTTCGGGGCGCAGAACGTCGCCGTGGAGAACCCCAGCTGGATGAGCGGCGGCCTGCTGATTCTGGGAAATCTGCAGCTGCCCTGGAACCGCATCGTCATCATCTGCTTTGCCGCTGCCGTGCTGCTGACCATGGCCTGGCTGATCGGCCGTACCCGGCTCGGCCTGTTCGTGCGCGGTGTCACACAGAACCGGCCGATTGCGTCCTGCATGGGAGTCAACACGGCGCGCATCGACTGCTACGCGTTCGCGCTGGGTTCTGGCATTGCCGGCCTGGCCGGCTGCGCGCTGAGCCAGATAGGCAACGTGGGACCGGACCTGGGGCAGAGCTACATCGTGGACTCTTTCATGGTGGTGGTACTTGGTGGCGTCGGGCAGCTTGCCGGCACGGTGTACGCGGCATTGGGCTTGGGTGTGCTCAACAAGCTGCTCGAGGGCTGGGCCGGCGCGGTGCTGGCGAAGATCGCGCTGCTGGTGCTGATCATCATCCTTATCCAGAAGCGGCCGCAAGGACTGTTCGCGCTGAAAGGGCGCAGCGTCGAAGCATGAATCAGACCCTGCTCCCGCGGCAGCCCCCGATTCTTGGCCGCCTGGGCTGGAGCGCATGTCTCGTGGCGCTGCTTGTGGTGTGCCTGGTTGCGCCCGTGCTGAACCTGCTGGTCCCGGATGGCAGCGTATTTCACATGAGCGACTATATGGTCGCGCTGCTGGGCAAGATCATGTGTTACGCGATCTGCGCGCTGGCGATGGACTTGATCTGGGGCTACACCGGCATCCTGAGTCTGGGACATGGCCTGTTTTTTGCGCTTGGTGGCTACGCGATGGGCATGTACCTGATGCGCCAGATCGGGCGCGACGGCAACTACAAAAGCGACCTGCCGGATTTCATGGTGTTCCTGGACT
>JBCKPE010000175.1:0-3243 GCA_038901875.1 Burkholderiaceae bacterium
AATTGACCTCGAACGAAGGGTTCTCGGTGGTAGCGCCAACAAAGTAGAACAGGCCGGACTCGACGTGCGGCAAGAACGCATCCTGCTGACTCTTGTTGAAGCGATGCACCTCATCGACAAAAACGATCGTCTTGCGTCCATGCGCGGTCGCCGCGTCCAGCAATGACGGGCCATTGCGCACCAGCTGAGCCCGTTCCACCGCTTCGCGGATGTCCTTGACGCCACCCAGGGTGGCGCTGATGGCGATGAACTGCGCATCAAAACCCTGGGCCATCAGGCGCGCCAGGGTGGTCTTGCCGACCCCGGGAGGACCCCAAAGAATGCAGCTATGCGGTTGGCCGGACTCAAACGCGATGCGAAGCGGCATGCCCTCGCCCAGCAGGTGTTGCTGGCCGATCATCTCGGTCAGCAGCTTTGGCCGCATGCGCTCCGCCAGCGGCGCGGAAGCCTGCGGCGCAGTGGTCTTCGACTGGGGCCTCATGGCCGAATCACGTCGGCCCCGCGCGGGGGCGTGAACTGGAACAGCCCCGCATCGAGCGCCAGATTGACCTGCAATTTGCTGAAACGGATGAGTGAGCGCTGCCCGAAGTTGTCAAGAATTTCAAGCGCTGCCAGGGCGTAACCCTTGTCCTGCAAACGAAAGCCAACGCGAACGCTCTGGATCTGCCCGTCACGGTTCCTGGGCAGCGCCAGAACCCATTGCAGACCATCGCTTTCAGGCATGGCCTGCAAGGAGAAATCGGCTTCGATCGCGGCCAGGCTTGAGGCCGACGCAATTAGTGCCGTCGGCGTCGAACCCAGCACCTGCGCCTGCTTGCGCGCCGTCACCTGGTTCAGGTCAACATCGTAGAGCCAGAGTGTCTGCCCGTCCGCAACAATGGTCTGCTCAAAAGGCTTCTTGTAGACAAACCTGAAGCGGTGCGGACGGAGAAACTCGAAACTGCCGCTCGAAGTCTTGGCTTTGGCCTCCTGAGCGTCCTTGCCCGGGGAAGTCACAACCTGGGTGAATTCGGCGCGCCCGCTCCTGGTGGTCTTGACGAACTCCTCCAGGGCTTGCAGGCCGTCAGCATGGGCAGGACGTAATGCCAACAGCGCCCCTGCCACAAGCAGGGCCGCGGAAACCCCCATCCGATCATTCCGCACGGTTCGGAACCAGGATCTCGCGCTGGCCGCTGCCACTCATGGTGCTCACCATGCCCGCCTTCTCCATTTCCTCCAGCAGGCGCGCGGCCCGGTTGTAGCCAATCTTGAGATGGCGCTGCACCAGGGAAATGCTCGCCTTGCGATTCTTCAGCACTATTTCCACCGCCTGGTCGTACATCGGATCCTTCTCACCGCGAACCTCGCCATATCCCTCGGCATCGCCCTCGGCGTCGGCCAGCCCGCCTTCGAGCACGCCTTCAACGTAATTGGGGGCGCCCTGGCTCTTCAGGTAACTGACGACCCGGTGCACCTCTTCGTCACTGACGAAGGCGCCGTGGACTCGAATCGGGAAGCCCGATCCGGAATGCAGGTAAAGCATGTCACCCATGCCAAGCAGCGCCTCGGCGCCCATCTGGTCAAGAATGGTGCGGCTGTCAATCTTGCTGCTGACCTGAAATGCGATGCGAGTCGGAATGTTCGCCTTGATCAGGCCGGTGATCACGTCAACGCTGGGTCGCTGGGTAGCAAGAATCAGGTGGATGCCAGCGGCGCGCGCCTTTTGCGCCAGGCGCGCGATCAGTTCCTCGATCTTCTTGCCGACCACCATCATCAGGTCGGCCAGTTCGTCAATCACCACCACGATGTGCGGCAGCCGTGCCAGCGGCTCGGGCTCCTGCGGCGTCAGGCTGAACGGGTTGCCAATGGGGTCTCCCCGCGCCTTCGCCTCATCGAGCTTGTGGTTGTAGCCGGCGAGATTGCGCACGCCCAGCTTGCTCATCAGCTTGTAACGCCGATCCATTTCCGCGACACACCAGTTCAGGCCATACGCCGCCTGGCGCATGTCGGTGACCACGGGAGCCAGCAGATGCGGAATGCCCTCGTAGACCGACAACTCGAGCATCTTCGGGTCGATCATCAACAAGCGCACGTCCCTGGCCTCGGCCTTGTACAGCAGGCTGAGGATCATCGCGTTCAACCCGACTGACTTGCCGGCCCCGGTGGTTCCTGCCACCAGCACATGTGGCATCTTGGCCAGATCGGCGACCACCGGATTGCCCACGATGTCCTTGCCCAATCCCATGGTCAACAGCGATTTGGACTCGTTGTAGACCTGTGAGCCGAGGATCTCGGACAGGCGGATCGACTGCCGCTTGGCGTTGGGTAGCTCCAGCGCCATGTAGTTCTTGCCCGGAATCGTCTCGATGACACGGATTGACACCAGGCTGAGATCGCGCGCCAGGTCCTTGGCCAATGCCACGACCTGTGAACCCTTGACGCCGGTGGCCGGCTCGATCTCATAGCGCGTGATCACCGGTCCCGGCGACGCCAGGACAACGCGCACCTCGACGCCAAAGTCACGCAGTTTCTTCTCGATCAGGCGGCTGGTCATGTCCAGCGTTTCCACAGCCACCGATTCCTGGCGCACCGTGGCGCCATCGAGCAAGTCCACCTGGGGCAAGCGGCTGTCAGGCAGCTCGGAGAAAAGCGGTTTCTGGCGCTCCTTGGAGACCCGCTCACTCCTTGGCGCCACCAGCACGACCGGCTCGATCAGCACCGGTATCGGAGGGTGATCCGGATTTTCGTCGCGCTCCTCGCGCAGGTCTTCCTCGCGTTCCCGCGCAGCCGCCACGCCCAGAGCCAGGTCCTCCTTCACCTCACGCCGTTCCCGCAGGGACTCCACCAGCGAATACATCAAGGCCCCAAGACGCTCGGCGACCTGGCCCCAGGAAAAACGAAACAGCAGGGCCGCGCCAATCACCCCAAGGGCGATACAGAACAGGCCGGAGCCGGTAAAGCCAAACCAGTTGACAAAGGCCGGACCGGCCAGAAAACCAAGCACGCCGCCGCCGTGGCCGGGCAGTCGCCCCTCGAACTGGTACATGCGCGACCATTCCAGCGCCGCGCTGGCGATCAGAAGACAAATCAGTCCAGTCCAGAACTGCAAGCGCCGGTCCTGCCAGAGCGGAGCGTCAAGCGCCTGGGCTGCAGCGCCGCCGCGCAGCCAGAGTGCCAGCGCCGCGAGCCAAACCCGCAGCGCGGCGGCGTAGCCCCACCAGACCGAAAAGCCAGAAAGGAAATAGCTGGTGTCAGCCAAATGGG
>JBCKPE010000176.1:0-3169 GCA_038901875.1 Burkholderiaceae bacterium
CTCCGGCTTCCAGCAGCAGCTGAGCGGCGGCGGTGGCACGGTGACAACACAATGAGTGTCAGTATCATGGGGGACGCAACTCTGCTAACTCACCGAAAGCCAATGCCAATGGCTGCTTGCCACCCGAACCGGACACTCGCCGACGCTCAACTTAGTGGCAGCGCAGAGTGCCGTGCGATCGCGGTGCTGCGGCCACAGCTCAGGAGACACTAATGGACAAGGAGAAATCCACCAAATTCATGTTGAAGCTGGTGGGCGACGTTGGCACTGCGTTGGCCGCCGGACTGCTGTTCGTCGGCGATCACAGCGGCTTGTTCAAGGCCATGGCCGGGGCAGGGCCGTTGAGCCCCGATGCGCTCGCTGAGCGCGCCGGGGTCCCTTCCCGCTATGTCGAGGAATGGCTCGCCGTAATGACCGGCGCGGGTTATCTCGAACATGACCCCGTCGCCGACACGTTTGCGCTACCGGACGAACATGCCATGTTCCTGGTCGACGCTTCGTCGGAGTACTATCTCGGCGGCTTGTTCCAGAGCCTGCTCGGATTGTTGGCGATGGCGCCGCGGCTGGTCACGGCGTTCAAGACGGGCAGCGGTATCTCGTTCTCCGATTTCGGTGCAGAACTACCCGAAGCGATGGAGGCGATGAACCGCTCGGTCTACGAGAATCGTTTGGTGCGCAGTTGGCTGCCCGCGATGCCAGAGGTGGTGGCGCGCCTGCGAGCCGGAGGACGCGCGCTCGATGTGGGCTGCGGCACCGGCGTCGTGCCGGTCACGCTGGCCAAGGCCTTCCCGACCGCGACCGTCGCCGGGCTCGATTTCGACGCGCGTTCAATCGACATCGCACGCGGCCATGCGCGAGAAGCCGGCTTGAGCAACCGAATCACGTTCCTTGCCGAGCCAGTCGAGGCTTTGCCCACCGAACCTGGCTGGGACTTCATCAGCACCTTCGACGTCATCCACGATCTGCCCGACCCATTGGGCGCGATGAAACGCATCCGTTCCGCGCTCAACGAAGGCGGCACCTATCTGATGGTCGAACCCAAGGTGACCGACCAGTTGGAGAAGAACGTCCAGAACCCGTTCGCGCGCATGCTCTACGGCATGAGCTGCCTGCATTGCGTGCCGCAATCGCTGGCGCAGGGCGGGCCGGGCCTGGGCGCCTGTTGGGGCGAAGGGCGTGCCCGGGCGATGGCAAACGATGCCGGGTTTACCAGATTCGAGCGCCTCGACATTCGCAGCCCTGCGATGGCCTTTTATTCGCTGGGATCAGACAATCCGCAGGGCCAACGAATCCAATAGGTTCGAACGTCCGGATTTAGCCGTTTGCTGCCCCTCGATACAGCGCAGTGCAAGCGCACGCGCCCTACACGCCGCCCGCCTGGTTGCCCTTGTAGTTGTCGTGGCTCCTTGGCTGTTGTCGCCGACGCCGATTTGACCCAGGGCGCCGGAAATCATTGACCCACCTGGACGGACGGCAAACCGACGCCCACGGCAGTGTTTGAGACATTGACCTTGGGGCAGTCAAAGTCGGCGGGGTGGGTCAATTTCACGGCGGCGAAAACAGGCTATGCCGACCGAGGTGGCGCCTGCGGGGGATCGCGGTGGAGGTCAGGTGGTCATGTGGGGGATCGGCTCAGCATCACCGGTGAGCTGGCTCTGGACAGCGGGTGGGAACTGCAAGGAGATGGCACTGCGCCGGGTGTCGGCGGGGTTCATGGAGGGAGAGCGGCCATGCACAGACCCTGATCGACGGTCTTCGTCCCAACTCCCAGCAGATCAAGAAGGCAGCATAATCTTCATGACCACCGGCTCATACCTGCAACTGAGTTCGGGACAGCCCCGCGAGGAGGTGTTCTTGGTTTCTACCGGCTTGGCCTCGCGGCAGATAAACGCTATTCGTTAGGAGGGGGACATGCTCGTCAAGTGTTTCGGTCAGTTTTGGAACCCAGACATCGTCGAATGGGGTGGCGACGGAAATGGCAATGGGAAGCTGCTCGGCAACATTCGGCGGGATCGAGTGAAGCACGAGATTGATTTCTGGAATGCTAAAGGCATCTACGTCTTGCACTCAGACTTCAAGTCCATCTATGTCGGAAAAGCGTTTAAGACCTCGATTGGCAAGCGTCTTCGCGAACACCTCTTTGATCGTCTCGCTGGACGGTGGGACATGTTTTCCTGGTATAGCGTCTCCAGCATTCGCACTACCCAGAAAGATGTGTCACAGCCAGGACAACGCCAACTGACCCCGATGACCATCATTAACACAATGGAGGCGTTGGCAATTCTGATAGCCGATCCAGCGTTGAATCGTAAGCGCGAGTCGCTAATGGATGCATTCGAGGCCGTACAGCCTCGAAATGCCAAACCAAGAGCAGTTCGGAATTACCTGAAAGAGATACTTGCGAAGCTGGATTCCCCTAACTAACTAACGGTTGCAGCCGACATCGCCGCGGTCGGCGGGGGTCCGCGGCTGAACATGGGCGTTGTGCGGCACAGGACGTAAATTGACGCCACTGTAGCGACAGCCGGTATCGGCAACCATAGAATTACAAGCGGGTTCTCCTCCAGGCTATGCGTAGTATCCAGGGCCGTACCATGGAATTAGTCGCTAACTATGACATCAAGACCGAGTGCTCCGTAGTAGACGACAACCTCGTATGGGGGTTAAGCATCCGAAAGGCCTTTATCGCGCGCGCATTCAAAACATGCCGCGCTCGGTCTCTATCGCACCGCACCCCTCCCCCCGGAACGAGAGGATGGATTTTAAATTACTGTTTGACAGCATTCGCAGAGAAAGTCTTAGTCTTGCTTCCGCGTGTGAGCTCAGTTTTTCCATCCGAAGCAATAGCGCGAACGATAAATTCATAGTCGTGGCCAAAGCTTGAGAAGTTGGGTGGGCAAGGGCCTTTGTAGTTTTTCAACGCTCCTTCAGGGACCACCGTTGACGATTCGCCACTGTGTGCTATAGCACCTCCTCCATGGTTAAACGCTCTTGCGTCGTGGTCAATCATAGTAATTTCAAGCGATTTCGCGTCACTTGGTATTCCGGAGATTGTCAATGTCGGCGAAGCGGAGCTGCATCGATGAGATCTTTTCCACTCCCAATCGACAGATAGACTGGATTGTGCGAACGCGGCGGAGGATACAGACAATATCGTTGCGATAAGCGC
>JBCKPE010000177.1:0-3169 GCA_038901875.1 Burkholderiaceae bacterium
AAAACCATCTCGCTGCGGCTGCCGCAACACCTGCTTGACGCCATCAAGGTCGCCGCCAACGCCCGCGACGTACCCTACCAGTCGCTGATCAAGGTTTGGCTGAAGGAAAAGCTGCACAGTCACTGAATGCAGAGTGATCACAGCACCGCTTCAAGCCCCCTGCGTTCAATGAGTGACAGCAGTTTCAACGACGGGCCGCTTGGCCGCTTGTCACCCACCTCCCATTTCTGAACGGTGGAGACGCTGGTGTTGAGTACGGCAGCGAAGACTGCCTGACTGACGTGCTCCTTCTCACGAAGCAGCTTGATCTTCTTGGGTGGCATGTCTTTAACATCGAGATTACGCAAGGCATCAAATTCCGCCATGCGCCTCTTGCTGATCAGCCCGACATTGTGCAGACCGAGCGTGGTTTCATGCATCTCATCCAATATGCGGCTCTTACGCTTCACTGTTGTCATCGAACACCTCTGTTATCTCATTCATCGAAATTGCCGCCAGCAACTGCCGATCGCTGCTCTCCAAAAGGTCTTTGGCCACCTCCTGGAAAAACTTCAGCTCATCCTTGTCGATATTGGCCCGCTCATTCTTTCCAAAGCCGAACAGGAAAAACCAGCGACCTGCCAGTTTTGTGGCGACGATGGTCCTTGCGCCACCGCGCTTGCCGCGACCAGCCAGCGCAACGCGTTTCTTGACCACGTATCCACCCAGGTCCGCGTCGATGAGTCCCCTCACCATCTCGTCAACTGCCCGGCGCAAGTCACCGTCGATCAACCCGGCCTTACCCATCCAACGCGAAAAAGTCTTGGTCCGAAAGACTCGGGCTGATCGCATGTTCATACTGTACCACTTAGTGCAATATATTCAATATTCGACGCAAGGTCGCTTGTCCCCAGCTGGTCTCCGTCCGGCGTACCCAACGCCGGGTCAGACGCTATAAGTGCGGAGATCTTTTTTAGCGCTGCCTTGTATCCAGCACGTCGGCGTCAACACGCACCGTCAATTGCTACTTGACGGGCCGGTAGAACTTCCCGCGCACCGCGCCCTGCCAGTCTTGTTTTGAAGTGGCCGGAATGTCCGAGAAGTCAATTTCGCTCTCCGGCTTGGCAGCCAAGGCAGCAAGCTCCTTGCGGATGGATTTAGGCACCTTGTTCACACACTTTCCTCTCCAGCTTTGTTGCGCGTCGTGCCGGGATGATGCGGATATGACCAGCTGGGCCGCTTCAAAACTGGCGCCGTGTTTGCTCTGGTTGCTCGCGCTCTTTGCGTCGTCCCAGGAATACACGTACCACTCCAGTTTCGTAACTACATAATTGTTGCTCTCGAGTTCCGGACCTTGGCTGAGCCCCTGTCGCTCAGCTACCTTTCTTGGTTGGCCGTGTAGGTCTGGGTGTTTTCTGTGCAGTGGGACCAGGAGCTGTTGCAATTGGCGCCGCAGTGGCAGACGTTCACCGCGCCCTTGATCGACCACTTCTCAATTGGCCTGTCAAACCACCTCCAGCTCAACGTGCACGCGCCAACCTAGCGCTGCCGCAATGTTCACCAAGGCATCGAGCGAAAAGCGCGAGATTCGGCCGCGCAACAAATCGTTGATGCGCGGCTGCGTCACGCCGCAATGGCTGGCGGCCTCGGTCTGCGTCCAGCCGCTTTCTTGAATGAGGGCCGTGATTTTGTCCATCAGCTCGGAACGCACCCGAAGGTTCGCCGCTTCCACTGGGGTGTCGGCAATTGCGTCCCATACACTGGCATAGCTTTCGATCTTCAACTTGCTCATCTTTCACCTCTCTTCAGTTGGTCGAAACGCGCCTTCGCGGTGTCGATGTCACGCTTTGATGTGGTCTGGGTCTTCTTCTGGAAGGCGTGAAGAACATAGACCGCATCTCACTATCGTACTTGCACCTGACTATGTACGAATACATCCTGTCCGATGTCGTCAACAAGAAGACAGCCAAATTCACCATCGATTCGCTGGTGGAAATGCTCAGCCGCGTCGGCAAGCCGGTCAAGCTGGCGATTGGTTGATCTCGCGAGCGCCTATGTCGAAGGCAAGTGCACGGACGATTTCGGTGAAGTCCTGTGCCAGCACGGCCCGATGCGGACCTTTGGCCTCGCGTTTCAAGTCGCGCTTGAACTGGCTCGTCTGTTTAATCGCCCGCATCAAGAACCGCTTGGAGTTCGCCGAGAGTCACGGCCTCCAAGTTGCCCCGCCGTGCTTCCTTCATCACGGCCGCCGCCTCTTCCTTGATTGCCCCGTCAATGCGGGTCTACGATGCTCTCAAGGCTATCCAGCACTTTGAGCGCCATGCTGCTTTGGACTCCCCGCTTTTCGAGCAACGCGGGCAGGTATTTTCGTGCATCCGCGTAGGCCACGTCAGGCGCGAAGAATTTAACCGTGGCAGCATTCTCCAGAATCAGTTCCCGTACTCGCTTGCCAAGTACCGCTCGGATCAAGATGTTCGCGTCAAGGACGATAGCTTTGTTGCTCAGGCTGCCTTGGCTTTGGGCTTTTTGGGCTGGGCGGTTTTCTTACGAACGGCTTTGAAATCAGCGACCACGTCTTCCACGTCAACGCTTTGAGCCTCAAGCAACCGATCCAAGGCCTTGCTGGCCTTCTTGAGCGCGGCAAGATCAGCTTCCACTTGTCCTTGTGTAGGGATGAAGTAGCCGACCGTTTGGCCGTGCCGAGTCACCGCCACAGGCGTGCTGGACGCGATGTACTCGGCCAGGTCCGCCCGGAACTCTCGAATACCTACCTTTGCCGTTTCCATGATGTTTGCCTGTCGTTGAGTTGATTGTGAATTAATGTGTACACATTCTACGCGATCCATTGAAGCATTGCAAGTCCCTTTTCGCGCCGAAACAGGCTAGGCCACGAGCGAAAAATCGTCACACTTGCACGGCCGATGCGTTTGCCAGCCGGGTGGCGGCAAGCCTGCACAACGCCCTTCACCTGCCCGAGCGCAACGCCGGACAAGCCGACGCCCTGGACAGCATCAGCCGCAACAGCGCGCGCTATGCCGAGACCCAGGCCCTCGGCGCCCGCCGGTCGGCACTCCAGAACCGGCGCCAACAAGCACCACCGACGCCGTAATCACCGCCGGTGACACGGCCTTGACCCGTTGGAAACACCGGACGCCAGCGCAGATGCCGACGCGCCCCATGCAGGGATTCA
>JBCKPE010000178.1:0-3154 GCA_038901875.1 Burkholderiaceae bacterium
AGCCCACTGGAAGCCAGCATGCCGGCCACCACGGCGCTGCGCCTGATTGTTTCGCGACGAGTCAACATGAAGATTCTCCTATGAATAAGCCGATACTAATGAATACAACCCCTCCCCCGCATTGGGGAAATCCCTGCATTGAGATCTGTCACGGGCCGGCGCCCGCCGCCAGCCAGGCCGCTATCGCCCGCGTATCCCCGTCGCTTAGGGACTGGGCGGGCATGGGAATCGGGCCCCATGCGCCGGAACTTCCAGCCTTGATTTTGCCAGCTAGGTAATCCCCCTTGCCGGGATGTCTCTTTGCGATGTCGGTCCAACTCGGTCCAATCAATTTGCGCTCGGCAGCGTGACACGCGGTGCAGGCAAACTTCTGCGTCAACGCCCGCGCCGCCTTGCCGTCCACGCCATCGGCCGCCGCCTTGACCGGAGCCTTGGGCGGCTGGACAGGGGCCGCGGCGCCTGTCGCCACCGTCACCGCGGAATTCGCCGCGACAGTGGCCTCGGGCCGGGTCGTGTCAGCGCCACGCTGCGGACCCACGATCCGGTTTTGTTCGGCCAGATTGCCATGGGCATTTCGGGCAAATACCGGCAGCAGGGAAGCCAGCTTGGGCTCCGCTGCGCAATCCTTCATGCAGGCCGATCCGCTCACGTCCGGCTTTTGGTTTCCCCCAAGAGTAGCGCCTGGCCACAAAGCGTGCGCCGTGCTCATCCCGTTGCGATTGGGTAGCCGCGCCTGCACCTCGCGCACATTGCCGTCCGACAGGGTGAAATCTTCGGGCACGATGCCGCCCAGATGGAGCATGAACGCGGTGACGGCGTAAACCTCTTCCACGCTCAGCGATTTGGGCTGGGCCCAGGGCATGGCGCGGTTGATGTAGTCCCACAGGGCCGAAAGGCTGGAGAGTTTCATCAAAGTCGTGCGTCCCGGGTAGGACGGATCGGTCAAGCGCGCGACCCGTCCCGTTTTCAGGTCTTCCACCGTGGTCCCACCGACCAGCGGGTTGAAGACCTGATTCGATTCACCAAACACCCCGTGACAAGAGGCGCACTTGGCCTCCCAGACGTCCTGACCTTTCTTCACGCTGCCCGATCCAGGCGGCAGGCCCTTGAAATCGGGACGCACGTCGATGTCCCAGGCCCGCACCTCGGCCGCCGTGGCAGCACGCCCGATCCCCGGAAAACTCGCGCCGCCAGCCTGGGCCAGAGCCGTGCCCGTCGCGACCGCGATCAACAGGGCGATCGACGACCTAAGACAACTGAACATTCCTGACCTCGCCGTTTTCCTGCACCAGCCAGGACTGCACCGCGTTATTGTGGTAAATCGAACGCGTGCCACGCACGGCACGCAGCTGTTTGTAGCTTGGTTGAACATGGCCGGTTTCGTCGATGGCGCGGCTTTGGATGATGGCCGGCTTGCCGTCCCAAACCCAGTCGATGCTGAACCGGGTCAGGCACTTGCTGAGAACCGGCGTTTCCAGGCGCGCGCTGCGCCAATTGCGCCCACCGTCCACCGACACGTCGACTCGCTTGATCTTGCCGCGCCCGGACCAGGCCAGTCCGCTCACGTTGTAGAAGCCGCGCTCCAGCAGCACCTGTCCCCCTGAGGGCGTGGTCACCACGCTCTTGCATTCCTGGATGCTGGTGTACTGCCGGTGCAGCCCGTCGGGCATCAGGTCGATGTAGTGCACGGTCTCGTCCTTGGTTCCGAACGGCTGGTCCCCGACTTCGATCCGGCGCAGGTACTTGACCCAACTCACGCCCTGCATTCCCGGCGCGACCAGGCGCAGCGGGTAGCCATTCTCGGGCCGCAACATTTCACCGTTTTGCGCGTAGGCAAGCAGCACCTCGCCCGAGACAATCGCCTCCATCGGCAGGGTGCGGGTTAACGACGAGCCGTCGGCGCCCTCGGCCAGCACGAACTTGCCTTTCTTGAAATCGGCGCCGGCCAGTTCCAGCACCTTGATCAAAGGGACCCCGGTGAACTCGCTGCAGGACAACATGCCGTGGGTATATTGCGCGGTCGGAACCGCCACATTGCCCCACTCCATCCCGGTATTGGCGCCACACTCGATGAAATGAAAACGCGACACCGAAGGCAGGCGCATCAATTCATCCATGGTGAACACCATGGGTTGACGCACCAGGCCGTTGATCATGAACCGGTGCTTGGACGGATCGATGTCCCACCATCCTTGATGATGCCGCTCAAAGTGCAATCCGCTCGGCGTGACGATGCCAAACAGGGACTGCATCGGTGCAAAGGAAACCGAGGACTGGGCGGTCTGCGTCAGACCCGGGCTTTGACGCCGTTGCACGTTGCTCTCGAACTTTGATGGCTTGCCGTAGCCGTCGGTTGCGACGGGCTGGCCCAGTCCGGTGCTGTGCTCGGGCAGGTTGATGACGTTGGGGTCGGCTGCCCCCGCTGGCAGGGAACGGGTCTGCGCCAGCGCAGTGGACCCCGCGGCGCCAGCTGCCGTCGCAAAAGCTCCGCGAATGAAGTCCCGACGACCCAGTTTGGCCTCGCTGAAAACCCGCTTGATTCCGGTGCGATCCAGAAAACTCTCGGGCGCCGCGCGGATGCGGCCGCGACTCTGACCATGATTTGCCACGTTGTGTCCTGTTGCCGGCCTTGGGGCTCGGTGCCCAGCGCTATAAGTCCATATATTCGCATATACTAATTCATCGTCGGTCTGGACGCAAGCTCAAGCTCAAACGCTGCCCTGCGTCACTTGCCCATTACGGCGACCAGCGGAACAAGTCGGCAGGCAGCGATGCGGAGCGTCGGCCAACCGGTCTTCACGCCACTGGCTCCTTGCGGCGCCTCCGCACCAGAAGCGCCCGCCTGAGATAAGTGTTTGCCCTAGGCCCAATCAGCGGCCCGCTCACTGAACTTATGTGGAATGATGTCGGATCGGCACCAAGCAGGAGACGGAGCATGAGATTGTTAATAGGTCTGGCACTGGCATGGATCGGGCTCGTGCCGCACACAGGGATGGCACAGGCGCAGGATGCCGCAATGCTTTATCAGCGTGCAACCGCGGCGACCTGCGCCAATTGCCATGGGACCGATGGCCGAGCCGTCAGCGGCTCAAGCGTGCCGTCCCTGGCTGGCATGCCCAAGGACTACATGCTGCTTCAGATGAAGGCGTTTCGT
>JBCKPE010000179.1:0-3148 GCA_038901875.1 Burkholderiaceae bacterium
GCATCACGGCCGAACAAAAGTCTCGCACCAGCGGGTCGGCCAGCGTCTGCGCGATGTTGGCGCCGGTCAGCGCGCCGACCGGATTCATCGTCATGTTGCCCCAGAGCTTGTACCAGCAGTCGCGCTGAATCTGTTCCGACACCGGTGCCTCGAAACCAGCATCGGCAAGCGTTGAGCTGAGAGCCAGCACACGCTCAGTAACGCCGCCCGCGGGCTCGCCGACGATCAGCCGCTGGCCAAAACCATGGACCACGAGACCCGGCTCGGGCGCGGAGCAGGCGGCGTGGACGACACAGCCCAGCACGCTTGCCGCCGGTATGTGACGGGCGATCTCGCCGCCCGGGTCGACCGACTGCAGCGTCGTGCCTTCAAAGGCCCCGCCAAACCCTTGAAAAAACCACCAGGGCACGCCGTTCATCGCGCTAAGTACCGTGGTTTTGGGTCCAAGCAGCGGCGCGATCTGCCGTGCCACAGCGCGCATCGCGGGCGCCTTGACCGAAATCACCACCAAGTCCTGCGGGCCCAGATCTTCGGGCTGGTCGCTGGCCTGCACTTTCGCGCGGTGCATTTGTCCCGCTTCCTGCAGGCGCAGCCCATGCTGTTGCAGCGCCGCCAACGTGGCGCCGCGTGCCAGCAGGCTGACCTCGTGGCCAGCGCGCGCCAGCCGCGCTCCGATCCAGCCGCCAACGGCGCCCGCTCCATAAATGCAGGTTTTCATTGCGAGGTTGTCATCCGTGCAACTTGTTTGGCCCTCACCCCTGCCCTCTCCCGCGAGCAGGAGAGGGAGAAAGATGGGCTAACTGGGCATCGGCCAGTCCTTGATGGATCGCGGCGTGGACCGTGAATCCGGCTGGATTGACCGGCCAGGGGTTGTCATCAAGCTTGTTTCCGTGAACGTCGATCTTTAGCAGATTCGACGCGGTGACCTCGCTGTAGTGCAGCCCGAACGGGTTGATCAGGAACTGCCTTTGCGCGCCCGCCACGGTCTGCGGCAGCCGCGTCGTGATGTGGTTGTAGATCAATTCGGTCCAACCCAACAGGTCGAAGATGCGGTAACAGGCCGCCAGTTGGACCCGCGCCTGCCATTCGTCCGGATGCATCTTGCTCTTGACTGAGTTCACTGGATGTCCTTTGCCGGGGCTTGCCTTGAATGCGCCGGGCCGCGCCCGCCGTTCCGGCGCTCGCCTCTATTCTCCATGTGATCGCCCGGTTTCCTGCATGAATGGTGGGTGATGGCCTGCCGCTATAGTCAAAGCATGGCGCGGGGCAAGACAGAATTCAGTTGCACTGAATGTGGTGGAACCAGCCCGAAATGGCTCGGCAAGTGTCCGCAATGCAGCGCCTGGAATACCTTGATCGAGACGGTGGCGGAGCCCTCTGGCAACGGGCGCAACCGCTTTGCGCCGTTGGCCCAGGCCAGCGAAATAGCCACGCTGGCCGACATCAAGGTGACCGAACTAGGGCGGACGCCCACCGGCTTGAGCGAGCTGGACCGAGTGCTGGGTGGCGGCATCGTTCCCGGCGGCGTGATTCTGATTGGCGGCGACCCGGGTATCGGAAAATCCACCCTGCTGCTGCAGGCGCTCGACGCGATGCAGCGCAGTGGCGCCTCGACGCTGTACGTGACCGGTGAGGAAAGCGGGGCCCAGGTGGCACTGCGTTCACGCCGGCTCGATCTGGGCGAAAGCCGGGTCAAGGTGCTGGCTGAAATCCAGCTCGACAAGATCCTGTCCGCGCTTATTGCGCTCGCGCCCGACGTCGCCGTCATCGACTCGATACAAACGGTCTACTCCGAGCAGCTTAGCTCGGCGCCGGGGTCGGTGGCGCAGGTGCGCGAATGCGCCGCCCACTTGACGCGCGCGGCCAAGACCAGCGGCACCGCCGTGGTGCTGGTCGGCCATGTCACCAAGGATGGGACTCTGGCTGGCCCCAGGGTGCTGGAGCATATGGTTGACACCGTGCTTTACTTCGAAGGCGATGCCCATTCGAGCTTCCGTCTGATTCGCAGCATCAAGAACCGCTATGGCGCGGTCAACGAGATCGGCGTCTTTGCCATGACCGAGCGTGGTCTGCGCGGGGTCACCAATCCAAGTGCGATCTTCCTGAGCCAGCATGCCCAGCCCGTGCCAGGCACCTGTGTGCTGGCCACGATCGAGGGAACCCGGCCGCTGCTGGTGGAGATTCAGGCGCTGGTTGACAGCGGTGGCCCAAGCCCGCGCCGACTCTCCGTCGGGCTCGATCGGGATCGGCTTGCCATGCTGTTGGCCGTGCTGCACCGGCATGCCGGAGTTGCCTGCGCGGATCAGGATGTGTTTGTCAATGCGGTGGGCGGCGTGCGCATCGATGAGCCGGCGGCGGACTTGGCGGTGCTGCTGGCGATCAGTTCGAGCCTGCGCGCCAAGGCGCTGCCAAAAGGCTTTTTCGCATTCGGTGAAGTCGGACTGGCAGGCGAAGTGCGGCCGGCGCCGCGCGGGCAGGAACGCCTGAAGGAAGCGGCGAAGCTGGGTTTCTGCGTCGCCGTGGTGCCGCGCGGCAACGCGCCAAAGAAGCCGTTTTCGGGGCTGACCGTGCATGCGGTCGAGCGGGTCGAGCAGGCGATCGAGGTGGTGCGAGGGCTCTAAGGGACGCCCTGCATGAACCCGCCATGCGGGTTCGAGCGCTCGGGAGTTCTGTGCTTCTTCGGGGCGAAAATGCCGGGATGAACTGGCGCAGCGTTCTTCTCGCATTCGGGATCGCGGCCCTGGTCGCCGTCGGCTACCAGGCCTATGGCTGGCCGGGGGTGGCGCTCGCGGGCGGCGGCCTGGTGCTGTGGCTGCTGCTGCATCTGAACCAGACCATGCACGCATTGCAGCGAGCTGCGCAGCGCCCGGTCGGCTTCGTCGGCAGCGCTGTCATGCTGAACGCCAAATTGAAAGCGGGTGCGACTCTGCTGCACGTGATTGCATTGACGCGCAGCCTGGGCAGTCCACTGTCGGCCAAGGACGCGCAGCCCGAGGTGTACCGCTGGACCGACGCCAGCGAATCGAGCGTCACCTGCGAGTTCGTCAATGGCAGGCTGACCCAATGGCAATTGGCCCGGCCCGCGCAGGGCTGAGCGACGGCCAGCCTGTTCGCCAGGGCCGAGCACGCTCCATCATAAAATCGCCCA
>JBCKPE010000180.1:0-3122 GCA_038901875.1 Burkholderiaceae bacterium
TGGCCAACTCCGATCGCTCATTCCGAGAGGATGACGCCCAACCCGTCGTTGAACTAAACCGCTGACGCGGTGGTTATTGCTGCAAGGACTGTCGGCGCTGCGGCGAAATTCGGTACGGCTCCTCGAAATCGAGAAAATCCTGTTCCGCCAGCGCACCTGCGATCCATGCGCTGACGCCGGGCAGGGCGCGCACCCGATCGACATAGGCACTGATGTCGGCCGACACCGGCAGGGCATAGGAATGCAAGCGCATGCAGACCGGGGCGAAGTAGGCGTCGGCGATGGAAAAGCCGCCGAACAGCAGCGGTCCTCCATGGCTTTCGAGCAGGCCGCGCCACATGGACTCGATGCGTTGCACATCGGCACGGACCTCGGGTCGATCGCGCCAGATCAGCTGGCCGACCTGCGACAGGTCGGCTTCGACGTTCATCGGGCAGTTGCTGCGCAGCGCGCCAAAGCCCGAATGCATCTCGGCGCATACGCTGCGTGCTCGGGCCCGCAGCGCCACGTCGCGCGGCCACAACCCCTTGTCGGAAAACCGTTCCGCGATGTACTCGGCAATGGCCAAAGTGTCCCAGACGATCAAGTCAGGTTTTTGATCGGTGTCCACCAGCACCGGGACCCGCCCAGCCGGATTCAGCGCAAGGATCGTGCGTTTGAACTCCGATTGGGCGTCAAACGAGTCAAAGCGCACCATCATTTCCTGGAACGGAATTTCAGCCTGCTTCAGCAGCACCCAGGCCCGCATCGACCATGACGAATAGTTCTTGTTGCCGATGAAGAGCTTGAGCATGGGTTTCTCCGAAGTACAGCTTGATGCTAACGGCCGGCAAGGCCAGGATGTGCAGTATCAGGCGCGCCGCCCCTTATGGAAGGTCGAGTCGCTGCGGCGGATTCGGCCGGATGGAGGCGCCGTCCAAGTCAAAACGTTGATCCCACAACTGTGCCGGATCCACGTCGAACCGGAGTTCCTGGCGCGATACCAGCCCCGTGATGGCCTGCGATGGTTCACTGGTCAACCTTCTCCTGGGCCGATCCAGCAGCTGGCCCCGGCTGTTTCTTAGCACGGCGACAAGGGGCTGGCTGGCGACGGCGGTGCGGCGCAGCACCACGGCCAATTCGCCACCGGCAAGAGTCACCAGGCTGCCTGGCGGATAGATGCCGACGGCGTTGATCAGCAGCGTGGCAAGTTCCGGGCTGACCGACTGCTTGTCCATGAAGATCTGCTTCAGCACCACGTTAGGCAACACCGGGACGCGGTAGGCGCGCCCGATGGCCATCGAGCCGTAACGGTCGACCATCGACAGCATCTGGGCAAGCAGGTTGATCTGGCTGCCTTTCAGGCCAAGCTGGTAACCCTTGCCGTCGATCGTTTCGTGGTGCTGCGCAACCATGGCAAGCCAGACCGAGTCGGCCACTCCAAGCCGGCGCAACTCTTCGACGCCGCGCTCGGGGTGTTGCCGCAGCCGGGCCTTTTGCTCCGGGTCGGGCGGCGTCGACTGAAGATTGAGGACATCCTGCAGATCGAGCATGGCGATATTCATCGTCAGGGCTGCCGCCAATGCCAGCTGGTGCTGCGCTTCGTCCTCTCCCTGGCTCTTCAGCAGCAGTTCCATCAGGATCGCGGCGTGCACCAGCCGGCGCGTCGAGTAACGGTGCGAATGCAGCATCTGCACGGTCGCAATTGATGCATCGGGGTCCAGTTCAAAACAGGCTTGAATGACGCTTGCGAGGCGCAGGATCCGAGGCACAAAACTGCCCGCCAGAGGGCTCGACAGCAGCAACTCAAGTTCAGCCAGGATGACGTCGATCTGTGAAAAAACGGTGTTCGTGATTCCCTTCGCGCCGGTTGCAGGCGGCACGCCACGCGGCGCACTGGCCGGTCCCGGGCTGGGCCCACCTGAGTCCGCTCGGCGGTACAACCCGGCCTCGAGCAACCGTATCAACTGGGCCTCCTGTTCGATAACGAAGCCGCGCCGCAGCAACAGGCGCCCGGCCTGGTCACAGAGGTCCCAGGGCAAGGCCAGTCCAGCCTTCAAGTCTCCGGCGGCCAGCCTGCTCATCGATACTGGGGCGATGCAGTCGCCGGCATGGGCAGGTTAAGGCAGATCCGCATCGGGCGGATTCGGGCCGTCACGCGGCCCCACCTTGCCCAGCCGCGCCTTGAGCGACTGCGCCTGTCCGCTCAGAATGGCGGCGTAGTTGACGGTGTTGGCGAGCACCTTCTTGACATAGTCGCGGGTCTCGCCAAACGGAATGTTCTCGGCCCAGATCGCCGCTTCCAGCACCGGCCCGCTGCCGCCGGGTGCGCGCCAGAGCCTGGGTCGCCCCGGCCCGGCGTTGTAGGCTGCGGCGGCCAAGGGCAGTGAGCCGCCGAAATCGTCCAGCACCAGTTTCAGGTATCCCGTGCCGATGGCGATGTTGGTGTCACGATCCGTGATCTGCCCCGGCGTGAAATTGGTCAGGCCAATCTTGCGCGCGGTCCAGCGCGCCGTGGCCGGCATGACCTGCATCAGGCCGGAGGCGCCAACGCTGGAGCGCGCGTCCATGATGAAGCGCGACTCCTGCCGGATCAGGCCATAGACATAGGCGGGATCGAGCGAAACCTCCTCGGCGCGCCGCAGCACGGCGTCGCGAAAAGGCATGGGAAAACGTTGCGCCTGGTCAATCTCGGTGCGGGTGCGTTCGCTGGTGTTGATGCAGCGGTCCCAAACCTGCGCCGCGCAGGCCAGGTCGGCGGCGGCCAGCAGCTCGCGCTCGGACATGCTGCCGGGCTGGTTCTGTCCGTTGACGAAACTGATGCTGTAGTTCCATTCGCGCACGCCCTCGCCGCGCAGGCCGATCAAGCTTGTCTCCGGTGCCCATGTTGAAGGTGCCGGAAATCACCGTGACATGCTCAATGGCAGGATGCCAGTGGGCGGGGATTTTATAGTCGGCGGGGAACTTGAGGTGGAAGGTAAATGGCACCGCCTCGTTCAATGGGCCTTCGATCACAGCGATTTTCGCGCCCGGCGGCAACGATGGAACATCAGCCCATTTAAGATCCCTGGGCACAACCATCATGTGGTCAGCAGGGCTTTGTGCCCATGCTGCCGGCGCAAGAAGCGAGGCAAATGCAAACG
>JBCKPE010000181.1:0-3113 GCA_038901875.1 Burkholderiaceae bacterium
AAAATGAGGATCGATGCCACCACCCTCGCCGAGCTTGCCCGGCACTTGCGGACCGAGCGCAAGCACCAGAGCTTGTCGCGCGAACAAGCGGCGGCGGTGTGCAATGTGAGCCCTTCATTCATTCGCGACGCGGAACGTGATCCCGGCCGATGCTCCCTAGCGCGGCTGGTGCAACTCACACAGGGGTTGGGGCTGACACTGACACTTGCTGGATGGAGGTCCCCAGCGATTGATCCCGCGCTTGAACAGATCTCGGTCAAGACGCCATCCCCATGATCCGCCTGCGTGTCTGGGCCAATGTCCGCCCGATGGGGTGGTTTGGTCACGCAGCCGGTGACTATTTCTTCGAATACGACCCGCAGTGGCTGGACCAGCCGGGCAGCTATGTTCTGGCGCCGCAGTTTGCATTGCGTCCCGACCTATTCACCGGCGCCCGGGTGCGCAGCTTTTTCGAGAACCTGCTGCCTGAGGGCACGGCGCTGGATGACGTGATCGGTGCGCTGTCGCTGCGTGATCCATCGTCGTTCGAGTTATTGGGCCAGCTGGGCAAGGAGTTGCCAGGTGTGCTGTCGCTGTTGCCCGAACATGTGCAGCCTGCGCCGCTGCAGCAGTACCGCCCGTTGCCGTTCGCGGTGCTGAGCGCTCGCCTGCGCAATCAAACGCCGCTGCTCGTGTCGAATGACCAGGCCGCCATGTCGCTGGCCGGCGCGCAGAACAAGATGGGTCTGCGCTTGCACCCGCGGAGAAATGAGTTGTCCGAAAGCGTCAGCACGTCGCCGACCACGCATATCCTCAAGCCTGACACGCGCCAGCCGCGCTACCGGCCCAGCGCCATCAACGAATACGCCTGCATGAAGCTGGCGCGCGCGCTCAAGCTTCCGGTCCCGGATGTTTGGCTGTTGCGCGTGCCCGAGGCAGCGTATGTGGTGCAGCGTTATGACCGCCTGGACGTGGCGGGCAACATCATCGGTCTACACCAGTTCGACGGTTGCCAATTGCTGGGCCACGGCTCGGGTTGGAAATACCAGCGCCAGGGTGGACTGGTGAGCATCCCAAAGCTGGTGCAGGCGCTGAACCGCCTGCCCGTCAGCGGGCGTGATCGGGCGGACCTGCTGCGATGGGTGATGTTCAACTACCTGATCGGCAACGCCGACGCGCATGTGAAGAACCTCTCGGTGCTGGTGGACGAGAAAGGCTTTCGCCTCGCGCCGTTCTACGACCTGCTTTGCGTGCGGGCCTACGGCGACGTGGGCCTGGCGCTCTTCATAGGCGATGAAGATACCTTCGACGCCGTGGGCGCGCACTCGTGGGAGGCGCTGTGCAAGGACTGCGGCTTTCGCCTGCCAGAAACGCTACGCGGCTTGCGCAAGCTGGCGCGAGACCTGCTGCCCGCCTGGCACAAAGTGCTGGAGCGGATCGCTCGCGAAGTGGCGCCCACCCAGGAAGAGCAAGACCTGCTTCATCGGATGACAGCCGTGTTCGAGAAGCACCAGGCCCATGCGCTGTCGATGACTCGATAACAGTAATGAGTCGGCCCTGCAAAATTCAAATCAGGCCGCCGCGAAGGCCGCTGGAGGCGCCGACCAGGTCAGTCGGCCGGCGGCGGACCGGGCCCATGCCGCCAGTGGCGAGGCATGGGACGATTTGACGCTGGAGAGCCGGGCCATGGGCGTCATGAGGGCGGCCAAAAGCAGATGCAAAAAAACCACCCCGATGCCCAGGCGAACAATCGCCCGCATCAGCCAGCGGATGTTGTAGCCCACCGCACAACTCAGCGCGTGCAACGCGTCGCCTGCACCGTCGTATCGACGCGTCCCTCGCTCCAACTCGAGCGGCTTGATGGCCTTGATCTGAACTGCCGTCTCGATGCTGGCCTTGAGCAATTCCTCCATGCCCGCCTCCCCGATGGCTTTGCGATCAGCGCCCGATCTGGGTGGCGTCGCACGGCAGCCTGGGCTCGTAGTACTGCTGGCCGCCGAAGAACTGCCAGACCACGTTCTCGCTCCAGCGCTGCACCAGTTCTTCGTCGCTCAGATCAAAGCTGTTCTTCAGGTACAGAGAAGCTGGCCATCAGGCGAATGGACAGGCGGGGCCGTCCGGCGTTGCTCAGGCCAGCGCCGAACTCCACGACATGCTGACCCAACAAATCCTCGGAAAGCTCTCGCCGGGCGGGTCGCTCCTGGTGGGTGAATTTGGCTGCCAGCGCTGGTTCGATTCGGCCCCAGGGAAGTCGCTGCGCCAGCACCACCAAGGGGTGTCGCATATCGATCATGGCATCCAGGCGGGAGCGGAAAAAATCGGGTGTGCTCATGACCAAGATCCCCCAGAAATTAACTCTCTCCATAACGCTTCTTGAGAGATTTGGTGTACGCCGTTTACCCTCGAATCCTTGTATTCATGCGGGTTGCAGGGGTTTTGCAGGGCCGACTACATAAACGTATCTACTTTATCTTGAGCCAGGTGATTAAGGCGTCCTCTCGAACCGCCGTCGACGAATTCATTCAACACCAGCACGTCAGAACTAAGGCGGGAAATCGCGTCATGGAAGCCGGGCAGAATGGGCGCCTCCCGTGTTTGGTGGGCAAAGATGCTGCGCTTTCAATCGAGTGATGTTCGATTTATTTTCGACATGGAGTTTGGCGATAGACTGTTTCACGGTGGTTGAGCTTTCTTGGCTTGCGGCTGTTGATGTCAGAACCCAGATTCTGTAGGCCCTGACGGCTTCAACCACCAACCTCAACCTTCAACTATGAGCGGGACATCGCCGCAGGATCGAGCATCAATGGCTAACTTTTTCGATCATCTGATTTCAGGCGAGATCGGTGTGAGCGCGTTCTTGGCGACGTTGCTCGATCCGAAGTATGACGATCCTATATTCGTGCGGGCGCGGGCGGGGATCGCTACGGTACTGAAGCACAAGGGCCTTGAGCTTTCGTCGCCCTCGCCAACATTCGTAGAAGTCGAGTATTCCAACATCGATCTTGTAGTGCTGTGGTCGGGTTGGACGATCTTGGTCGAGAACAAGATAGCCGCAGCATCCGTAACGCGGGGCCAACTGAAGGCCTATTATTTGGAGTCGCTGTTACAGATCGAGCGGCGGGCGTTCCTCAAGC
>JBCKPE010000182.1:0-3082 GCA_038901875.1 Burkholderiaceae bacterium
AGCGAGGCAAACGCTGCGCCATGCCGGCGCCCGGCATGTCGTCACGGCCGAATGCCGGCACCGCGCCACCGTTGCGCCAGCGTCAGCATGACAGCCAGACAGCCGATCAGCCAAAGCGGCCAGAGACTCCATCGCGCCACCCATCGTGCATAGGGCGTACTCCCCTCACGCCCCTGAACCTGACCGCGCAACACGCCGCGCGTATGCCGCTCAAGTGCATGCGTCACCTGTCCCCGATGGTCAATGATGACCGTGGCGCCGGTGTTGGTGGCGCGCACAAAAGGTCGCTGGAACTCCAGCGCACGCAGGCGCGAAATGTTCAGGTGCTGATCAATGGCGATGCTGTTACCAAACCAGGCAATGTTGCTGAGATTGGCAAAAATCGTCGGTGCCAGCGCATCGTCGGCGAAGCGTTGCGCCAATTCCTCACCGAATAGATCCTCATAGCAGATGTTGGGTGCAATGCGTTGACCGCTCCATTCAAAAGACGGTTGGTGCAGCGCGCCGCGATGGAAATCGCCAAGCGGGATTTGCATCATCTCGGTGAACCAGCGAAAGAACGGCGGAATGAATTCACCAAACGGAACAAGATGGTGCTTGTCGTAACGGTAGGGCGTCGGCGCCGACGGCTTCAGCCCGATCACCGAATTGCTGTAGCCAAGGCCTGAATTGCGCGCCGGTATGCCGATCAGCGCGGCCTGCTCGCCCTGGGCGAAACGATCCTCCAGGGCGCTCCAGTAGCCGGGCGGCAGTTGTTCAATGAGCAGCGGAATGGCCGTCTCCGGCGCAACGACCAGCTGCTGATCCGCCGCGAGAAGCTGTTCGCTGTACCAGCGCAGGGCCTGTGGCACCCCGCTGCCGGGGCGAAATTTCTCGTCCTGCGGAATGTTGCCTTGCAGCAGTGCCACATTGATCTGACCGGCCGCTCGGGTAAGCGACTGAGCGGACCATGACGCCACACCCAGTCCTAGGGCGACGAAACCCAAAGCGAGCAGCGGGACCAGCATCGGGAGCAAGGCGGCCCGGCCCGGTGCCATACGGCCTGCTGGATCTCGCGGCGCAAGGTACCAGCGCACAGCCGCCAGCGCGAGCAAGGCCGACAGAAATGCTGCGACCGCTCCAATGCCAAAGACGCCGATCCAGGGTGCCAGTCCCGCCAGCGGCCCATCCACATGAGAGTAACCGCTCGCACCCCAGGGGAATCCGGTGAACCAGCGGGCTCGCGCCAGTTCCACCAGCAACCAGAGGCAGGAGAAGTACAGTGCCCGCGGCAGCAAGCCAGCAGGGGCCCAGGCCACGTAAGCCGCGCTGGCCGCGCCCAGGTACAGCGCCAAAGCCGCCGCCAGAAGCAGAACGGCCAGGGCCGCCAGTGGAGAAGGCAGGCCGCCATACACGTGCATGGATATGAAAAGCCACCAGAAGCTCCCGCAAAACCAGCTGGCCGCAAACAGCCAGCCCTGCCAGGCGCCAAGTCCTGCCGAGCGGGTTCGCTCAAGGCAGGCGAGCAGGACGCCGAGCGACAACAGTTGCAGCCACCAGGCACTTTGCCCCGACCAGGGCAGAGCGGCGGACCAGGCGTGCGCGACGCCGGCCAGCACCAGCAACCCCACCACGAACGGCCTGCCCAGGGGCATCACCGACCGTTGATCGCGTCCCGATCCCGAAGCGTGGCGACCTTGAACCACTTGACCGCGCCGCCGCGGGTATGCATGACAGTGAAGCTCAATCCTGCAAGGTCATGGTGTTCGCCACGCCGCGGCACATGCCCCATTTCATGCGCAATCAGCCCGCCAATGGTGTCGAACTCATCCTCTGGATCGGAGCTGGCAAGGCTCACGCCAAAGGCTTCGTTGACCCGTTCGATCGCGGTATCGCCGCTTACACGATGGGTACGATCCGGCAGCCCAAAGATATCGCCCTCGTCCTCGGCAATGTCAAATTCGTCTTCGATGTCGCCGACGATCTGCTCCAGAACGTCCTCGATGGTGATCAGGCCGGCGACCCGGCCAAACTCGTCAATCACGATGGCCAGGTGACTGCGATTGCCACGAAAGTCGCGCAGCAGATCGTTCAGACCCTTGCTCTCGGGCACGAAAACCGCCGGTCGCAGCAGGGCGCGAATATTCAGCTCGGGCGCCCGCTGCAGTTTCAGCAGATCCTTCGCGAGCAGGATGCCGATCAGGTTGTCCTGATCCCCTTCGTACACTGGAAACCGCGAGTGCGCGGTGTCGATGACCTGATGCAGCATGTCGTCGAATGGCGCATCGATGTCGATCAAATCCATTCGCGGCGAGGCGACCATGGCATCCCCTGCCGTCATGTCGGTCATGCGGATCACGCCCTCCAGCATCAGGCGCGACTCGGTGTCGATGACCCGGTTGCCCTCGGCTTCCACCAAGGTTTCGATCAACTCGTCCTTGGAGTCCGGCCCCGGGTGAATGAATTCGGCCAGCTTCTGCAGGAAGGTACGCTTGTCTTCTCGTTCAGATTGGCGTGCCGGGTGGGGGTCTGACACAGTGGTGCAGGGTAGTCAAGGGATGACAAGGATAGCGGATTGTCAGAACGGCGCGCGCCATGCGGCGAGCGAGCGCGTTCCAGTGGCATCAGAGTGGAACGGCCGTCGTGCTCTTGACTCGATCAAGAACGAAGCTCGTCTTGCAGTCTTGCACGCTCGGATGCTTGAGCAATGTGTCCATGATGAACCGGCTGTAGTGCGCCATATCCCGCACCACGACGCGCAGCAGGTAGTCCATGTCGCCGGTCAGCGCGGCGCACTCGACCACTTCAGGCCAGCCCTGCACACTTGAGCGAAACAGGTCCATCGGGTTGCGCTTATGGCTCTCCGTGTGCTTTTCGAGTCGCACGTTCAGGTAGGCCGTCAGGCCCAGGCCGACCGACTCGGGCTTGACCAGGGCCACATAGCGGTCAATCACCCCAGCCTCCTCGAGCCGTTTCACGCGCCGAAGGACGGCGCTGGGTGAGAGGCTGACACGCTCGGCGAGTTGGTCGTAGGTGGCTCGACCGTCAGCCTGAAGATTGCTCAATATAAGGCGATCAATCTTGTTCAATGCTTGCATTCCTT
>JBCKPE010000183.1:0-3037 GCA_038901875.1 Burkholderiaceae bacterium
CCCCCCGGGGGGGGGATAACGTCCAACGCGGCTATTCACCTAACCTTAAGGAATTAACGCCATGTTCATAGTAGCAACTCCCTTCCGTCTTACTGTTATCGCCGCATCCATATTGGTTTTGACCGGCTGTGGCGGGGGATCCAAACTGGCCCCCGTTCCTGTGGTTGTAGGCGCTGGCGCAACCTACACCGTTGGCGGGACTACCAACGCCCCCGCCAACATCACGCAAACTCTCCAGCTCAGCGGCGGTGTCAGCACTGGCCTGGCCACCACTGCAACCTACACACATAACTACAATACCAATGCCTCAACGCTGACCGGCGGCACCAATGTCAGCGCTGCAACGGTCACGGTCACACCCACCAGCGGCGCGATCACCGGCATCACCCTCAACGCGCCCAACGCCCGCCTCAGCGGTTCGACATCCAGCTTCAGCGGTACTGATCTCCAGCCTGCAACTGTCACCAGCCTGAACGCCTGCGCGGGCGGCAACTGTGCCACCTCGACCCGCGACCTGCCCCTGTTGACGATCGGCGGCTTCCAGTACCTGGCTTATGGCGGCTGGGGAGAGGAATCCGGCTCCAGCGGCACTGTCAATGGTGTGGTGGGATTCATGGTGGTGGGCGCCCCCACTGCGCCGGCCAATATTCCAGTCACCGGCACGGCAAGCTACAGCGGCGCAAGCGCTGGTATATATTTGAATTCGGCCACAAATTTTGCCGGTGTCTTCGGAGCGACTTTCAACGCTGCCGCCAACTTTGCCAACCGCTCGCTGGCGGTCTCGACCACGAACACTATCGTGAACGAAGGCTCAGGCAACGTCAGCCGGCCCGAGCACAATTACAGCGGCACGCTGACCTATGCGGCGGGATCGAACCAGTTTGCCGGGCCGATTACGACTGCAACGAGCGGGCTAAGTGGCACCGCAACCGGTCTGTTCTTTGGCCCGGCAGCGCAGGAAATCGGCGGCGTGTTCAATGCCACCGGTGGCACGCTAACCGCCAAAGGGTTTTTTGTCGGCAAGCAATAAGCCTGAAACAAGACTGACCATCAGTTGCCTTAATCACACCCGCCCCGCGCGTTGCGTGGGGTTTTTCCTTGCGCCTTTTACCGCATGAAATATCTTCGGCACCTCTCATTTCACTGTCTGCTGTCCTCTGTCCTCTGTCCTCTGATCCCGGCGCATGCCGATTCGACACCCCATACGCTCGCTACCGCGCAGACGCAGTTGCAGGCCAGGGATTACGCCGCCGTGCAGTCGACGCTGGCGCCGCTGCTGGCCATGCCCGAACCGCATCTGGAAGCGCTGTTCCTAGATGGTATGCGGGCGCTGGAGACGGGCGACACGGCTGCCGCCATCGCCCGTTTTCGCGCCATGCTGACGCGCGACCCCAAACTGATCCGCCCGCGGCTGGAACTGGCGCGGGCGCTGGTCTTGAGCGGCGACCGCCAGGCCGCGCGTTACCATTACGAGCAGGTGCTGGCCGCCGGTTTGCCGGAGCCGGTGGCGCGTAATGTGTACCGCCAACTGAGCGGCATTCGTGAGCGCGAACCCTCGCTGCGCATGACGCTGGAGTTGACTTCGGATTCCAACCCCGCACAGGTGACCGCAGCGAAGAGCGTGATGATCGGTGGCCGGCCCTATACGCTGAACACCACCAAGCCGGCCGGAACGGTGTACGGCCTGCGCGCGGCGGCCGATGCGCACCTGCCGCTACCGTCCGACCCGAGCTGGTACGCACGGTTTTATGGCGAGGCCACCGAATACCCACGCAGCCATCTCGATGCACTCTACGGCCAGGTGTCCGCTGGCAAACGGTTTACCCTGGGCCACCACAGCGTGGCGCTGGAAGCGGGCGGACATAGCTCGACCTATCAGGGTCACGCACAATCCGAAGGCGGGCTGCTGCGGGCGACCGGGTTTTACCGGCTGTCGCCGCATTGGGCACTGACGGCGGAAGCACAGGCCAAGACCTATCGCTACGCCCGCCTGCGCTATCTGGACGGCGAAAACTATTCTCTTGGCCTGACGGCTGTCTATGTGCCGCAACCCAGCCAGCGCTGGGAGCTGGGAGCCGGGCTGAGTGATTACACCGCCGCCGAAGCCGCCTATTCCTATACCCAGCCAAGCATGACGGCGCGTTTTGCGAAGGAATGGCCGGGCGGCTGGATCACCGGCGCGCGACTGTCCGTCCAGACAGCGCGCTACGCCGCGCCCGATGTGTTTTTCGGCGTCACGCGCCGCGATAAGGAAGCCCGCGCAGAATTTGACGTAAGAAACCGCAAGCTCAACTGGTGGTCGTTTACGCCGCAGGCCGTGATCGGCTACGTCAAGCGCGATTCCAGTCTGGATTTGTACCGGTTTGACCGCTTCTATGCCCGCATCGGATTAACCCGGGAGTTTTGACGGATAGGAAATCCAACCGCATGAGGCCAAGTATGGCACCGAAAAGCGTCCTCAAGAGTCGTGCTTTCCTTGATGTGGTGATCTGAATTCCCAAGGTTTTTCCGCCCACCGGCACCGATTACCACACCCGGATCTTGAACTGGACAGACACGGCGCCGTCGAGACGGTTCTTGATCGTCGGCACGAAGAAAATATTGACACCTACGCGCGCCCCTTCGATGGCGAGCATCGGCAGCGCGGCGAGAAACCAGCCGCCGTCGCGGTAGCGCGGATAGCCGTCGAAGGCGCCCACCGCGATTCCGGCGTGCACCTTGATGCCCGCCGGCCGCCAATGCAGCGGCCGCCAGTAGTAGGCGCCGTAATGGCTCCGTCTCCGGTCGCTGTTGATGAAGCTGCCGACCGCCAGGGAGTGATTTTCGGCGAGCGTGAGCTCGGCGCCCAGCCCGGTGTTGTCTTCGCGCAGATCCTTGTTACGGTCGAAGTGGTAGGAGAAGCTGCCCGGATTGAGCCACACCTGGGGCAAGGACTTGTTGGGCGCGTCCTGAGCAGGAACGATGGCGCTGAATAAAGCCATGCAAATCAGCAGCGGCCATCGCAGGCAATTCGGGCAGACGGATAGGCATTTCAACC
>JBCKPE010000184.1:0-2870 GCA_038901875.1 Burkholderiaceae bacterium
GCAAGGCGTTCGAGGAGCAAGCCGCAAGCGACCTGCACGATGTCGCCGCCTTTGACCAGATCGGTCGGCGTCTGACGGTCCAGCTCATGAAGCTCGGCTTGCCGTTCGACGCCACTAGCCTGCGCTTCATGCCGGCGTACCGGGACGACAACAGCTTGTTGTGGGACATGAACACGGCTTTGTCCGAGGATCGGCGCGAGACCGTGGTGCGCGAGCGTTTCGAGCTGAAGGAACGGCTTGACGAGCCGTGGCGTCCGCTGCGCATGGTCGAAGTCGATATGCGTCGGCGCGCGCACTACCCGGAATGGGACTTCAAGCTGGAGGACCTGCGCGAGGCGTGGGCTACAGTCATCGAGGATGCTGCCGAGTCCCCGCCCGATTCGCGTCGGGCGCCGCCGCGCGCGCCGCGCGGTCCGCTGCGCTTGGGCGGCCTGGGGCGCATTCCGGATCGCTCCCTGCGTCTGAAGCGCTTGTTTGACGGCGACGAACTGGACCTTGGGGCTGCTGTCGACAGCGTTGTCCAGCGTGCCGGAGGCCGGGCACCGGATCCGCGCATCTTCATGCGTCACGGACGGCGCCGACGCAGCACGGCCATCGTTTTGTTGATGGACCTGTCGGAATCGACGCGGCGTTTCGTGCCGGGCAGCTTCAGCACCGTACTCGAAGTCGAGAAGCGTGCCGTGACGCTGGTGGTCGAGTCGCTGGACGCCTCGCGCGACCGGGTGGCCGTGCACGGCTTCTCTTCCAACGGACGACGGGAGGTGCGCTACGTGCGTATCAAGGACTTCGACGATCCGTTCGGGCCCGAGGAGAAGGCGCGGCTCCGGCGTCAGGAAAGCGGCTCGTCCACGCGCATGGGGGCGGCGCTGCGGCATGCCGGCGAGGCGCTTAAAGGCGAGATTGCCGAGCGCAAGCTGATCCTGTTGCTGACTGACGGCGAACCTTCCGACATCGATGTCTTCGAGGAGGATTACTTGGTCGAGGACGCCCGGCATGCCGTCACCAGCGCCGCCGCGCGCGGCATTCGCACGTTCTGCCTGACCCTGGACCGCCAAGCCGACCGCTACGTGCGGCGCATCTTCGGCTCGCGCAACTACATGGTCGCCGAACGGGCCACCGCCTTCGCCGGATCGACCGGCCAGTCGCTGGCCCGACTGATTGCGCAGTGAACGCACGGATACCATCATCGCCACTAGGAGCACCAAGCATGAACCCCCAGACACGCGCCAGCAAGATACCCGTCACCGTGATCACCGGCTTTCTCGGCTCGGGCAAGACCACGCTTCTCAACCATGTGCTGAGCCATCAGCATGGGCGCAAGATCGCCGTCATCGTCAACGAATTCGGCGAAGTCAGCATCGATGGCCAGCTGATCGTGCGCGAGGACAACGAGGAACTCATCGAATTCAACAACGGCTGCCTTTGCTGCACCGTGCGCGGTGACCTGATCGAGACCATCGGCAAGCTGCAGCAGCGCGCCGACACGCTTGACGCGATCCTGATCGAGACCACGGGGCTGGCCGATCCGGCGCCGGTGGCCGCGACTTTCTTCGTGGCCGACGGCATTCGCGACCGCACCCGGCTGGACTCGTTCATCACCGTGGTCGACGCGGTCAACCTGGAGAAGAACCTGGAGCAGAGCCACGAGGCGCAGGAACAGGTGGCGTTCGCCGACATCATTCTCATCAACAAGTCCGATCTGGTGTCCGAGGAAGCGATCATGCGGATCGAGCGCCGCGTGCGCCAGCTCAATCCGTTGGCGGTGATCCATCGCACGACGCAAGGAGTGATCGATCTGTCGAAAGTGCTCGACACCAACGCGTTTCAGCTTGAAGCCAAGCTGCAAGTCGATCCAGGCTTCCTGGAGGATCTGGCCCACGAACACGATGCTGCGGTCACTTCGATCGTGCTGCGCGAGCCCAGGCCGATCGACATGAACCGTTTCATGGCGTGGATCACGCCGCTGCTTCAGGAGCAGGGCGACGCGATTTTCCGCAGCAAGGGCGTATTCAATGCCCAGGGCTTCAACGAACGCGTGGTGTTTCAGAGCGTGCGCATGCTGACCACGATCACCCGCTTCAGCGCCTGGGAGAGCGGCCTGGCGCGCAGCACCGAATACGTCGTGATCGGCCGTGATCTTGATCGCGAGGCGCTGCAAGCCGGCTTTACCACCTGTCTGGCGCGCTGATGCCAGAGCGATCCACCAGAGATTAACCAACCAACGGAGATTTTCATGACCATCAAGCAAGGAGACCGTGTTCCGGTCGCGACTTTCAAGCAACTCACCTCGACAGGTATTGCCGATGTGGACACGACCAGCCTTTTCAAGGGAAAGAGGGTGGCTGTGTTCGGCCTGCCGGGGGCTTATACCCCGGTTTGTTCGGCGCAGCACCTGCCTGGCTGTGTGCAACAGGCTGACGCGCTGAAAGCCAAGGGCTTCGACGCGATTGCCTGCATCTCGGTAAACGATCCGTTCGTGATGGACGCCTGGGGCAAGGCGAATGGCGCCGATGGCAAAGTGATGATGCTTGCCGACGCCGATGGGGCTTTCACCCGAGCGATCGGCCTGGTGGTCAGCCTACCGGCCTTCGGTCTGGGCGAGCGCTCGGAGCGCTACTCCATGGTGGTCCAAGACGGTGTGGTCCAGACGCTGCATGTCGAGAAGAGCGTGCTCGATCATGACTTGACAAGCGCGGCCTGCATGGTGGACGCCTGATCGATCATTACCCGGAACACCACGATTCTCGAGATGAAAGATTCACCGAGCAAGATTGCGGCAAATTTGCCGTCGGCCGTCGCACGTGCGGGATATGCGATGTGTTTTTTCTCCCATCCCACGATAAAAGGAGCCTTAGATGAACGCATTTCTT
>JBCKPE010000185.1:0-2843 GCA_038901875.1 Burkholderiaceae bacterium
CGTTTGCAGCGGCGCCGCCGGCAGTTCATGAAAAAGCTCGACGATGCGCGCCGGGTCGGTCAACAGCGTTTCCGTCATTCGGTCGTGCAGGCTGCCTGCAATCTCGGCCACGGCGGCGCGCGTGCGCTGCTGCCCGGCGCCTGTCGCATCGGCCGGTGTCAACCAGAAACGCGTCACACGCTCGATGCGCAGGACCGCAATCCCGCAGTTGCGGGCGATGTCGGTTGCCTTGGAGGCCCAAGGCGAAACGGTTCCAAGCCGTGGCGCAACCAGCAGCTCCAGCGCGGGCTTTGCCGGCGCAACAAAGGGCTCGCCATAGCTTAGAAGCTGCGCAAGCCGCTGCGCCTGCAGGGCATGCGGCGGCTGCTCGGTGGCGACCAGATGGACGAAGCCGGCGCTGATTGCGCTGAATTCGCTGCTGATGCTGCGAATTCCTTGCAGGAGCTGCTTGAGACGAAACGGACTGAGCGCGTTGCCGCCCTCGTACTGACTGATATGACGGGGCACGAGGAACGATCCGGTCGGTGGGCGCGCGCCTCGGCGCGAAAGGTTGCCACCATTTTAGCCTGCGCTGGCACGCTGTGAGCCCTGCCTCGGCGCATCGCGTGCCAGCGGCGGCGGGCGCAAATGCCGGCATCGAATGGGATAATCCGGCCATGAGCACGACCATCAAGAGCGCCGAGGACGTCGCCGGCATGCGCCTCGCCGGGTGCCTGGCCGCCGAGGTGCTGGATTTCCTGACGCCGCATGTCAAACCCGGCGTCAGCAGCAACCGGCTCGATCAACTGGCGCACGAATACATCACTCAGGTGCAACAGGCCATTCCCGCGCCGCTGAACTATGCGCCCGCCGGTTACCGTCCCTACCCGAAATCGATCTGCACCTCGATTAACCATCAGGTATGCCACGGAATTCCGAACGACAAGCCGCTGAAAAAGGGCGACATCATGAACATTGACGTCACGGTTATCAAGGACGGCTGGCATGGCGACACGAGCCGGATGTTCTGTGTCGGCGAAGTCTCGATTGCTGCCGCGCGCCTGTGCAAGCTGACGTACGAGGCGATGTGGCACGGCATCAGGGCGGTCAAGCCGGGCGCCAGGCTGGGCGACGTGGGCTGGGCGATCCAGCGCTTTGCCGAGGAGCAGGGCCTCAGCGTGGTGCGCGAGTTCTGTGGCCATGGCATCGGACGCAGGTTTCACGAGGAGCCCCAGGTGCTGCACTACGGGCGCCCCGGAACCCTCGACCTACTGCTGCCTGGAATGACGTTCACGATCGAGCCGATGATCAATGCCGGGCGCAAGGAGATTCGTGAACTGGGCGACGGCTGGACCATCGTCACCAAGGATCATTCACTGTCGGCCCAGTGGGAACATACGGTGCTGGTGAGCGAGACCGGCTACGAGGTGTTGACACTGTCCGCCGCCAGTCCCGCACCACCAGCCTTTGTCCTGGCAGGCGCGCCGACCGCTGTGGAGCCTGTGGACCGGATAGCCGCCGCAGCAAACCCCCTGCCCGCCTGAACTGGCTGGCGCCTGGCCCATGCCGGAGTTCCAGCAGCAGCGCGACGCTTACCGGCGGGCCCAGGCGCTGCTGCTGGCGCCGCTGCATCGACATGACTCGCCGACGCGACTGGTCGGGCGCATATTGCGGCAACTGGCTGAACTTGCCGACGCGACCATCAGCGAACTCTGGCGCGCGGCCGGGCTTGATTCCGGCCTGACCCTGGTGGCGGTCGGCGGTTGGGGCCGCGGCGAACTGTTTCCGCATTCCGACATCGACGTTCTCGTGCTGCTGCCCGATGAGGTCAGCATTGAAGACCATGGCCCCCTGAAGACACAGGTCGAGGCCTTCATCGGAAGCTGCTGGGATTTTGGCCTGGATATCGGCTCGAGTGTGCGCACCGTGAGCGAATGCCTGGCCCAGGCGCGAGCCGACCTCACTGTGCAGACCTCGCTGCTCGAATCGCGGCGCGTCACCGGCAGCGCGCCCCTGTACGCTGAATTTCGCCGACGCTTTGCCGCCGAGCTAAACGCGCGGACCTTCTTTGTTGCCAAGACGCTGGAGCTGCAGCAGCGCCATAACCGCACCGAAAACACGCCCTACGCGCTCGAACCCAATTGCAAGGAGTCGCCCGGCGGGCTGCGCGACCTGCAGGTCATTCTCTGGGTCGCCAAGGCGGCCGGGCTGGGTGCAAGCTGGGAAGAGCTTGGCCGCAAGGGCCTGGCGACCGCTTTCGAGGTGCGCCAGCTCAAATCCAACGAAGCGCTGCTGCGCCTGGTGCGCGTCCGGCTGCACCTGGCCGCGGCGCGGCGCGAAGACCGGCTGGTTTTTGACCTGCAGAGCGCGGTGGCTGAAGCCTTTGGTTACGACGAGCGGATCCGGGACGGCTACAAGGTGGCGCGCCGCGCCAGCGAGGCGCTGATGCGGCGCTATTACTGGGCCGCCAAGGCGGTGTCGCAGTTGAACCAGATCCTGCTGCTCAACATCGAGGAGCAACTCAACCCGTCAGCGCATGCCATGCGCCCGATCAACGAGCGCTTTGGCGAAAAGGCCAACATGATCGAAGTGCTGGCCGATGACCTGTACGTGCGCCAGCCGCAGGCGATCCTGGAGACCTTTTTGCTGTACCAGACAAGCGTCGGGCTGAAAGGTCTTTCGGCGCGGACCCTGCGCGCGCTGTACAACGCGCGCCTGCTGATGAACGCGAGTTTTCGGCGCGACCCGGTGAACCGAGCCAGCTTTCGACAGATCCTGCAGCAACACGACGGCATCACCCATGCTTTGCGCCTGATGAACCAGACCTCGGTGCTGGGCCGCTACCTATGGGTGTTCCGGCGCAT
>JBCKPE010000186.1:0-2832 GCA_038901875.1 Burkholderiaceae bacterium
TCCCCAAGAAAATGCCTGTTGCCCGCGCTTGGGCTCGGGCCGTGGCGCCAGCAGCACGGCGCCGTCGAACGGCGCCAACACTGGCTGGTCGCCGTCGATGGCGGCAAGTTCGCCCTTGGCGAATCTGACGAATCCGGCGTAGGAGCAGGTCAGGCGCAGTTCGTCGGTCATCGCGATCACTGGCTGCACGATCTCAAAGCGTTCGATGACACGTTCAACCGTCTCGCCCACGGCCAGATCGGGGACCAGGTCCGGGCAAAGGCTAAATGATGCGCGAGAAGCGCGCGCGATTCTGATTGGCCTGCAGGTAGCGGTCGAACACCATGGCGAGCGCGCGCACCAGGTACCAGCCGCTTGGCGTCACCTGAATGCTGTGCCGGTCAATCTGCACCAGCCCAAGCGCGGCAAACTCGTCCAGCGCCTTTAGTTCGGCGGCGAAGTAGTCTTGAAAATCGATCAGGAACGCCAGTTCCACGGACTCGAACAGCACCTCGCCCTGGCACATCAGGGCCATGATGACGCTGCGCCGAATCAGGTCGTCGCGGGTTAACGCCAGCCCGCGCAGCACCGGCAGCCGGCCCTGGTCCAGCAGGTCGGTGTATTCGTCCATGGTCTTCGCGTTTTGTGCGTAGCAGGCGCCCACCTTGCTGATCGCCGACACGCCCAGGCCGATCAGGTCGCAGTCGGGCTGGGTGCTGTAGCCCTGGAAATTGCGGTGCAGCCGCCCCTGCCGCTTGGCCACCGCCAGCGCATCATCAGGCAAGGCGAAATGATCCATTCCGACGTACACGTAGCCGGCGTGCTGGAAAGCGGCGAGCGACTGCGACAGCATGGCCAGCTTGTCGGCCGGCGCCGGCAGCTCGGCCGCAGCGATGCGTCGCTGCGGTTTGAAGCGCTCGGGCAGATGGGCGTAGCCGTACAGCGCGATGCGGTCCGGCCGCAGTTGCGCGACCTTGGAAATCGTGCGCTCGAATGTCACAGGTGTCTGCCTGGGCAGGCCGTAGATCAGGTCCACATTGATCGATTCGAAGCCGAGTTCGCGCGCTGCCTGGAGCAGCGCCGCCACCTGCTCTTCGGGCTGCAAGCGGTGCACCGCCTTCTGCACAGCGGGCTCGAAGTCCTGCACGCCAAAGCTGAGCCGGTTGAAGCCCAGCGCCACCAGATGCGCCAACCGGTCCCGGTCCACCGTGCGCGGATCAACTTCGATCGAATATTCGGCCCCGGGCGCAACGGAAAAAGCACGCTTGAGCATCTGCATCAGCGTGGCCAGCTCGGCGTCGCTGAGAAAAGTCGGGGTGCCGCCGCCCAGATGAAGCTGGCTGACGCGCTGCCCTGGACCAAGCTGTTCGAGCTGCAGCGCGATTTCGCGCTCCAGATATTGAAGGTAGCTGGTGGCGCGGCCATGCTGGCGCGTGATGATCTTGTTGCAGGCGCAGTAGTAGCAGAGCGACTCGCAGAACGGGATATGCACGTACAGCGATAGCGGCAGTGCGCCAGCGAATGCGCCGCTGCGGCGCTGCGCCAGCGCCTGGGCGTACTCTCGGCCGGAAAACGCCTCGACAAAGCGGTCCGCGGTCGGGTACGACGTGTAGCGCGGCCCCGGCACATCAAAACGCTTGAGCAATTCAGGCGAAACCAGGGTCATCCGGCCATCTTTAAGAGCATGGCGCCACTGTGCGCCCTGGGAGCTCGCGTTTCCTTGATCTGGATCAAAGTTCTGACCGAGACTGCTGGCCAGAATTGACCTACATCAGGAGAGCACCATGTTCGATTCGACGACTTTGGGCACAAGAACAGATGAGGTAAGCTCCGGCCGCTACCACCTCTTGCAGCAAATGACCGCACAGACCATCCGGATTAATCCGCAAACCTTCAAGGTGGCTTGCTCCAACTGCAACCTGCGCGAACTGTGCATGCCGATGGGCTTGAGCGACAAGGATATTCAACGGCTGGATGAGTTGGTGGCGGTGCGGCGCAAGGTCAAGCGCGGCGGCACGCTGTTTCGCAACGGCGAGCGGTTCACCTCCCTGTTCGCGATTCGCACCGGCTTTTTCAAGACCTGCGTCAACACCGAGGACGGGCGCGACCAAGTTACCGGGTTCCAGATGGCGGGCGACATCATCGGTCTGGACGGCATCGTCAATGACCACCATAGCTGCGACGCGGTGGCGCTGGAGGATGCCGATGTCTGCGTCATGCCGTTTGACCGCATCGAGGAGCTGTCGCGCGAGGTGAACGCGCTGCAGCACCATGTGCACAAGATCATGAGCCGCGAAATCGTGCGCGAGAACGGCGTCATGCTGCTGCTCGGCAGCATGCGCGCCGAGGAGCGGCTGGCCACCTTCCTGCTGAACCTGGTGCAGCGTCTGCACGCGCGCGGCTTTTCCCGGCAAGAGTTGATTCTGCGCATGACACGCGAGGAAATCGGCAGCTACCTGGGCTTGAAGCTGGAGACGGTGAGCCGCACCTTTTCGAAGTTTGTCGAGGACCAGATTGTCGAGGTCAAGCAGCGCCATGTGCGCATCGTGGACAGCGAGCGCCTCAAGGCCATCGTCAATCAGTCAGCCCGCCAGTAGCTTGCGTTTCGAGCCCGGCTGTCGGGCTTGGCGCAAGAAGTTTCCGCGCCGCATTCCAGGCGTGCGTCTCGGCCGACTCGCCGTTGACCAGCGCTTCCAGGGCAAGGGGCTCGGCGAGTTGCTGCTGGTCGATGCGATGACCCGGGCGCAACGCATCCATGCGCAGGCCGGTGGCATCGGTCTGTTCGTTGACGCCATCGATGAGCAGGCGGCAGGGTACTACCAACGATTCGGCTTCCTGGCGGTTCCGGACCAT
>JBCKPE010000187.1:0-2801 GCA_038901875.1 Burkholderiaceae bacterium
CCGGTCACGGCCTGTTCCATGGCGATGTGGCATGGGGCGGCAACTGGTTCTTTCTGTGCCACGACCACGGCCTGCCACTGCGACCGGACCAGGTCGATGCGCTGACGGCGCGCAGCAACGCGATGCGCCAGGCCTTGACGGAACAGGGCATCGGTGGGCGAGATGGCGCCGAAATCGACCATATCGAACTGCTCGGTCCGGCACAGGACCCGGCGAACCATGGGCGCAGCTTTGTTCTCTGCCCGGGCAACGCCTACGACCGCTCGCCCTGCGGCACCGGGACCAGCGCGAAACTGGCCTGCCTCGCTGCCGACGGCCTGCTCGCGCCCGGCGCGACCTGGCGCCAGGAAAGCGTGATTGGCAGCGTCTTTGGCGCCCACTATCAAAAGGCCGAGGCCACGGACTATGCTGGGGCGGTGCTGCCGTTCATCCACGGTCGCGCCTACGTCACGCTGGACGCTTGCGTGGTTTTTGACCCGGCCGACCCGTTCGCCTGGGGCCTGGGCTGACGCGACAATTCAACTCAAGGAGCACCATGTTTCACGGCGTTTTTTCGGCAGTCACAACCAAGTTCACCGAGTCGGGCGAACTTGATTTCAAGGAGATGGAGCGCTGCTTTGAACTGCAGATGGCGGCCGGCTGCGACGGCCTGATCGCCTGCGGCTCGCTCGGCGAGGGGCCGATGCTCTCGCACGAGGAGCGGATCGCGGTGCTGAAAGCAGTGAAGGAAGTGACGGGCAACCGCCCGGCCCTGCTGACCGTGGCCGAGGCGGCGACGCGCGACGCCTGCGCGCTGGCCGAGCGCGGCGCGCGGGCCGGGGCTGACGGCCTGATGGTGGTGCCAAGCACGATTTACCACACCAATCACCGCGAGACGGTGGCCAGTCTGCGCGCCATTGCGGCCGCCGCCGATCTGCCGGTGATGATCTATTCGAACCGCGTCGCCTACCGCGTCGACGTCAGCACCGACATGCTGGTCGAACTGGCCGACGACAAGCGGTTTGTGGCGATCAAGGAATCCTGCGACGACATACGCCGCACGACCGAGATCATCAACCGCCTGGGCCAGCGCTATGCGGTGTTGACCGGCGTCGACAACCTGGCCTTCGAGGCCTTGACTGCCGGTGCGGTGGGCTGGGTCGCCGGCCTGGTGCTGGCATTCCCCAAGGAAACGGTCGCCATCTACCGCCTTATCCGGGCGCGCCGCCACGAGGAGGCGCTGGCGATCTACCGCTGGTTTCGGCCGCTGCTCGATCTCGACGTATCCACCTACCTGGTTCAGAACATCAAGCTGGTGGAGGCTCTGGTGATTGGCTCGAACGAACGGGTTCGTGCGCCGCGCATGCCGCTGCATGGTGAACAGCGGACAAGAGTCGAGGCCACGGTACGCGCCGCGCTGGCAACGCGGCCGCAGTTGCCGGGGATCGACTGAGTTTCTGTAACTGCTGCGAACTGCAGCGGCATGTAGCGGTCCGAAGCAAGCAGTCAACATGTCCGCCGCCAAAGGCTTGGCTCCCCTCAATCCAGGCGAGAGCGACACCGAGATCCTGGTGATCGGCGCCGGAATCATCGGCGTTTCGACCGCGCTTCGACTGCAGCAGCAGGGACACCGGGTGCTGGTGATCGATCGCAGCGGCGTCGCTGCCGAGGCGAGCGCTGGGAACGCCGGCGCCTACGCCTTCTCCGACATCCTGCCGCTGGCCTCGCCCGGCATCCTGCGCCAGGCGCCGCGCTGGCTGTTGGATCCGCTGGGACCGCTGTCAATTCGTCCCAGATATCTGCCGCGTATCGCGCCCTGGCTCTGGCGCTTTTGGCGCGCCAGCAGCGCGAGCCGGGTGGCAGCCAGCACCGCGGCCATCGCTGCTCTGATGGAACTGTCGGCGCGGGAAACTCCCCTTCTATTGAAATCGGCCGATGCCCTGCCGATGCTGCGCAGCGACGGTAACCTGCACCTGTATCAGAGCGAACGCGAGTGGCAAGCCTCGTTGCCGGCCTGGCAGGAGCGCGCTGACCACGGCATCGCGTTCGAGCATCTGCATGGTGCTGCGGTCATCGCGCGGCTGCAGTCAGGCCTCAGCGACGAGCTTGCGACCGCGACCTTTGTGCCGGGCTGGCAGTCGATCAGCGATCCATTGCTTCTCACGCAGACACTGGCCGGTGCGTTTGAACGAGCCGGCGGGCGCATCCGGCGCGCAAATGCTCTGGCGCTGCGCAGCGCCAGTGATGGCGTTCGGGTCCGGACTACAGAGGGCTCCGAACTGTGTTGCCAACACCTGGTACTCGCCGCCGGCGCCTGGTCGCATCGACTGGCCGCGACGCTGGGCGAAAACATACCGCTGGAAACCGAACGTGGCTATAACACCACCTTGCCTGCCGGCGCGTTCGCTTTGCGCAGGCAGCTCACCTTTCCCGCGCACGGCTTTGTCATCACCCCGATCACCGGTGGCGTGCGTGTCGGTGGCGCGATCGAGTTTGCCGGGCTGGATGCGGCACCGAACTTCAAGCGCGCCGACGCCATGCTGACCAAGGCCAAGCGGTTTCTGCCTGAGCTCAACTGTGAAGGCGGCACCCAGTGGATGGGCTTTCGGCCCTCGCTGCCTGATTCCCTTCCTGTCATTGGCCGTTCCGCTGCCGATGCAAGGATCATTCATGCCTTCGGTCATGGTCACCTCGGCCTGACCCAGTCGGCGGCGACGGCCCGCCTGGTCAGCGAGCTGATCGAAGGCCGCGCCCCGAGCATCGATCTCGCGCCATTCAGCGCCAGGCGATTTACAGCGCGCGGACGCGGCTGATCTGCCAAC
>JBCKPE010000188.1:0-2798 GCA_038901875.1 Burkholderiaceae bacterium
TGAACGTCGCCTGCGCTACCGATCGTGACGAGAAGTACTTTCATTCATCTCGCGGTCAGCCACACCCGTGCGCGCCAGCCAGTACTCCGTGGCCCGGTGCCAGATTACACCGCATCTCAACGGCTGCCCGGGAAGTTTTCTGTAAAAACTGCCATTGTGCTGATTGTGCGTCAACATGTAGTTGAAAAAGCAACGTAGCAGGCTGCGCCCGGGCCGGTGCTGGCAGGCGAATTTCCAGAAATCGTCGAGTTCGCCCTGGAACGTCAAGCCCTGCATGTCATAGATTGCGCGCCCGCAGGTCTTAACGGCGCAACCGTAGTCCAGCGCGCTCAGCCCCACCGTGCTGTTGATCGTGACAACGCCCAGCGCGTGATCCAGCAGAGTGGGCAGATGCAGGTCATGGATATACAGGCAGCGGCCCTGCAGCCCGAGCTGCTGCGACAGGCGGTGGATCAACCGCGAATAGTCGTTGTAGCCACGATCCAGCGGATGGTGCTTGAATACGAGGATCTGGTCGTGCGCCGCATGAGCGGCGAACGAATGGGCCACCTCGGCGATGAAATCCTCAATCTGTTCGTAGTCCGAATGCACGACGACCTGGGCATCTCCCGAGAGCTGCAGCGCCACCAGGAAGAACTTCTCGCGGTGCCTGCCGCACAGCTCCTGCTGCATGCCGTCTTCGCGCATTCGGTACCACTGCTTTCGCCAGTACGAACGCACCCAATGCAGGCCGTCGAGCGCCCCGAGCTGCCGGTGGTGCCGGTAGTGCCAGAACACAGGCCTTAGCAACGTAGCCATCAGGTAATAGACAATCGCCCAGCAGGCCGCGGCGCCAAACGTGCTGCCCAGCGGTAGCACCGGCGGCTGCACCATATCGCGGTAGGGCAGGAAGAGCCTCGGGTCGGTCGGCATGGACGAGTTGCCGTTGACGCCGTCACGTTCCAACGTGATGTGGTTGGGCCTGAGGTACCCTTCCTCGAAACTCCCCAACTCGATGCCCTGCGCGGCGCAAAAATCGGCAACCCCCACATGGATCGGCCGGCAATCGCCGAACAGCATCACCAGGTCGATACCAAGTCGTTGCACCAGAAGGTGGAAATAATTCAGCCAGTCGGACATGGGCCCCCGGTAGTTAAAAATCCGAGCAAAGCACGCGGTCGGCGAGAACCACCAGTCACCGCCATTGAAGTTGACCTTGAACACCTGGGCCCCTACGCCTCGCAGGTCCAGCGCCAGGTTTGCGAAAAACGGTCCCACTGGCCCTTGCAGCAGCAGCACGCGCTTTCCGCGAAACGCCTGCAGTCCCTGGTTCATCATTGTCGTATTCCCTTGACTAGCACCGACTCAAGTTTATCGCGGGCATCCCCAACGCAGACTAGGCACCACGGGTACCACGTGCAGCAACTTGTACCCGCGCGAGAATTGCGGGCCTCCCCTGCCAGGAAGGATCAGAACCAGTAGGTGGCATGAACCAGCGCGTTGGGCCGCCGCTCCAACCCCGAGTTCTTGTTCCCACGCAGATTGGCCAGGCCCGTCTCCACCGTCCATCGCTTGTCGTCCGCCTCCCAGAAACTGGAAACGCCGAAAACACATCCCGAATCCAGCCGGTTCGTATTGGCTTCGTCGGTGAAGCGCGACGAACGACAGTTCGTCGAGAACGACACCAGCCAGCGCGCGCCGACATGCCAGAACAGCGACGCGTTGACGAAATGCCTGGGAATCAGCGGAATGCGCGCGCGCGCAAAAGCTGCGTCAAAGTTGCTGCTGGTCGAAAGGGTGTAGCGCGCGGCCAGGGAAACCTGGCGATTAAACAGCCAGTTCGCCGTCAGGCCTACTGACGATACCTTGCCCTTGCCGAACACTGGTGTGTCCTCGAGGTCGTCGAACGCCTGCCCAAACACTGGCTTGCGCGCCCTCAGGGCGTCGAGTTCAGTGACGCCGAAAACCGCGAACAGCGGCGTCGTCACGCTCTGCAGGTTGCGCACGTCGCGGTGGTCGGCGAAGGCCTGCATGAAGCCCTGGGAGCCCAGTTGCCAGTCGTACTGCAGCCGGGCGCGCTTCAGCAGGCCACCCACATCGACCAGCCGGTCCTCGACCGGGATTCCAACGGTGTCCGCCGAGCCCAGGCTGCCGATGCCAACCGGACGGCGCCACTGCTGCAGCACCGTGCGCAATTGCTGGCCCGGCGCCAGCACCAGCCGGGCGCCCAGACGCAGGTTGATGTCGGACAGGTTTACCCGCTCCACCACGGTCACGTTGGACACGTTGCCGAAGCCGAGCAGGTCGATGTTCTCGACCAGCCGCGTACTCGACAGGAATCGCTGGCGCACCAGGTCGACCTGCAGATCCAGCGGGTCGCCGACCTTGCCACGACCTGAAATGTAGAAATCGGACGACGTGAACTTGCGCGACGCGTCACTCTGGATGCGGACCGGGAAGAGCGGCGTCACAGCGCTGTCGAAGGTTCGCACGTAGTTCAGTACCCGTCGCTCGCGCGCCAGCTCGGCGCCCCAGGCCAGCGAAAAACCACGGGCAATGTCGAAGACATGGCGGAACTGGTAGTCGGACTGGCCGATGTCGGTCGCATAGTTGTTCAGTTGCGCGGCCGGGTTGAAGGGCAGCAGCACCGGGACGCCGACAAAGGCGGTGTCCAGCGCCGTGGCCTGGTCGGCATGAAACAGGCCGCCGCTGAGCCGGACGCGCTGGTTGCCATCGCCGAACTTGGCCAGCAACTGATTGTTGACGCCCAGCCGGTAGCCAAAACCCAGGTCCTGGCGCGAGGTGCTCACGCCCAGGGT
>JBCKPE010000189.1:0-2770 GCA_038901875.1 Burkholderiaceae bacterium
CGTCTCCACGCTGGTGCGCCACGATGACCAGAACAGGGAAGGCAGCCAACGCCGCCAGCAAGCCGAGGCCGTGGCTAACGCTGTTCGCGATCTCCTCTCCGCGGGACTGTGGCCGCTCCTGCAACCCTAAGACTTCGACCATCGCTGTATGTCCTATACGGCCCAACATTGCCGATAACCGACCCGACACGAGCGGGCGAAGCCCGCTTGTGGAGGGTCCGTGTTCATCGGCGGGTTAGGCACGAATCGCCAACTACTCACGAATACGGACCCGGTCGGGCTCGACAATCCACAGTCGCCCTTGCGTGGGCTCGGTCTCTAGCACACGCAAAGCAGCCCTCAGCAAAGCTGAGTGCGTTATCGATGCTCTGCGTGTGCGGGCGCAACACCCAGATGCCCTTGTGACTTGCCGGAGGGTAGACACGGATGTCGGAAAAATCCAGATCGAAAGTAACGAGGATCCGGTCCTCCGCCTGAGAGGCATCAAAGACTCGAGGATCGGGGTTACCTCCCAGATGTTCGTCGAGCACCGTGCGCACATCGTGTTCAGCCTTGCGAAGCACGGCTTCGGCATCACGGGGTAGATTCTCGTCCAGTTTGAACCGGGCAGGCATCCTGCGCGATCAAGCGGGGATGGGAACGATGCGTTCTCGGGCTAAGTCCGCAGCGTAGCCGATCGCGGCGGGAATATGCTCGGGCCTTAGCGAAGGATATTGATCGAGAATGCGCTCCGGCGTTTCGCCAGCGGCGAGATTGTCGAGAACGACGGATACCGGGATTCGTGTCCCCCGGAAACACACGGCACTGTGCATGATCTGAGGATCGGTAGTGATGTAGGGTTTCCAGTCCATTGCGGATGCTTCCAAGTATGACTGTCAATATAGCATCGCGCGTCCGTTCGTGCCCGACGCGATGTCCACCGCACAACCTGCGGATTAAGCTGGCGGCTGCGGTTTAATCTGTTCACAAAATACTTCCCAAGCGTTTGAATCCACTTGCTTTGGACCTTTTCTGCCGTCCTATCAGGCGGATAAAAGGGCTGGTAATTACCACGGACTTCCTGCGGTGACCAGGTGCCCAAAACGGTCCCGGGCAAACGGGCAAGCCACTGCCAAAACTCCACTGCCTGAAACTTCGGCGATGTCCCGAACTCAGTTGCAGGTTTGAGTCGGTGGTCATGAAGATGATGCGGCCTTCTTGCTGCCCGAACCGCCGGCAAAGGGGCGGCATGTGGTCGGCAGAGTAAGGGTGAAGCGCCCGTTTGAGCAATAGCGGCGGCGCCAGGGGAAGTCGATTTGCACTGTGCAAATCGGCAACGCACACACGTCGGGCGCTGGGCGCATCGCATGGGCCCATGTCGCTGGCGCAAGCGCCACGCCGCCTCGCAACCTATTGCGCTCGCACCCGCCGCGCTATGCGGCGAACAGCCACGCACCCAGATCACTCGCGCCACCCTCCCACCCCATGCCCCGGCAGATGCGCCCGCAGCGCGCGCACCTCCCGCTCCAGCGCCTCGATGCGGAGCACGTGATCCAGCAGGATCGCCACGGCGCACAGGTCGAGGTCGAAGTCCATGCGCAGCTTGGCGACGGTGCGCAGCGGCGCGACGAACTCGGCGCTGAACATGGGCTCGGGCTGCGCGGCTTGCAACGCTACCAGCGCGCCGTAATCCATCAGTTCGTCCAGTTCCTCGGCGCTCAGGCCGCAGACGCGCGACAGCTCGGACAGGGTCACGCTTTCGCGCGCGTCGAGCCAGGCCCAGTCATGTGCTTGCATCAGCTTTCTCCTTGGCGACGACAGCGCGCGGGTTGAAGCGCGCGCTGGCGAGCGGCAGTTGTGAACCTGCCGTGGTTTTGATATAGATTTGTATATAAAATCGCATCATGGCTGCAGAAAGACCGCTGGAATGGGCAGGCGCTTTGAAGCGCGAACTGGTGGGCTTCCCAGAGCAAGTGCGTCGGAAGATGGGCTACGCTTTGGGTGTGGCGCAGCTGGGTGGCAAGCATCCGGCAGCCAAGCCATGGCACGGAGAAGGGCCAGGTGTCTTGGAAGTGGTGGAATCGGTTGACGGGAATGCGTTCCGCGCGGTGTACACCGTGCGCTTCGAACAAGCCGTGTACGTGCTGCACTGCTTTCAGAAGAAATCGCCCAGCGGTGTCCGAACTGCGAAGACCCATATGGACTTGGTTCATCAGCGGCTGCAAGCCGCAGCCCGACATTACGAGGAACACTATGGCCAGAAAAACTGAAACATCATTGCAAACCGTCGCCTTCGAGCGCAGCAGCGGCAACGTGTTTGCCGATCTGGGCCTAGCCGAGCCGGAGGAACTCAAGACCAAACTGGTGCTGGCCGTTCGCTTGAACGAGCGTATCAAGGCGTTGGGCCTGAAGCAGGCGGAGGTCGCCAAACGCCTTGGCATTGCCCAGCCGAACGTGTCGGCGCTGGTGAACTACCGGCTGGACAATTTTTCCTCGGAAAAGCTGCTGGAATTCTTCAATGCCCTCGGCTACGACGTGGACCTGCTGATCCGCCCGTCGCACGCGAAAGGGCGCGGCACGATGCAGGTGTTGATGGCGGTGTAGGTCACTGTCATTTGGCGCGTCATCGTCACCACGATTGGATTCTGAGCGTTTGCGTTGCCCGATTCGACGACACGATGCAATAGACCAGGGGCGAAATTCCAGCGCTCACCGCCTTCGGTGATGACAGTGACCGTTTTCTTGTTGTACCGGGTGAGAACGCCAACCATCAGAGGCCGGCCATCTGGCA
>JBCKPE010000190.1:0-2764 GCA_038901875.1 Burkholderiaceae bacterium
GGTGCTGGCCGACCTCGCGGTGCACGACAAGGCGGCGTTCGGCCAGATCGTGGAACAGGTCAAGGCCAAGCTGGCTGCTTGAATCGTCATGGCGCGGCTGTGCTCAGCGCAGCCGTATCGCAAGCAAACAGAAGGGCCGAGGCTGATGGAAGCTTCGGCCCTTTCATTTTTTGGACCACCATGAACGAGTTGGATCAGCTGGTCGAACATGCGCAGGCGGCGTTTGGCAGTTGCACCACGCTTCCAGAGTTGGAGAATGCCAAGGCGCGCTACCTTGGCAAGTCGGGCCAGATCAGGGTGCAGATGAAGGCGCTGGCGGCGTTGGACGCTGCGCAGAAGAAGCAGCGCGGCGCGGCGATCAATTTGGCCAAACAGTCAATCGAGCAGCTGCTCGCCGAGCGCCGCCGGGGACTGGCCGAGGCGCAGCTGCAAGCCCAGTTGCGGGCGCAGGCGCTTGACGTCACCTTGCCGGGCCGGCAACGCGACCTCGGGGGCTTGCATCCCGTCAGCCTGACAATGGAACGGATCGAGAATATCTTCGCCAGCATGGGATTCGATGTGGCGGACGGACCCGAGATTGAAACCGACTGGTACAGCTTCACCTCGCTGAACAATCCGCCGAACCACCCGGCGCGCTCGATGCAGGACACCTTTTACGTTGACATCATGGGCGCGGACGGCATCGCCTACAACCTGCGCCCGCATACCAGTCCGATGCAGGTGCGTTACGCGCAGCAGCATGTCAAGCGGTACGCGCAGGCGGTTGAGGCCAGCAAGCGGGCTGGAATGGAGCCGCCAGCGATGCCGGAAATTCGTGTCATCGCCCCAGGGCGCACCTACCGCGTCGACAGTGACGCCACCCACTCGCCCATGTTTCATCAATGCGAGGGCCTGTGGCTGGGTGAGAACGTCAGCTTCACGGACCTCAAGGTGGTGTTCACTGATTTCTGTCGCCGCTTTTTCGAAAGCGACGATCTGGCGCTGCGTTTTCGCCCGAGCTTTTTCCCCTTCACCGAGCCGAGCGCCGAGATTGACATCCGCTTCGCCAGCGGGCCGCTCGCCGGGCGCTGGCTTGAAGTGTCGGGCGCCGGCCAGGTGCATCCGGCGGTGGTCCGCAACATGGGACTCGATCCCGAGCGCTACATTGGCTTTGCTTTCGGAATGGGGCCGGACCGGCTGACGATGCTGCGCTACGGTGTCAGTGACATGAGATCTTTTTTTGACGGCGACGTTCGTTTCCTACGCCAGTTTCGTTGATCGGACGCAAGCATCATGCAATTTCCTGAGTCCTGGTTGCGCGAATTCTGCGACCCGCCCCTGAGCACGGCGCAGTTGACCGAAACACTGACCATGGCCGGTTTGGAGGTGGAGGAGCAGCGCCCCGTCGCACCCCCGTTCAGCGGCGTGGTGGTGGGCGAAATCAGCGCTGTGGCGCAGCATCCGAATGCCGAGCGGCTGCGCGTTTGTGAAGTGAACGTGGGATCGGCGCAGGCGCTCAGCATTGTCTGTGGCGCCGCCAACGCGCGGCCTGGACTTCGCGTGCCATGCGCCAGGATCGGCGCCGAGTTGCCACCTGCGGCGGATGGCAAACCCTTGCGCATCGAACAGGGACAGCTGCGCGGCGTCGAAAGCCAGGGCATGTTGTGCTCAGCGCGCGAACTTGGACTGTCCGAGGACCACGCCGGCCTGCTCGAACTGGCCGCCGATGCGCCGCTCGGCCAGGACCTGCGCAGCCATCTGGCGCTCGACGATACGCTGCTGACGCTCAAGCTGACCCCCAATCTTGCGCACTGCCTGAGCGTTTTCGGCGTGGCCCGTGAGCTCTCAGCCCTCACTGGCGCGCCGCTCAAGTCGCCGGCCATCAGCGCGGCCAGGGTGACGCATCAGGAACGGCTTGCGGTTCGCATTTCGGCGCCCGATCTCTGCGGCCGCTTTTCCGGCCGGGTTCTGCGCCATGTCAACACCCGGGCCAGCACGCCACGCTGGATGGTGCAGCGGCTGGAGCGCTGTGGCCAGCGCAGCGTGAACGCGCTGGTGGATATCTCCAACTACGTGATGTTTGAACTGGGCCGCCCCTCGCACATTTTTGACCTGGAGAAGATTCACGGGGCACTCGATGTTCGCTGGGGCCGCAGCGGCGAGCGCCTGACGCTGCTGAACGGCAGCAACGTTGAAGTCGACGGCAACGTCGGGGTCATTGCCGACGACGCGATGGTGGAGTCCCTGGCCGGAATCATGGGCGGAGAGTCCACTGCGGTGTCGGATGCGACCCGTCATATCTACGTCGAGGCGGCTTTCTGGTGGCCCGTTGCGGTCGCCGGTCGCGCCCGGCGCTACAACCTTTCGACCGACGCAGCGCACCGCTTTGAGCGCGGTGTGGATCCCAGCCTGACGGTCGAGCATATTGAGCGGATCAGCGAATTGATCATGGATATATGCGGTGGCGAGGCCGGGCCGATCGACGATCAGCAGGTCAACATGCCGCAGAACCGATCAGTGACCCTGCGTGTTGCACGTGCCGCCAAGGTGCTTGGCATGCCGCTGACCCAGGCCCAGTGCTGCGACGCGCTGCGGCGCCTTGGCCTGGCCGTGGACGAAGCCGAAGGCCAGTTGACGGTGATTGCGCCACCCTACCGATTTGACATTCAGATCGAGGAGGATCTGATCGAGGAGGTGGCGCGCATGGTTGGCTACCACCGACTCCCGGACCGGCCGCCGCAGGCGCCGGTGAGCGCCAGGCTCTCGCCCGAGGAGCGGCGCAACG
>JBCKPE010000191.1:0-2709 GCA_038901875.1 Burkholderiaceae bacterium
ATGATACGTTCCACCGGCAGGACCGGGCTGCTGGCGGGCGCAATGGCGCCCAGCTCATGCCGGCCGCGCTGTGATCGTTGCCAAATCCATTCATGGGTAGTTTCCCCGATGTGCGCGAAGCCGTCGAACTTTCAATCTTTCGCTCACTCAACCACCAACTGTTGCAAGTCGAACGTTGACCGTTTGCCAGTTTTGACAGTGGATCAGTCAACCCCTTTTATCGAACAGGAGCAAAACGTGACGAGATATTTGATTCGCCGCATCGGTGTTCTCTTAATGGCCGCTTTGCTGGCCACGTCTTGCGCCATGATGGCGCCTGACAAGACGGTTCGCCTAACCGGGAAACTCTCCGGAGCCAGCGAAGTGCCTGCCGTCAGCTCCGACGGCACCGGGACGGTTGAGGCGACACTTCACAAGGAAACCAACCTGTTGACGTGGAAAGTGACCTACTCCGGCGTGAGTGGCCCGCTGCGCGCCGGCCATTTCCATGGCAACGCCATGGCCGGACAGAACGCGCCTCCGGTGGTTCCATTCCAGGGCGGTCTTGACAGTCCGATCCAGGGCCAGGCGACCTTGACCGCCGCGCAAGCCGCCGACCTGATGGCTGGCAAGTGGTATGTCAACCTGCATACCGCGAGAAATCCGGGCGGTGAGATTCGCGCACAAGTCGGCCCGGCGAGTGTGTCATCGTACTAGGGGCCAATGAGCGGCGTACCCAGCGACCCTGCTTCCAATTTCGACCATCAACAAGAGGACCACCATGAAGAATAGGCTTTGGACATCTATCGTGCCGCTCACGCCGGGTTGTGGAATGGTTACCGAAATTCTGGCTCAGGCCAATCCGAACCAGTTGGTTGCGAATCGCAAAGGCGCCATGACCCTGCAGAGCAAATACCTGAGCCCGATGCTGGCCATGGTGCAGGATCGCTCCCCCTACGACCCGGCGATCATCCAGCGCAACGCTGACTACCTTGCGGTGCTGTTGCAGCTTCCCTGGGACGATTTCCAGCCGGCAACAATTGGCAACGCGAACACCCGAGCCAAGGAAGAGGTGTACAAGGATGCGGCCAAGTTCAAGGCCGGAATCGATGCCACGCAGGCGGAAGTGCAGAAGCTAAGCGTAAGCGTTGCCGCCAAGGCCGGGGACCGCGGCCGCCGTAGGCGTTGCGGTGCGCAGCGTCGGCCGCGCCTGCAATGCCTGTCACGAAGCGTTTGCCACTTTCGAGTGGCGATTCCGGGTGCAGTAGCGCTTGCGGTTTTGCGGCAGTGGCGGGTCCGCGTGCGGAACAGCCGCCGGAATTTCGACCGAATTGAAGATGATCACGACCGGGCTGTGGGGCCGCTTGGTCGTGCTGGCTTGTGCCGCAGCCCTGTGTCTGGGCGTCGCGCCCGCCTTCGGCCAGGGAGACGTCACCAAGGGACTTTACCTTTCTAAAGCCGCCGGCTGCGTCGGTTGCCATACCGACAACCGGACTGGCTCGATCCCGTTCGCTGGCGGCCGCGCGTTGGATACGCCTTTTGGTACGTTCTACGGCCCGAACATCACGCCGCATCGGGAAACGGGCCTGGGCGCCTGGACCGAAGCGGACCTGCGACGCGCGATTCGCCTTGGCGAGCGTCCCGACGGTGCCCACTATTTCCCGGCCTTTCCCTATCCTTCGTTCTCCGGAATGACCGACACCGACATCCGGGACCTTTGGGCCTATCTGCGGAGCCTGCCTCCGATCAACCGTGCCAATCGCGAGCACGAGCTGAATTTTCCTTTCGGCTGGCGGTTCCTGGTGACATTTTAGAAATGGCTGTTCTTCACGCCAGGGCCGTTCACACCGCCGGCGCAGGCCTCTGCCGTGGTGAGCCGGGGCGCCTATCTGGTTCGTGTGCTTGGCCATTGCGGCGAATGCCACACCCCGCGCAATTTTCTGGGCGGATTCAGGTCAGACAGGCTGCTCGCCGGCGCGAAGATGCCTGAGGGCCGCACCCCGAACCTGACGCCGACCCGGTTGAAGAAATGGAGCGATGCCGACCTGAAGAAGTTCTTGCTGACTGGCGTGACGCCGGAGGGCGACGTGGCGGCGGACTCGATGAGTGAAGTTGTGCTAAACACGACCAGCAAGCTCACGCCCCAGGATCTCGACGCCATGATCGCCTACCTGCGTTCCCTTTCGGCGCTCCCTGAAGTCAAATAGAACCGCGGCCCAATGGCGGGCCTTTTCCACTCAGCTTTGCGCCAGCAGCTTTTCGATCAGCAGGTGCAGCGCTTCAAAATCGGGTTCGCCGACGAAGCGCTTGACGATCTCGCCGCGCCGATTCAGCAGAAAGGTAGTCGGCGTAAGCTGCACGTCGCCCCAGTCCTTTGCCACCTGACCCGTGTTGTCGATGGCGACCTTGAGCGGCAATTTCCGCGTCTCGGCATAGTTGACGACGTAGCTCGGCGGGTCGTAGCTCATTGCAACAGCCACCGTTTCATAGCCCCTTGGGCGATACTTGTCGTAGGTGGCGATGATCTGCGGCATTTCCTTGATGCAGGTGACGCAGCTGGTTGCCCAAAAGTTCACCAGGGTGACCTTGCCCTTGAAGTCTGCTGTCGTCGATTTTGAGCCGTCGAGCAGAACGAAGTTGGAGTCGGGTGCGGCTGCCGGACCGCCCAGGCTCAGAAATGCCCAGCCGGCCAGCGCCAGGACCGCTACGATTGCGGCAACATAGAAGCTT
>JBCKPE010000192.1:0-2620 GCA_038901875.1 Burkholderiaceae bacterium
TCAGGTGCTCCAGCATACGGTTGATCGACTGCGCCAGACTGGCAACCTCAAGGCTGTCGGCAACTTCCGCGCGGCCCGCGCCAAACCCCTTTTCAGAGACGTCTCGGGCAAAAAATTGCAAGGCCCGCAAATCCTTGGTCAGCCTTTTGCCGAAGTGCAGCCCCAGAATGATCACCGTCACCACCAGGCCGACTGTCAGTATGAAAAATACCCCCAGCGACCGCCAATCGACCCACCTGACGGCGGGGTCAGGGCTGGTGAGAACGGCGAAATCAAAATGTTTGTAAATCGGCGGCACATTCACCGCTGCAGCAATCGCCGCCTGCGAATGCAACAGCTGTTCAGATTCCTTGCCACGCACGAGCCGCACGCCTTTCTGCAGCGCAAGCTCGTCCAATTTTATTCTGTAGAGCAAGGCGCCTTCCACCGAATTCAAGCGCGAAAGGACAGTGAACTCGACCGCAATCAGCTCTTCGCCCTTTTCGCCGAGCTGCACCCGTGAAGCGGGTTGGCCGGCGGGAAGCTTTTCTCTCAGCCAGTTCAACTCTTGCTCGCTGAAGCTGCCATCGCCGTTGCGGGCGATTTCATGCCCTTTGAAATCGGTAAACAGAATATCCACCGGTATGTCATGGATACGCTGGATGCTGTTCAGGAACGGAATCAGATGCCTTTCATGGTCGGCGCTGTCGAACAGGGCGTTTACGATCAGGCTGCTCTTGGCGAGTTCAGCCATTCGGGCGGCAATCCCGTGCAGGTTGCTGCTGACGCTTGTCGCCTGCAGCTCGGCATCCTTTTTCAGCAGGCTGCGTAGAGAAGCCGCATGCTCCTGGTTGATCAGCCACCAGGATGCGCCAGCGATCACCAGCATGGTGATGCCGGCCAACAACGCCGCCATCGTCGCAAAGCGCCGCGCGAGGCTGACGGAGATGGGTTTCGTCATGCTAATTCGTCATGCTATTTCTGCGCCGGAACCAGCACCCCTTCCCGGCTATAGCGTGCCATCAGTAACTCTGCCGGCCCGAGCGCCTCGTGGCGAGTCGGGGTGAACGGTGGCTGGTACAGCTTGATCAGGCCCCGATGCTCGCGCACCTTTTCCAGCGCGTCGCGGATGGCGCTACGCTCAGGTTTGCCCGCCAGGTTGATTGCCTTGGCCAGGATGTGCATGAAGTCGTAGGCATGCGCCACGCCGGTCGGTGCGCGAATGTCCTCAATGCGCTTGATGCCACCGGTCAGCGTAGCCGTCTTCATGAAGCGCGCCAGCATCTGCTTGTCGGCGGTGAAGAAACTGAAGGTCTGGATCACCGACAGATCAACTTCCTGCAATTCTGCAGCCGCATGCTTGAAGAATTCGCCGCCGGCGATGCCCCAGTGGCTGATGATAGGCACGCGCTGACTCGGCGGCAGGGCCGCCACTTCGCGTACCAGGACCACGCCTTCCGCGTCGTTGGCGACCAGCAGCACCGCCTTGGCGCCGGCATCCGTCAGCTTCTGGTATTGCTTGATGAGCGTGGTGTCTCTAGCGTTGAACCAGTCGATATCGACGATCTTCTGATTCTTGACCCCGAGCATGGTTTTCTCTGCCGCTGCCTGGTTGCTGCTCCCCCAGGAGCTGTTGACCAACAGCAGGCCGACCTTGTCGAACCCCCGCTGTTGCGCCGACTGCAGCAACTTCGGCATGGCCAGGCTGTCTCGCAGCGACAGGCGGAAGAGGTAGTTCGGCTGCATGCCGTTGTCGATGATCGGATCGGCCGCCGCCCAGGCCACCAGGTACGGCAGTTTCGCCTCCTTCAGTGTCGGCAATGTCTCGAGGACCACCGGACTGAAGCGTCCGCCGAACACGGCAACCAGGTTGGGCATGGACGCGAATTCGGTGATGTTGTGGACGCCGCGCGCCGGTATCGCGCGATTATCTTTGGTCACCAGCTCAATCGGACGCCCGCCCAGCACGCCGCCGGCCGCATTGATTTCCGCGATCGCCGTGCGCAGGCCCAGCTCGATGGCCTGCGCGGAGATGTTGTTCTCTTGGCCGAACTCGCCGTCCAGACCGACCAGCACCGGCGGCATCGAAGTCGCCCGGGCCGTGACCACGCACAACAGCATGGTCATGCACAGCGCAAAGCTGCGGAATATTCTTGGGAACAAGGTCATCATGCGGATTCTCCTATTGGTTTGGTTCGTCAGTAAAAACTGTGGGCGAGTTTCGGCTCAGGAAGCTTGCCAAGCACATGATATAGAGCGAGTTCGGTCATTGTGAAAGTACTGCCTCAGTCACACGCTCAGCACATGCAGCGAGACATGGGGCTGGTCGCCGACGACCCAACTGTCGTGCGGCGTGGTCGGAACGTAGAAAGCTTTACCGGCGGTGAGCTGCATCACCTGGCCGTCGGCGAAGGCAACGACGCCATGGCCGGACAGCACGACACCGGTGTGCGGCAGTTCGCAGCGCGGCGTGCCCGCGATGGGGCGTTGTGCAGCGACCATTTCCAGCCGGGCTGGTAGGTGGCGCGGCCTAAGCGCGCGCTCGCGCCGCTGTAAACGTCGGTGCTCAGGTAGCGCAGCCCCGAGTCGACGATGACGGTGGCGACGGTGGCGCCCGGGCCCAGCCTGGCCGCCACGCGAC
>JBCKPE010000193.1:0-2613 GCA_038901875.1 Burkholderiaceae bacterium
TCGAAGACCCGTGGCGGCGCGAAGTAATAGGTCGGACCGACTTCCTTCAGGTCGATCGTCACTGTGCCGGCCGACTCGGGGCAATTGACCACGTAGCCGCAGGCCAGCCACTGCGCGTAGCTGAATATGTTCTGGCCAATCCAGGCTGGCGGCAGGTAGGCCAGCACCTCCTCGTCGGCGCCGAGCCGGTCGAAGGCGGCGCCAGCCCGGGCCCGGTCCAGCAGGGTGTCATGGCTGTGCACCACGCCCTTGGGGTCGCCGGTGGTGCCCGAAGTGAAAAACATGGCCGCCACGTCATCGGGCCGGGCCTCGTCCACCTTGCCTCTGAAAAAATCCGGCTGTTGTGTCGCGAACGCCCGGCCCGACTCGATCAGCGAGACCAGCGAGGCCAATCCCGGCTCATCGTAGTTGCGCAGGCCGCGCGCTTCGTCGTAGTAGATGGACGAGAGTTGCGGGCACTGGTCGCGAATCTCCAGCAGCTTGTCGACCTGCTCCTGGTCCTCGGCGAAGGCGAACCGGACTTCGGCGTTGTTGATCGGGAACACGTATTCGGTGGCCGTGGCGTCCTGATAAAGCGGAACCGGGATCGCGCCCAGCGACTGCACGGCGAGCATGGTTGCGTACAGCCTGGGGCGATTGGCGCCGACCACCACCATGTGTTCGCCGCGGCGCAGTCCGGCCTGATGCAGGCCGCAGGCCAGATGCTCGACCAGCCTGGCCAGCTCGGCCCAGCTCAGGGCCTGCCAGATGCCGTACTCCTTCTCGCGCATCGCCGGGGCCTCGGGCCGGGCCGCGGCATGCAGCAGCAACAAACGCGCGAACGTTGTCGGCTGGTTTGCTTGCTGCGGGGCGTGCATGGATGAATCCTCGGGTGATGGCTGCGATGCGCCGGATTGAACGACGCGCAATGTTAGGGTCAGGTTTGACGCCAAGTTGTCGTTACGATGACAATTCAGGGTAATGGATAGTTAGGAATTACCCTGATGCCGAGCGTTGAGCCGCTGTACCGGCGCGCCCGTGCCGCAAGCCTGGACGAGCTTGCCGGCATACCCTGGCTGGTCATGTTGTCCCGGGCCGAGCGCGAGCTGGCGGTGAATGACCTGCGGGTCGCCGAGTCCGAGCCGGGCGACTACATCTGCCGCGTCGGCCGTCCGGTAACCTACTGGTTCGGCGTCATTGAAGGCCTGCTCAAGATGAGCAGTGACAATGCCGAGGGGCAGACCATGGCCTTCGCCGGCGTTCCGTCCGGGGGATGGTTTGGCGAGGGCACGGTGCTCAAGGCCGAACCCTACCGCTACAACATCCAGGCGCGCGGCATGATCCGCTTTAACCCGCACTTATCCGAACATGAATCAACCGCCCGTCGCGGCGCCGCTCACACGGCTGAACAAGCGCATGGCGCAGCTTGGACTATGTTCGCGGCGCGAGGCCGACGACTGGATCGCCCGCGGCCTGGTCAGCGTGGATGGCCGGCCCGCGATGCTGGGGCAGCAGGTGGCCGCCGATGCGAAGATCAGCGTTGACGCGCAGGCGCGTGGCGAGCAGCAGCGGCGCGTCACGATCCTGCTGCACAAGCCGATTGGCTACGTTAGCGGCCAGGCCGAGGATGGCCACGAGCCGGCGGCGGCTCTGTTTCAGGCAAGCAGCCGCTGGCGCGATGATCGAAGCCCGGAGCGATTCAGTCCATCGCAACTGCGCGGCCTGGCGCCGGCCGGGCGGCTCGACATCGATTCCACCGGACTGCTGGTGCTGACCCAGGATGGCCGGGTCGCTCGCCAGCTTATTGGTGAGGACTCGGCGTTGCAGAAGGAATACCTGGTCCGCGTGACGCTGGACCGTGCTGTGGCCGGACCTGATGGCGACAGGCTGCGTTCCATGGATGAAGAACACCGGGTCAGCAGCGATGTCAAGGCCGCGTTTTCGCCACACCAACTGGACCTGTTGCGGCACGGGCTCAGCCTCGACGGGCGGGCACTGAAGCCGGCTCGGATCGAGTGGCAAAACCCGGAGCAGTTGCGTTTTATCCTGACCGAGGGAAGAAACCGGCAGATCCGGCGCATGTGCGAACTGGTCGGCCTGCGGGTGACCGGGCTGAAGCGGGTGCGCATCGGCGGGATCATGCTGGGCCGCCTGCCGGTCGGGCAGTGGCGCTACCTGGGGTCTGACGAGCGTTTCTGACGCAACTCCGACCTTGAAATTTGCTCGCTCGCCCATAACTCAACACTCTCTGACATGCCGTCCGCAGGAGGACGCTGCCCCGAATTCTTTCAACGCTTGCAGATTCCATACCACCCATGAGTACCCAGACCCTTTCCTTCCAGGCCGAAGTGGCCCAACTGCTGCATCTCGTCACGCATTCGCTCTATTCCAACAAGGAGATCTTCCTGCGCGAGCTCATTTCCAACGCCTCGGATGCCTGCGACAAGCTGCGCTTCGAGGCACTGGAGCAGACTGAGCTTTACGAGAACCAGCCGACCTTGGAAATCCGTGTCGCTTTCGACAAGGCCGCGCGCACCATGACGATTACCGACAACGGCATCGGCCTGTCCCAGCAGGAGGCCATCGAGCAGCTCGGCACCATCGCCAAGAGCGGAACGCGCGAGTTTTTCAGCC
>JBCKPE010000194.1:0-2601 GCA_038901875.1 Burkholderiaceae bacterium
ACGGCATGCCAGACATGCTCAGGCCGTTGGCCGAGCCCAGCAGACTGGACTGGTTGAAGTCGCCGGTTTCCGCGCGCAAGCCGATGCTGCCATAGTGACCCGGCGTCGCCACCAGCGAGCTGAAGCGGTTGGAGGCGCCGAAGGCTCCCGGGTCCAGCAGGTAGCCCTTGTAGAGCTCCGAGTTCTTGTTGAAGCCGTCCGGGTAACGGTCGGCCAGGAACAAGGCGCTGCCGCCCCAATAGGGGTTGTAGGAATCGGTGGCAAAGGACCTGGCCCATTCCTCCATGCCGCGTGCCGCCAGCGCGGCGCCAACGTTGGCGCTGCCCTTCTGGTTGTTCAGCAACTGGTTCAGCGATTTCAGGTACGGCATCCGGGCTTGGGCCTCGATAGCCACATCCACCGCCTCGGCCAGTTCCTGCCCGTCGCCATGGATCAGGCCGAGCATCACATAGGGCAAGGGGTCCTTGGGGTCCAACTCGGACGCCTTGCGGATCGACTCGATGGCCCGTGGCCTGTTCCCCAACTGGTAATAGGTGACACCGACATAGAGCTGAGAACGGGCGAACCGCGGTTCGATTACGCCGGCTTTCAGGAAAGAATCCAGCGCCGCGTTGGTCTCCCCGCTCTTGAGCTGCAGGATGCCCAGGCCGGTCAGGGCCAGATAGTCGTCGGGTTGGCGCTTCAGCGCGTCATCGAACGCGGCGCGGGCCTCGGCGGGGTTGCCGGCCAGCGCCAGCAGGGTGGCCCGCTCGCCGTGGTAGCCCTGGGCGTCGGGCGCCAGGCGGATCGCCTCGTCCAGCGCGCGCCGCGCCGGCTTCACATTCTCTTTCTCGACCTCGACGCGCCCCAGGCCGAACCAGGCTGCGTGGTTTGCTGGATACTCCAGTGTCACTTGGGTGAACCAGCGCAAAGCCCCGTCGGCATCGCCTTGCAGGCGGGCCAAGTCGCCCAGCGCGAGCAGCACTTCGGCTTCCCTGGGGTGGCGGCCCAGCGCCACGGCCAAAAGCTGCTGCGCCTCGTCCAGTCGCCCGCCAATCACCAGCGCGCGCGACTGCAGGGCGCTCGCCAGCGCTTCCCCCTCGCCATTGCGCGAATAGGGCTGCAACAGCGATGCCGCGTCGGCGGCGCGTCCGAGGAATAGGTACATGTCAGCCAGGAGCAGCGCGCGTTGCGCCGAGGCCGGGGCATTGTCCAGCGCCGCCAGCCCGCGTGGATAGTCGCCCGCCTCGATCGCCTGTGCCGCCGGCGCCAGCGCGGCCGGCGGTTTGGGGACCCAGCGCTTCGGCGCTGGGCGGTAGGAAGTGACCCATTGCACCCGGTCGCGAGCATTGGACAGCAGGCTTTTCACCGGGGCCTTGCCGCGCTCGGCGACGGCCTGCTCATTGGAGCCTACGGCCACCTGGCCGAAGTCATTGGCCATTTCCACCTGTCCGCTCAGCACCGTGACGGTGGTCGTGCCCTGGTCGTCCACCACCATCTCCCAGTCGGTGCCGCGAATGCCGATCGTGGCGGTCGGCGTGTTGATGCGCACCTGCAACGGCCGCACCACACCCGTGAGCACACGCAGCCCGCCCACGGAAAGTTGCTTGACCTGGGCCCATACGCGCCCCTGCAACAGGGACAGCAAGGTGCCATTGGCCCCTTCCTGCACACCCTTGATCTCGAGCACGCTTGACTGGTTGAGGCGGATCTGGGTTTGGTCGTGCAGCAGCAGCGCCATCTGGCTGCCTTCCAGCGTGCGGACGAAGCTGCCTGGGGGCAACTTCTGACCCTGGCTTGCTGGGCGCCACGGCCCCTGGGCCGACGACGCAACCTCGCCATGGCCGATGAGCATGAAGATATCGGCGTCCTGGGCCCAGACCATGGCGGCGAACAGCCAACCAAGACCGAATAGAAGCCCCCTGATAACGATTCGCCCGGATGTCAGCACCTTGTTCCTCCACCAGATCGAGGCACACGGCCACGCGGAACACACTGGTCTTGGGCAAACCGCCCGCAACTGCACGCGCAACCATTGTGACCGCGTTTCCCAAGGATACCGAGGGAATATTTCCGCATGACGCGATTTACGTTGATCGACTAGGCTATGGGTTTGTGCTGCCCGGTCAAAGCAGCAAGTCCGCTGCGGTCAACGCGGCGACACCCACCAGTTCCAGAGCGAACTCGGGCGCCGCATCGCTGTCAGTGTTGCCGTACAGGATGCCGTCCACCAGCATCAACTGGCCGGCGGCGGTAAAGGCTTGCAGCCCCGTCTGCCAGGGGGCAAAGGCCTGATGCCCGGCCTGTTCCATGTCACCATCTAGGCCGCGAAAATCCAGCTTGTCCAGACCGACTTGGAAATCGGTGACCCGGTCGCGCTGCCCCTCCAGCAGTCCGACTTCGGCCGCCTGGTTGAACCTGAACCGGTCCAGCCCCGCACCTCCCGAGAGTTCATCGGCGCCCGCCCCGGCCGTTCAGCAGGTTCGCCTGGCCATCACCGCGCAGCCGGTCGTCGAAGCCGCTGCCCAACGGGCCCTCGATGCCGGACAGGGTGTCGATGCCGGCGCCGCCCGTGTCCTGCGGACCCGCCAGCGACAAGTCGACCTGCACCGCGCCAATGGC
>JBCKPE010000195.1:0-2542 GCA_038901875.1 Burkholderiaceae bacterium
AAGGCGCCGTCATCCTCGGGCCGCTTCCGTGAGATCAAGGACATCGTGCGCGCCAATAAGTTGGTGACGGTGTGCGAAGAGGCATCCTGCCCCAACATCGGCGAGTGTTGGAGTAAAGGCACCGCGACCTTCATGATCATGGGCGACAAATGCACGCGGCGCTGCAGGTTCTGCAACGTCAGCACGGGGCGTCCGAATCCGCTGGACGTCAACGAGCCGGAACGCCTGGCCCAAACCATCGCCTTGATGAAACTCAATTACGTCGTCATCACCTCGGTTGACCGCGATGATTTGCGCGACGGTGGCGCCGGCCATTTCGTCGAATGCATCCGCCACATCCGCGCACTGACGCCAAACACGTACATCGAAATCCTGACGCCCGACTTCGGTGGCCGCCTCGACCGTGCGCTGGCAATCCTCAGCACCGCGCCGCCGGACGTGTTGAACCACAACATCGAAACCGTGCCGCGTTTGTACAAGGAAGCGCGCCCCGGCGCGGATTTTCAAAACACGCTCAACTTGTTGCAACGCTTCAAGGCCCTGCATCCCACGATACCGACCAAATCCGGCCTGATGGTCGGGCTGGGCGAGACCGATGAGGAAATTTTGCAAGTGCTGCGCGAGCTGCGCGCCCACGACGTTGACATGTTGACCATCGGTCAGTACCTGCAGCCGTCCGGCGGTCACATGCCGGTACGCCGCTATGTGCATCCGGACACCTTCAAGATGTATGCAGCAGAAGCCTACAAGATGGGCTTCCTGCACGCTGCCTCGGGCCCGCTGGTGCGCAGTTCATACCATGCCGACGAACAGGCGCATGCGGCGGGCGTGTTTTGATGTGTGTTGCGCAAAAAACTAGAACCCAGTGGAAGAGTCTATTGGGTCGGTGTAGCACCGGCAAGCGGCTTTCTCTTTCTTTACCCGCGAAGAGGTACCTAACGATGCAAAACTTGACTACACCAGAACTGGCCGCATGGATCGAGAATGCAGCGCGCGAGAAACCCGTATTACTCGACGTACGTGAGCCGTGGGAATTTCAGACCTGTCATATTGACGGGGCGTTGACGATGCCGATGAATACCATCCCCGGCAAGCTGTCCGAACTGGACGCGGAGCGGCCGATTGTCTGCATCTGCCACCACGGCGTGCGCAGCATGCAAGTCGCGTTGTTTTTGGAACAGCATGGTTTTACTCAAATTAGCAACCTGACAGGTGGCGTCCATGCCTGGGCTCAGCAAGTCGATAGCACGATGCCGACCTATTGAATTTCATATACAGCGACTTTCTAAAAATGATAGTACGTAATAAGCGCGTGGATTGGGGCTCATTGGTTCTTCTGGGGGACAGAGCTCGCAGCAATTTATCCCCCCGTTAATTTAGGACATTGAGCAAGCGGCGGGCCGACTGACGGCTCGCGTTTTCCGACATGTCTGCGATTTTTAACTTGAAAAGGTGGAAAAGAAATGGCTAAAGTTATTTGTGTGCTGTATGACGACCCAGTAACGGGTTACCCCAAGTCTTATGCGCGGGATGATCTGCCCAAACTGGAGCGTTACCCCGATGGCCAGACCCTGCCCTCGCCAAAGGCCATTGACTTCCAGCCAGGCACCCTGCTTGGCAGCGTCACCGGCGAACTGGGTCTGCGCAAGTACCTGGAGTCCAACGGCCATCAACTGGTCGTGACCTCCAGCAAGGACGGCGCCGACAGCGTCTTGGACCGCGAGTTGCACGATGCCGAGATCGTAATTTCCCAGCCCTTCTGGCCAGCGTATATGACGGCAGAACGCATCGCCAAGGCGCCCAAGCTCAAGATGATCGTGACGGCGGGCATTGGCTCGGACCATACCGACCTGCAGGCCGCCATGGACCGCAGCATCACGGTCGCCGAAGTTACCTACTGCAACAGCAACAGCGTGGCAGAGCACGTTGTGATGATGACGCTTGCTTTGGTACGCAACTACATCCCGTCCTACAACTGGGTAATCAAAGATGGCTGGAATATTGCCGACTGCGTCGCACGCTCCTACGACCTCGAAGGCATGAACGTGGGCACCGTGGCCGCCGGTCGCATCGGCCTACGCGTGCTGCGCCTGCTGAAGCCCTACGACGTGAAGCTGCACTACATAGATCGCCACCGTTTGCCGGAGGCCGTCGAGATGGAGCTGAACCTCACCCACCACACCAGCCTCGACAGCCTGACAAAAGTCTGCGACGTGGTCACGCTCAATTGCCCGCTTCACCCCGAGACGGAACACATGATCAATGCGCAGTCGCTGAAGAACTTCAAGCGAGGCGCCTACCTGATCAACACCGCACGCGGCAAGTTGTGTGACAGCGATGCCATTGCGGCAGCGCTGGAGAGCGGCCAGCTCGCCGGCTACGCGGGCGACGTGTGGTTTCCCCAGCCAGCTCCGGCGGACCATCCGTGGCGGACCATGCCCCACCACGGCATGACACCCCACATCTCGGGTACCAGCCTACCCGCCCAGGCACGCTATGCCGCTGGTACGCGCGAGATTCTGGAGTGCTACTTTGAGCAGCG
>JBCKPE010000196.1:0-2541 GCA_038901875.1 Burkholderiaceae bacterium
ACTACTTTCGTTCCTCGGCCTCTTTTCGAGTACGGATCGCCCTTGCGCTGAAGGGCCTGGACTTTGACTACGTCGGCGTGCATCTGGCAAAAGGCGAACACAGGCGCGCAGACTACGCGGCCGTCGCCGCCGACATGATGGTTCCGCTGCTGGAGTTCGATGGCAACCGTCTAAGCCAATCCATGGCCATCATCGAATACCTTGAGGAGACGTATCCGACGCCACCGCTGCTGCCCGCCGACGCCCTGGGTCGGGCTCGTGTGCGGGCACTTTCCCAGGCGATTGCCTGCGAAATTCACCCCTTGAACAATCTAAGGGTGCTGAAGTACCTGGTCGGTGAGTTGAAGCTGAATGAAGACAGCAAGCTTGCCTGGTACCGGCATTGGGTGCGCGAAGGTCTGGAGTCCTTCGAGCGGCAGCTCGGGCAGTTACCGCCGACGCGCTATTGCCATGGCGATACGCCGACCATGGCGGACTGCTGCCTGGTGCCGCAGATTTTCAACGGGCAGCGCTTTGGTGTGGATTTTGGCGGTCTGCCCCGAACCATGGCGGTGTTCGAGGCCTGCATGAAACTCGATGCTGTGCTTGAGTCACAGCCCTCGGCCTGTCCTGATTTCGAGCCCTGAACCGCGCCCAGCATACTGTCCATGCAAGCTGAATTGCTGCGACCCTGCTGGGACGCCCCAGCCAACGTAAGCGCAGCCATGACGCTGCGCGGTGGTGACCACTGGGCGCCTCCGTTTGATCGTCTCAGTCTGGGCGGGCATGGGGCTGACGAGGCGCAGGCGGTTGCACGCAATCGGGAAGTTTTACGTGCAGCCGCCCGTGCCGTGTTGCTCAGACAGGTGCACGGCAGCAAGGTTGTGAACCTGAGCGCGGACAGCAGAGATGGTGTCGAGGCGGACGCTTGCGTGACCAGCACGAAACACCTGGCCTGTCTCATCCAGGTCGCGGATTGCCTGCCGGTGCTGTTCACGAATCGGCAGGGAACCGCGGTGGCGGCGGCTCACGCTGGATGGCGCGGGCTGTCCGGTTCAGCGGGTTCGGGCGTGCTCGAGTCAAGCTACGCGGGATTTCGCTCTGCCGTGCTCAATGCCGGCAAGCATGAACAGCGAATCGCTCCGGATGACGACCCCGATCAGGTGGCGGCCGATACCCTGGCATGGCTAGGTCCATGTATCGGACAGGACGCCTTCGAAGTTGGAGCTGAGGTGCATCAGGCCTTCGTCGAACACCACGCGCAAGCAGCGGCGAAGTTCCGAGCCGGCCGGCAGGCTGGCAAGTACTACGCTGATCTGCAGGGTCTGGCGCGCCAGCGGCTTGCGGCCATGGGAATACGAAGCATTTATGGCAACGACGGTACGGCGGCCTGGTGCACCTATTCGAACAGCTCAAGGTTCTTTTCCTACCGGCGGGATCGCCTTGCCCCGGGCGGCAACGGGCGGATGGCCGCTGCCATCTGGTTGACCTAGCGGATCAACATCAGGCGCATCCTGATCCGGCTGCGTGTTTTGCCGCGCCGCATGGTCCCGCTTGCGGGCTGCGCGTCGCCGGGCCGGCGTTGCCATCAGGTACAGGACCAGGGCCAGCGGCCCCAGGCCGTACAGGAAGAAAGTCAAGACAGCGCCAAGCAGGCTGCCACCGCTGTGGCTGGCCTCGGCCAGGGCCATCATGAGCGCGACGTAAAGCCAGGCGATTGCAACCAGGTGCATCATTGGAACAATGGCGGTTTGTTGCGGTGCAACAAGAGTGCTAGGATGCAACAGCTTCTGTTCGGGAAAACCGGCGACGCAGAGGAGATTCCATGAATTCTCAGGCAAATTGGGCAGACCCGGCGCAGCCCCTGCAGAAAGCCTTGGTCGCGGGCTGGGCCCAGGCACTTGAAGCGTTGCGCGCGGCCTGGCCCGCAGGAATGCCCGGCGCGCCGTCCGATCTGCCAAGCATTCGTTTCTCCACCGAGAAGTTGCAGGCGCTGCAAGACAGCTATGTGACGGAGTTGACCGAACTCTTGGGTCAGGCGACCTCGTCCGTTGCCCCGATCAAGGACAAGCGCTTCGCCGCCGGGGCTTGGTCGGGCAATCCTATCGCGGCGTTTTCTGCCGCTGCCTACTTGTTGAATGCGCGCGCCTTGATCGGTCTTGCCGAGGCGGTGCAGGCCGACGAAAAGACGCGCGCCCGCATTCGCTTCTCGGTTGAGCAATGGGTCGCCGCCGCAGCGCCAAGCAATTTCTTCGCGTTCAACGTGGAGGCGCAGCAAAAGGCGATCGAAACCGGAGGCGCGAGTGTGGCCCGGGGCATGCAGAACCTGCTGCGGGACCTCCGGCAGGGCCACGTGTCGATGACCGATGAGAGCCTGTTCGAAGTCGGCCGCAATGTGGCGACGACCCAGGGCGCGGTGATCTTTGAGAATGAACTGTTCCAGCTGATCGAGTACAAGCCGCTGAGCGCCAAGGTCTACCAGCGCCCGTTCCTGCTGATCCCGCCATGCATCAACAAGTACTACATCCTGGGCCGCACGGCCGATGCCATACATCTTGGCCA
>JBCKPE010000197.1:0-2493 GCA_038901875.1 Burkholderiaceae bacterium
TGGCCCAGTGGCAGCCCTACCTGTTCGGCCTGCCGATGTACGCCTTCGTGCTGGTGCTGATGGGCGCGGGCACGCTCGGCGTCTCGCGCCGGCACTGGGACATGGCCTTCAGCGGCGCGGCGCTGGCCTATGAGTGGCCGGGCGCGGCCTATCTGATGATGGCGCTGGTCGGCATCACCGGCATGGTGGCCATCGTCGGCGGCGCGATCTACATCTACATCACGGTCGGCTCGCTGCTCTGGGGCAAGCGCCTGGACGCCGGCAAGCCCAGCAGCATGTTCACGCCGATCCCGCCCGCTGCGCCGACGCTGGTGGTGCAAAGCCATGGTTCGGCCGGCTTCGCCGCACCGGGCACCTTCGTGCTGGCGATGGTCTTCCTCGTCGCCTTCGTGCTGTACTACTTCATCAACTGGAAGTACCTGTCGGAGGTCTGGGGCCTGAGCTGAGCGGAAGCGGGAGACTGCGATGGACAACTCAGTGGCACACCCGGTGCAGCGCGCGTCGAACGCCGGTCTCGCGCGCGAGGTGCTCGGCCTGTTCAAGCTGCGCATCGGCGTGATGATCATGATCACGGCGCTGGTCGGGATGGCCGTCGCGCCGGGCCCCGCGCCCGGCGTGCTGCAGGTCTTCGTGCTGGCGCTGGCGGTGCTGGCGGCGGCGGCCGCTGCAGGTGCGTTCAACCAGTATGTCGAGGTCGACACCGACCGCCTGATGGCGCGCACGCGCGGCCGCGCCTTCGTCACCGGCGCGCTGCCGCACTCAAAGCTCTGGCTGGTGTTGATCGCGCTGCTGCTGGCGGTGGCGGTCGCTTCGGCCTGGCTGGTGTTGAACGCGATGGCCGCGCTGCATACCTTCCTCGGTGCCTTCTTCTATGGCGTGGTCTACACCTTGTGGTTGAAGCGGCGCAGCTGGCTCAACATCGTGGTCGGCGGCTTGGCCGGCAGCTTCGCCGTGCTCGCTGGCGCGGCCGCGGTCGATCCGCAGATCGGCGCCTTGCCGCTGCTGCTGGCGCTGGTGCTGTTCCTGTGGACGCCGCCGCACTTCTGGAGCCTGGCGATCGCCAACCAGGCCGACTACGCCGCCGCCGGCGTGCCGATGCTGCCGGTGGTGGTGGGCACCGAGCGCGCGGCGCGCGTCGTCTTCTACAGCACCGTGGCGCTGGTCGTCGCGTCGCTGCTGCCCGCGTTCTTCGGTGCCGGCCCGATCTACCTCGTCGGTGCGGCAGTCGGCGGTGCGCATTTCGTCCACAAGGCCTGGCGCCTGGCGCGTGCGCCCGGCCGCCAGACGGCGATGGCCTCGTTCTTTGCCTCGCTGGTGCAACTGAGCCTGGTACTCGGGGCCGCCACGGTCGACGGGGTGTTGCGATGAACCGAGCTGCGCTGGCGCTGCTGTGGGCCGTGCTCGTCGCACCACTCGCAACGGCACAGCAGGACGCAGCCCCGAGCCCCGCGCTCGACCCGGCGAGTGCGCTGCGCGAGAGCCAGGCCGCGATCGGCCGCGCCGTCGGCCAGCATCGCTTGCTCGACACCCAGGGCCGCTCGGTGCGGCTGGCCGACTATGGTGGCAAGCCGCTGCTGGTGAGCTTCATCTACACCGGCTGCTTCCAGGTCTGCCCGACCACCACCAAGTCGCTGGCCGCCGCGGTGGACCAGTTGAGCGAGGTGTTCGGCGCGGACAAATTCAACGTCGTCAGCATCGGTTTCAACCAGCCCTTCGATTCGCCCGCCGCGATGCGCGCTTTTGCAGCGCGGATGCGAATCGACGCACCGAACTGGCAGTTCCTCAGTCCACCGCCGGCGACGGTGGATGCCCTGACGCGCGACTTCGGCTTCCGTTACGCGGCGACGTCGGCGGGCTTTGACCATGCGCTGACGGTGTCCGTTCTTGATCCGCAGGGCCGCATCTACACCCAGGTCCATGGCGAACGCCTGTCGCGCGACAAGCTTGGCGAGCCGCTGCGCCTCATGCTGCGCGATGCGCCGATGCCGGCCAGCCTGCCGCTGGCCGAGCTGATCGAGCGCGTGCGCATCCTGTGCACCGTCTATGACCCGATCACCGGCGAGTACCGTTACAACTACGGACTGATCATCATGATCGCGGGCGGGCTAACGTTTGCGCTGGCGATGGCCTGGTTTTTCCTGCTCGAATGGCGTGCGCAGCGGCGAGCGCGCCGGGCCGCTCAGAAGGTCTCAGGCACGATGGCCGCGACGCCAGGCTGAGGAATTCAATGCAGCCGTTGCATGCCATCCGCCTGCGCGCGCTGGCCGGCTACCTCGCCCTCGAACGCGCCTTCGATGCCGTGTTCGGCTCGCGCCCGAACCCTTTGCGCCAGCTCGGTGCGCTCGCCTTCCTGCTGCTGTGGCTGCTCGTCGCCAGCGGCATCTACCTCTACGTCGTGCTCGACACTTCGGCCGACGGCGCCTACCACTCGATCGACCAGCTCGCGCGCGCGCCGTGGTATTTCGGCGGCGTGCTGCGCAGCCTGCATCGCTA
>JBCKPE010000198.1:0-2475 GCA_038901875.1 Burkholderiaceae bacterium
CACTGAACTCATGAGCGCACAACCTCCCTCCATGTCCGACCGGGATGGAAAGATCTGGATGGACGGCCAGATGGTCGAATGGCGTGACGCCAAGATCCACGTGCTCACTCATACCCTGCACTACGGCTGCGGCGCATTCGAAGGGGTCCGTGCCTACCAGTTGCAGGACGGCAGCACCGCGATCTACCGACTTGAAGAGCACACCGAGCGCTTGTTCAACAGCGCCAAGATCCTGCGCATGAAGATCCCGTTCACCATGCAGGAGGTGGTCGAGGCGCAGAAGGCGGTGGTGCGCGCTAACAAGCTGCCGAGTTGCTACATCCGCCCGCTGACCTGGATCGGTGACAAGAAGCTCGGCGTCAGTCCCAGGGGCAACACCGTGCACATCATGGTCGCGGCCTGGCCCTGGGGCGCCTACCTGGGCGACGAGGGGCTCAAGCGCGGCATCCGGGTCAAGACCTCGAGCTACACGCGGCACCATGTCAACATCACGATGACGCAGGCCAAGACGGTCAGCAATTACACCAATTCAATCCTGGCCAACATGGAGGTCACCGACGATGGCTACGACGAGGCCTTGCTGCTGGACAGTTCGGGTTTTGTCAGCGAGGGCGCTGGCGAAAACGTGTTCGTGATCAAGGGCGGCGTGGTCTATACGCCGGATCTGTCGGCTGGGGCGCTCAATGGCATCACCCGCAACACGGCCTTTCACATCTGCAAGGACCTCGGGATTGAGGTGGTGCAAAAGCGCATCACGCGCGACGAGGTCTATATCAGCGACGAGGCCTTCTTCACCGGCACCGCCGCCGAGGTGACGCCGATCCGCGAGTTGGACCGGATCGAAATCGGCGCGGGTTCGCGTGGCCCGATCACGGAGCAGATCCAAAGCGCCTTCTTCGACATCGTCAACGGACGCAATCCCAAGTACGCGCACTGGCTGAGCAAGGTATGAGCCGCCGGGCCGGGTCAAAGCGTCGCGCCTCGGTACGTGCGCAGCGTAGGTCCGGCATTGGCTCGCTGCGCTGGCCTGCTGCGCGGGCCGACGCTTCGCGAGCCGCTCCCAAGGCGAATACCGCAGCGCGTAGCGCGAAGGTGCCACAATGAGCCCGGCCCTGGTCGAGCTGTTGGCGAAAGACTTGAATCCCCAGGGCGGGGTCTATTGCCCGGCGCCCGTGGCCGGCATGAAGATCTGGAACAGCCATCCCAAGGTCTATCTGGACGTCGCGGCCAGCGGTGAGGCCAAGTGCCCCTACTGCGGCACGGTCTACCGGCTCAAAAACGGCGAGCATTTTCACGGGCATGGAGGCCCGCCATGAGCCCGCCGGGCCGCCCCAAGGGCGAATACCGCAATGCGCGGCATGGAGGTTATGTAGTGAGCCCGCCGGGCCGCCCCAAGGGCGATACCGCAATGCGCGGCATGGAGGTTATGTAGTGAGTTTCCTGCGATCGTTGGTCATTGCGCCGCAATGGATTGGCGACGCGGTGCTGGCCGAGCCCCTGTTGCGACGTCTGCAGCAGCGCGGTGAGCAGGTCTGCGTCACCGCCCTGCCCTCGGTCGCCCCGATATTTCTGGCCATGCCTCAGGTGCAAGAGGTGATTGAGCTGCCGTTCGCCCGCGGCGGGCTGCAATGGCGGGCCAGGCGGCAACTGGCCAAGCGGCTTGAAGGCCGGTTTGACGTGGCCTACGTGTTGCCCAATTCGCTCAAGAGCGCCCTGCTGCCGTTTCTCGCTGGCATTCCAAAACGCATTGGCTATCTTGGCGAGGCGCGCTTCGGGCTGTTGACACAGCGCCTGAAGAACCCTCCGAAAGACCGGCGACCGCCGATGGTCGAGTGGTACTCGCGTCTGAGCGGAGAAGCCGATACGGTCACCGATAGTCCGCAACTGCAACTCGACCCCGGGTTGGTGGACGAGACCCTGCTTGACCATGGCCTGCAGCGCGGCCAGTACCTGGTGTTCGCCCCGGGTGCCGAGTACGGTCCGGCCAAGCGCTGGCCGAGCGCGCGCTTCGCCGAGTTGGCTCGGCGCCTCGACCTGCCGGTGTTGCTGCTGGGGTCGGCCAAGGAGGCGCCACTGTGTCAGGAGATTGCTGACCTGGCCCCTGGCCGCTGCCGCAACCTCAGTGGCAAGACCACTCTGCTGCAGGCCATGAATCTCCTTGCTTCGGCGCGCGCCGTGGTCAGCAACGATTCCGGGTTGATGCATGTCGCTGCCGCGCTGGGCGTGCCCCAGGTGGCGCTGTTCGGCTCGTCCAGCCCGCTGCACACACCGCCGCTGAATGCGCGGGCACAGGTGGTCTGGCTAAAGAACGACCCGCTGTACCAGCCGGCGCTGGATTGCGCGCCCTGCTTCAAGCGTGACTGCCCGTTCGGGCACACCCGCTGCCTGGTCGACATCGACGCGGAGCGGGTGCTGGCGCTGCTGGCGCATGCTCCTGAGGAGTTCAGCCGGAGCGGATAGGTCAAGGATGCTCTG
>JBCKPE010000199.1:0-2430 GCA_038901875.1 Burkholderiaceae bacterium
CACCGCCGTCCCATAGGGTCTCCCACATTGTGACCACGGCAGCGCTGGCGCAATCGCAGCTTGCATCTTCTTGCAAGCCCACGTGAGTGTCAACGGAAGCAACCGGTATTCCCGGCGTGCCGCGCCAAAAGTTCACGACTTTGCCGTCTGTCAGTCAGTCAGTCTTGACAGTTGCCTCCACGCACCACTATACTTCGCACCATTCAACGCTGTGGCCGCCAATATCCGTCGGCTAGCAGATCGGCAAGAACGCCCGACCGGACACAAGCTTCGCTCGGGCGTTGTCATTTCCGCCGCTCGCATGTGGGTGCGCAGCATCGTGCGCCGCGGCGGCTTTGGAACGGCCCGCGTCGTCAGTTGCGCGCGTGGTCGATGCTCGTGCCGCCGATGCCTTGTCCTACCGACAAGGCATCGGCGGCGCGCCCCGCCGTATGCCGGTTCGGGCTGCGGCTTCCCATGTTCGAGAACGAGGAGAAATGAAATGTCCCTGCTGATTGCTCTGACGATATCGATCGGCCTTTTGGCGATCATTGCAACGTTGATATTCCTGGGTCCGCTCGCGGCTTTCAACATGCAGGTTTGGCAAGCGTTTGTCGCCTGGGCCAGCCATTTCCACAATGGTGGCAAGACCGAAGGGTTTAGAAAGACCGTTATCGGCATGGGGGCTGGCGCGCTGATCGGCATGCTTTCGGTGATGCTCGCAGGCGCGCTTGGCGCGCTCGGCGTATTCGCTGTGCCGGTGGCGGTGGGCGTTGGGGCAGCGGCCATGGTCCTTATTGCGCACCTGCCGATCTTTGCGTCGATACCGACGACGGTCTATGGCTTTGCCACTGTCGCCGGTCTGATGTTGCTCGGCAAGGATATGTCGCCGGAGAAAGCGATCATCCCAACGATCTTGTCGATCGTCGTCGGCGCCGGCTTCGGCTGGCTGTCTGAGTACATTGGCGGCAAACTGGCCAAGGCGAACTGACTCGGGGCTCGGCGCGGCGGCGGTGCAAGGGTGCGAGAACCGTGCCGCTGTCAGCTGCCAAATTGTGCTCTCAGTATTTGTACGCGTGCGAGGGCCTGGGGTGAGCGCGTCCTTGGCCGTGCAGGCACTGGAGACGGCCTTGCGCAGATCCTGCTCCACGCCGTCGCCATAGGCCACAGCTGCGCCTAGTCAATGGCCCGTCCGAGAAGCCGGGCACTCGGGTGCATCATGGCCAGGTCGATCAGGGCGCGCCTGAACACGCTGTCGTCGGCCCACCGGTCGGAATTGGGCAGCCGCCTGCTCGCGGCCATGTCCAGCGGCGTCAGCGTGGCGACGCCGCACAGTTCGTCATCCATGCCTGGTGGATCAAGCGCGATACGGCTTTCGAGCATGATCTCAATCTTGATCTCTAACTTGTTGACCGCAAGCATCGTGCGGATGCCGTACTGGTCGGCTCGAAGCTCCCGCACCTGTTTGATGCTTGCGCGTCCGATGCTGATCGCGCCCGTGCCCTGCGGACCCCCAAGGAGTTGGCGCTGGGTCCGGTAGCCGGGCAGATCACTGACAAGGAAGGCGATGTCGGCGGATTCGCGGTACTCGCCATAACGAAGCGCATAGTGGTTCCGCCGCCGAAGAGGCAGCCGCTTTGAGCCAACAGCGCGGCATCCGGTGCCTACAACACGTTGGCGATGCGACGATGGTGCGCGCGCTCAAACAAGCTGATGCCCCTTGCCCACGGTGCGTACCAGCTGGTCGAGCAAAGCACGTTCGTGGCTGTCCATGCGTTCACGGTCGACATGCCGCCAACCGCGCTCATTCAGGCCCAGCGCTTCCTTCGACGTGCGCTCGGTCGTGCCCGGGGCATGCCATGCCAGGCGCATGAGTAACTCACGCCGTCCCGTCACCAGTGGGCGGAGACGTTCCGAGCGCCACGACGTCGATCCCGAGATTCAGTGCCACCAGTGAATTAACGTAGACGCCCATCGTCACCGAGGGTTCTCCGCGCTCGACGCGATGCAATGTCACGCACGACGTGCCGGCCACCTGGGTGGCGGACGACGCGCTGACTCTAAGCGACTTGCGGTGCGCGCGGATGCGCTCGCCGAGGGCGACCAGCGAGGCAGCGGCTGTTTGTGCGACGGCAGGTGAGGCGGCAGGCAATTTGAGGCTCCGCAGGGCCGCGTGCGCCTCCTTGTGGTGCATGGCGCGCCATCACGGGGCATGGGTCCACCGCGCTGGCGTTGGCGAGCGCCGGAATGATGCGCCGCATCCATGGCGGGCAGGGGGTTGAATCTCTGTGGCATCCGGGCAGGCCGTCAGGGTTGCGCAGGGACCTGTGGCACGCCCCTTGCTAGTGACTGTCGGATCAATTTTTTTGTCAACCTGGAGAACCACGATGAAACGTCGCGAAACATTGAAGAAACCCTGCCTATCCGGTTGGTTGCCAAAGAGGATGAATG
>JBCKPE010000200.1:0-2411 GCA_038901875.1 Burkholderiaceae bacterium
CATATGGCATGACATTTTGCGTATTTCAGCGATCATGGCCATTCGCAAACTGCGCTGATTAGACCGGTCAAGATGACTTCGCCGGACGCATACGTTTGTCCTCGCATTGCGGAGATTGTCCGTTTCACCTGATGAAAAAAAACATTCCATCGTTCAATGTGGTTGATCATTCGCGACGGGCAGATGCTTGGCCAAATCCAATTTCATCGCGCGCCTTGGTACCCAGAATCTCCGGACCTTCCGCCAGCGCCTGAATGGCCAATGAAAGGGTCTCTGCGTAGATCTCTGCCTGTCCAATTCCAAAGGTCTTGGCAGTCCACTGCGCGATTTCGGCGTAGTCCTGTTCAGCCTGACGACCAAGCCGAATATTCCATACTGCACTCATGCGCCCGCGATGGCCTTGGCCGCAGCAGTCTTGAGGTGGGCGCCGAGAGCTTCTGGTGATTCAAATGTCGAGAATCGACCAGCAGTGAAGTCATCGATGCCAACACGCACGGCGTTTCGCAATGCGTCTAAGCGTAAAGCGTCCTCAGCTTCTCGCTGTTCAATCAGGCGCAAACCCTCACGCAGCACCTCACTGGCATTCTGATAGCGACCGCTGGAAACCATTTCCTCGACGAATGAGGCTTGGTGATTGGTCAGAACGACGTTGCGCGTAGGCATGACGATCTCCTCAAATTGCTGGTTGGCATATTATGCCAATCTTGGCGGTTTCACTCAATGAGCAAGGAACGAAGCAAAGCGCGATAGATCACGAATGATCTACGCGCAACCGCACCGCGCTTCAGCATCATTGCGACGGCATCCCCTATGAAAAGTGATCGCGTTGTTCGCGAAGGAAATTCCGGTCGATCTGTTCTGTCAACAGCTCGATGTCTCGACCCGAAACCCCGAACGCCGAGAAGTGCAGCTGCCACCCGCGGACCTCGCGGGCCACCTCGGCACAGACTGCGCGCGCCCGTTGCGCAGTCAGAGCGAATGCGCGGTGCTCCGACAGCGCGTTCGCCAGCGTGGCGTTGGCGCCGTCGCGCCCGACGCGCATTTGCTGATAGCCCAGCGCCTGGCCGGACGGCAGTACGTCGAAGGCTGGTGCAAGCCGAAAATGCTGGGCCTCGTCCACGATCAGCGCGTGGTTCTTCTCGTGATCGTCGGTGTTGTCGATCAGAATGTTGAAGACCATGCGCCTGAACAACTGCTCGCCCTGCGCGCCAAATTCGTCAGCCACGGCCCGGCGGCGCAGCAGCAGGCCGAGTTCGGGGTAGCCGTAGTTCTCGCCCGCGGCGCGCAAGGCGACATGTGCCGAGAGGGCATGCTGCCTCAGCGCACCTACACGGTCGAAGCGGCGCACGGCCAGGGCATGGCCGGCGCCCAGGCCTATGGGTCGGGTTTCGCAGACGTCGATGCCGGCGCGCGCCGCCAGCGTCATGGCGGCGTGCTCGATCAACGGGCTGTCTAGCGGGTCACCGGCCTCGCCAAACTTCAAGACCCATTGCGCACCGTCGATCATCAGCAACGCCTTGGGCCGCGCCCCGCCCAATGTCGCTCCCGGTGCAACCAGACGGCGAAGGTGCCCCGCTACCGGCTCGCCTGCCTCGACCTGGCGGATCAAATCGTGTATGGTCTGCACGTCGCCCAGCACCGGCATCGGTCCGTACCGGCGCGGCAGGTACTCGGCGCTGGACGTCGAGACGCCCAACGCGCCGAAGCGATCGTCGCCGGCGAAGTACAAGTACTCCAGTGTTGACAGGCGGGGTGGCCGGTCGATGAGGCGGATGACACGTTCGCCCCATCGGTCTGGCCGGGCGTCATCGACGGCCCCCGCCGCCGCGTTGGACTCGGCCGGCAGGAACTCACCCGCTCGCAGCGGCAGGTCCTCGCTCAATGCAGACCCCGAAGTCAGCCAGGTCTCGGCGTATTCCAGCGAAACGCCGCCAGGTTGGCGCGCGGTGCGCCGCACGTGGCGCAAGGTTCCCACGTGCCGCGGAAGGGCAGGGTCGGCCAGCCACCACAGGGCCAGTTCATCGGTGACCTGGTAGTCGCTCATTGCCCGGCTTTCGATGTCTGGCTCAACCTCTCCCTGGCGGCGCGCACGTCGCGTTCCAGTGCGCCGCGGTCGAGCGACGGTTCGGCCAAGTCCGGCAAAGCGTCGGCGCGCCCGATCAGCCAGAGGGCGGCGACATAGACGCCCATGCCGACACCTGGATCGCCGTCTTCGAGGCGCTGGACCGTGCGAACCGAGACGCCGATACGCTTGGCCCACGAGCGCAGCGACTCTTTCCTGCGCACGCGAGCGATTGCCAGGCGGTCTCCGAACTCGCGCAGTGCGGTGAGCGCCTGAGGAGGAAGCCAATCGTTGTGTGCAGATGATTTAGGCATGACATTAAGTATTACATAAAAGATATTTGATAGGG
>JBCKPE010000201.1:0-2406 GCA_038901875.1 Burkholderiaceae bacterium
CAATTTTTTCAATCCGAGTTCAATCTGGTCGAAGAACTGGCGCGCGCCAGCGGCCGGCCCCTGTCGATGACCTGGCTGCAGCGTGACCCGGGTGGCGAGCAGTACCAAATGATCCGGCAACGGCTGGAACTCGCGGTGAGCAACGGCCTGCCGCTGTATCTGCAAACGGCGGCACGAGGCATTGGCGTCATCATGGGGCTGGATGCCAGCTTCCACCCATTCATGGGTTTCCCCTCGTACCGTGACATTGCCGCGCTGCCACTGGCCGAGCGGGCCGCGGCCATGCGACAGCCGGAGCGCCGCGCGCGCGTTCTGGCCGAGAAATCGGTGCGGCTGGCGGACGACAAGACGCCGATTCCTCCCCTGGTCGATATCCTGCTCGAGCACATCGAATCGATCAGCGCACGGATGTTCCCGCTCGGCGCCGTCCCCAACTATGAGCCGCGGTTGACCGAATCCTTCCTGTACCAGGCGCGACGCGGTGGCCGCCCCGCGCTGGAGTTGATCTACGACTTTCTGGCTGAAGGGGACGGCAGAAGATTGATCTACTTCCCGATCTTCAACTACAACGACGGCTCGCTCAACGTCGTGGCCCAGATGCTGAACCATCCGAGGGCGCTGGCGGGCCTGGGCGACGCAGGCGCCCATGTCGGGGCTATCTGTGACGCAAGCTTCACGACCTTCATGCTGACCCATTGGGGACGTGACCGGCCCGGGAGCCCGCTGACCGTGGAGCGCGCCGTCGAGATGATGACCTCGCGCAATGCGCGCTACCTCGGCCTGCGCGACCGTGGCCGCATTGCCCTTGGCCAGCGTGCCGACCTGAACCTGATCGACTCGCATCGGCTCGGGCTGCCCGCACCCGAGCTGGTGCATGACCTGCCAGCCGGGGCCAGGCGCTTTGTGCAAAAGGCCCGGGGATACGTTGGTACCTGGGTGGCGGGACAGCAGGTCGTGAAATACGGCAAGGTGACCGCTGCGCGGCCGGGGCGGTTGGTGCGAATGAGATAGCCGGTGTTCAGCGGCGCCGGTCTGGACCTGCGTTCGGCGGCTTGATTGCGTAGCTTGGTTGGCAAGGCCGGTGGTCCGGATATCCGTGCTTCGGCTCACGCTCGCGGGCCAGCGTCGCTGGCACTCTTGCTTGGTCGGCGCAAACACGTTGGTTGGCTGGCCCGCTTGGTCACAGCCGCGAATGGAGCCGGCGCCCGGATACCGCGAACCACCGACCCCGGGTGACCGGGAAGGCGCTCGGTCGGTCGGATTCAATCGCACTGGCGCAACGGGTTTCCCGGCCGGCAAGCCGCGACCAAGCCGGAAACGCAATTCTCGGCTCGCCAACCGGTCGCCAAAGGTGGATGGTGCGGGCTTGCGGGCGCAGGCTCCATTCGCGGTCGCTACAACGCAGGCGTGACCGAAAAAGCGTTGACGCCAACCAAGGCGGATCACTCTCCAAGCTCGACCGCGAGCGTGAGCCTGCGCCCGCAAGCTCCACCATCCACCTCACGCGAAACCTGTGCCGGTTACCTCACGCAAGCTCCACCATCCGCCTTACGCGAAACCTGTGCCGGTTACCTCACGCAAGCTCCACCGTCCGCCTTACGCGAAACCTGCGCCGGTCATCTCACGCAAGCTCCACCATCCGCCTTACGCGAAACCTGCGCCGGTCACCTCACGCAAGCTCCACCGTCCGCCTTGCGCGAGGTTGTCGCACGTCGCGTTACGCAAGCCCCACCATCCGCCTTACGCGAAACCTCCCGCCACACACGGTGAGGCGTGGCGCACGGAACTACTGCTCGGCAAACGCCCGTTCAATGACGAAGTCGCCGGGCCGTGAGGTGCTGCCCTCCTTGAAGCCCTTGCCTTCCAGAATGTGCTTCAGATCGCGCAGCATGGACGGGCTGCCGCAGATCATGACCCGGTCTTCGGCCGGACTCATCTCGGGCAGCTGCAGGTCCTGGAACAGCTTGCCGCCTTCGATCAGATGGGTGACACGCCCCATGTTCTTGTATGGCTCACGCGTTACCGTCGGGTAATAACGCAACTGAGCGCGCACCATCTCGCCCAGGTACTCGTGCGCCGGCAGGTGCTCGACCAGCAGGTCGTGGTAGGCCAGTTCGTCGCTCTTGCGCACGCCGTGGATCAGCACGATTTGCTCGAACCTCTCGTAGGTTTGCGGATCACGCACGATGCTCATGAACGGCGCCAGGCCGGTTCCCGTCGCCAGCAGGTAGAGGCGCCGGCCCGGCAGCAGGTAGTCGACCACCAGGGTGCCCGTTGGCTTGCGCCCGACGATCACCGAATCGCCCGGCTGCACATGCTGCAGGCGTGAGGTCAGCGGTCCGTCCGCCACCTTGATGCTGAGGAACTCGAGGTGCTCCTCGCAGTTGGCGCTGACGATGCTGTAGG
>JBCKPE010000202.1:0-2291 GCA_038901875.1 Burkholderiaceae bacterium
CATCGTTGGGAGACTCGAACCGTGCTAGCTCGTCAGGAAGACGGCCGGCATTCGTGTGACAGCGATGGCCTGAATGTAAGAGCGAACTGCGTAATGCGCAGCATCAATTGAAAGGAAAAGCGGCGTAAATATTCACGTCAGGCAGCGGGACCGCTCAACGAGATGTCCGAAACAGTTCAGGCCAACGGGCTAGCCATTTCGCGCCGGCGTACGCGCCGCCAGCCAAAGCAGAAAAAGCACCGGCACTCCGAGCAGGGCGGTCACCGCGAAAAAGTGTCCATAGCCGAAGTTGTCGACGTAGACGCCGGAAAAACCGGCGATCCATTTCGGCAGCAGCAGCATCATGGAACTGAACAGGGCGTACTGGGTTGCCGAGTACTTGACGTTGGTCAGGCTGGACAGGTAGGCGATGAAGGCAGCCGAGGCGATGCCGCTGGACAGGTTGTCGGCCGAGATGACCAGGATCAACATCGGCAGATCGTGCCCCAAGGTCGCGAGCCAAACAAACAGCAGGTTGGTGGCGGCCGACAGCACCGCGCCAAGCATCAGGATGCGCATGACGCCGTAGCGCAGTGACAGGGCGCCGCCAATGAAGGCGCCAGCCAAGGTCATGATGACGCCGTAGAACTTGGTCACCGCGGCCACCTCGTCCTTGCTGTAGCCCATGTCCACATAGAACGGATTGGCCATGATGCCCATCACCACATCGCTGATGCGATAGAGGGCGATCAGCGACAGGACGAGCACGGCATGCCCGCGGTAGCGGCGCAGAAATTCCGCGAACGGCTCGATCAGCGCCGAGTGCAGCCATTCCGCCAGGTTGCGCGCCGGCGGCAGTTCCAGCCGCACTGGTTCGGGTGAGAGCAACACGGCCAGCACACCGACCAGCATCGAAGCCACCATCACCAGGTAGGCGGTCTGCCAGGCCGCCTGCTGGTACAGGGCGCCGGCCGAGCCGGGCGTGGACACCGCACCGGGCAGTTCGGCCCGAGCCGCGAGCCAAAGCACACCGGCGCCGGCCCAGATCATCGCCAGCCGGTAGCCGGTCTGGTAGGTCGCGGCGAGAGCCGCCTGGCGTTCCGTTCCTGCTGACTCGATCCGGTAGGCGTCTAGCGCAATGTCCTGGGTTGCCGAGGCAAAGGCCACCAGCAGGGCAAAAGCCACCATTGGCCCGAGGGCAAGTCGTGGGTCAGACAGCGCCATGCCGGCCAGGCCGGCCATGATGACGCACTGCGAAACGAGCAACCAGCTGCGGCGGCGCCCGAGCCGATGCGTCAGCAGGGGAATCGGCAGCCGGTCCACCAGCGGCGCCCAGCACCATTTGAAGCCGTAGGCCAGTCCAACCCAGGACAGGAAGCCAATGGTCGAGCGGTCGATACCGGCCTCGCGCAGGCGAAAGCTCAGCGTGCCCAGCACCAGCAGCAGCGGCAGGCCGGCTGAAAATCCAAGGAACAGGAGACGCAGGCTGGCAGGTTCCAGATAGACCCGCAACATGTCACGCCAGGACGGTCTCGCCGATGCGACGGCCGGTGCGATGATCTCTCGTGAAGGGGCGTCGTTCATGGCTGGCTCGCGATGGACCCAAAGCGCCAGCGCTTGGGGGTACTGGTTTCTGACTATTATTGACCCATGTGCCAGCTCTGCTTCACCAAGTCGGTCGCGCCCCACTCCGCCTGGTCTTCACGGCGTGGCTTCATTGGCTCCGCCGGAACTCTGCTGGCGGGCATCGCCGTGCTTCCAGCGTCGGCCCAGGTTGACGTTGGCAAACCATCCAGCCTGCGCAAGCTGGTTCCTGCCGAGGCACTTGAATCAGCCGCCGCCAAACAGTACACGCAGATGCTGGAGCAGGCCCAGTCGCAGAGAGCCCTGGCGCCCGACGGCCACCCGCAATTGGCGCGCCTGCGCGCCGTCGCGGCTCGCCTGATCCCGTTTGCCGAGCCCTGGAACCCGCGAGCCGGAAAATGGCGCTGGGAGGTCAACCTGCTCGGCAGCAAGCAGCTCAATGCCTTTTGCATGCCAGGAGGAAAAATTGCTTTCTACAGCGGCATCCTGGATCAGTTGGGCCTGAGCGACGACGAGGTGGCGATGATCATGGGGCACGAGATGGCCCATGCGCTGCGCGAGCATGCGCGCGAGCGCCTGGCGAAAACCCAGGCCACCGGCATCGGCCTGTCGTTGGGCGCGCAGTTGCTGGGACTGGGCCAGTTTGGCGACATCGCGGCCAATCTCGGCACGCAACTGCTGAAATTGAAGTTCAGCCGGGAGCAACTGTTGTCGGGGACGTACCGGCC
>JBCKPE010000203.1:0-2201 GCA_038901875.1 Burkholderiaceae bacterium
TTCTTCCTCTTCGCGGGCCTGTTCGCTGGGCAGCAGCGCGTCATACCAACGGGGTGTGGGCATCTCCACCGTGATATGCGGCAGTTCGGGCTTGCGCGGAGCAAACTCCTCGCGCAGTTGCTTCACGTCGGGCAACTCGCCTGCGGCCAGCAACTCGTCCAGACGCGCAGCCAGCACTGATCTTGCCCCCGAAAAACGGACTCCATAGCTGATGGTCAAATTCAGCAATAGGAGAGAGAAAGATGAGCAAGAGAAATGATGGACAAGCGCGGGGCCGGTACACGCTGGAGTTCAAACTTGAAGCCGTACGGCTGGTCAAAGGCGGGCAGGCAGGGTCGGTGACGGCCAAGGTGCTTGGCCTACCCAAGCAGACGTTGGACAACTGGGTGCGCCTGAGCGAGAGGGGCCAACTCAAGGGTGCCGGTGACAAGCCGGTGTCGCCTGAGCAGATGGAATTGACGAGGCTGCGTGCGGACTTGTCGCGCGTGAAGATGGAGCGCGACATCTTAAAAAAAGCGACGGCGTACTTCGCGCGGGAATCGCTGTGAAGTACGCCTGGATCGCAAAACACAAAGCGCGGTGGCCTGTCGCGCTGATCTGCGAAGTGCTGGGGGTCAGCGCCAGCGGCTACTTTGAGCACTGCAAGCGCAAGCACGCCGACAAGCCAAGCCAACCAGGTGCCAACAAGCGCGTCAGTGACGAGGCGCTGCTGGTGCATGTCAAGGCCATCCACGCCGAGGTCAAGCAAGAATACGGCTGGCCAAGGATGTGGAAGGAATTGCTGGCTCGTGGCATTCGCGTGGGCAAGGATCGTGTGAGAAAGCTCATGCAGCGCCACGGCATCAAGGCGCGTGGCAAGAGGAAGTTTGTTGTGACCACCGACAGCAAGCACAGCCTGCCGATTGCGCCGAACCTGCTGGAGCGCAACTTCACGCCGGCGTTGCCGAACATGGTGTGGACTTCCGACATCACGTACATCGCCACCGACGAGGGGTGGTTGTACCTGACGGCGGTCATCGACCTGTTCAGCCGCCTCGTGCTGGGCTGGAGCATGACGGAGCACATGCAGGCAAGCGCGGTGACCGACGCGCTGCGTATGGCGTGGTTTAGGCGCTCTCCTGGGCCGGGTCTGATTTTTCATTCCGATCGGGGTAGCCCGTATTGCAGCGAGGTCTTCCAGGAAGCGCTCGAGAGCTACGCGATGAGGTCTTCGATGAGTGGCAAGGGCGACTGCTGGGACAATGCACCGACGGAGAGTTTGTGGGGTCGCCTGAAGGTTGGCCGGTTGTACGGCAGACGGTTTGCCACCAGGAGAGAGGCTATGGACGAGGTGATCGACTGGCTCACTTTTTACAATCACAGAAGATTGCACTCGACGTTGGACTACGTCAGTCCCATGACGTTTGAGCAACGCTGGATCGCGGACCAGCAGCAAGACAGGCAATCCGCATAGTGGGCAGCTCATGGAGTCCGGAAAACAGGGGCAAGGTCATACGCCTTCGACGCTGTCACGCGCGGCCATCTCAAGAAGGGCCACGATGGTCTGACAGGCCTGGCGCTGCGTCAGCCTCAGATCGAGTTGCTCCCAGGTACGCCGGTAGGCCTCACGCGGGAACATCTCATCGCGAAACACCAGACCCTTGAACGCCTGGGGCTTGCGCTTGAGGGAGTCAATGAAGTGCCGGTAGTCGATCATTCTGGAGCGCCCCCCGCTGGGCGATCGCGTGCCGCGTGCCAGGGTAAGCACAAGCGAGCCTGACAGGTAGCAGTCCAGCCGGTCGCTGTACAGGCGCACCTTCAGGCGGTGACCAATGAGGGGGCAAGTTCCAGCGTTACCCGAACAGTTTTTTGACATCGAGGTGACAAAGTTCCAGCGTTAGTTGAACACTCATCGGCTGCCTTTGAAGGGTTTGTTGGGGCGCTTGTAGGGCACTTCGTGCAGCAGCGGTTGCACGTCGGGGTGACGGCGCCGCAAGGCGTGGAAGCGGATGCGGTGATGGGTGAAGTCCACCTCGCAGCGCACCAGGCGATGTGCCCATTGGGCGTTCAGGTCGAACACTCGGCCCAACAGGTGGACGTTGCTGTGCTCGTCGCTGCGGCGCACGAAGATCAACGTACCCTTGGGTGCGGCGTCGAGGTCGAGCCGGAACGCTTTGGGGAATCTGCGCCGGCCCGGAGCACTGTCGGCGCGCATTGCGGTC
>JBCKPE010000204.1:0-2178 GCA_038901875.1 Burkholderiaceae bacterium
GGCCTGCCCGTCGGGCTGGAGTTCGTCGGGCCGATGTTTGGGGCTGCGTTGGTTCTGAGTGCAGCACAGGCGCATGAGAGCGTGAGACCGATACCTAAACCGACCAACCGCGGACTCCATTGACAATTCGCACCTGATCGAATCGTTCAGCGTCTGTATGTGGTCCATAGCCAGCAACGAGCGCGCTTCCATTGTTGGTCTACCCTGTATGCTGCACGCTTTGGCCACGCACCCCAAGGACAATTGATGCGCATCGCCATCGGCGGCTTCCAGCACGAAACCAACACCTTCGCGCCGTCCAAGGCGACCTATGAGAACTTCGAGCGCGAGGGCGGTTGGCCCGGACTGCGCCGTGGCGGCGAGATTCTGGACACGATGGTGGCGCGCAATGTGCCGATTGCCGGCTTCATCGAGCAGATGAAGGGGACACGCCATCAGCTGCTGCCGACCGCCTGGGCCGCCGCCGAACCCTCGGCCCATGTGACGCAGGATGCGTTCGAGCGCATCGCTGCCATGATCGTCAATGGGGTGCGCGAGGCGCGGCCCGATGCGGTCTACCTGGATCTGCACGGCGCCATGGTGGCCGAGCACCTTGACGATGGTGAAGGCGAGCTGCTGGCCCGCGTGCGCGCGCTGGTCGGTCCCGGCGTCCCTGTTGTGGCCAGCCTGGACCTGCACGCCAACGTCACGCAGCGCATGCTGGACTGCGCCGACCTGCTGCTGGCGTATCGCACCTACCCGCATGTGGACATGGCAGAAACCGGCGCGCGCACCGCCTTTGCGCTGACACAACTTCTGAACGGCATGGCGCGGCCGCATTGCGCGTCGCGGCGCATCCCGTTCCTGATTCCGCTGTCGGCGCAGTCGACCGACCTGCAACCCTGCCAGGAGATTTACCAGGCGCTGTCCAGGCTTGAATCGCGCCAATTGCCGACGCTGTCTTTCGCCACAGGTTTCCCGGCGGCCGACTTTGCCGAATGCGGGCCGGTGGTGTTTGCCTATGGCCTCACGACGGCAGCGGCAGAAGCGGCAGCGGCCGAACTGGCACGCCTGGTCGAGTCGCATGAGAGCCATTTCGACGCGCCGGTGTACCCGGCCGACGAGGCGGTGAAGCGCGCAATCAGCCTGGCCGCCAAGGCGACCCGTCCGGTGGTGATTGCCGACACCCAGGACAATCCCGGCGCCGGCGGCGACTCCGACACCACCGGCATGTTGCGCGCCTTGCTGGCCAATGGGGCAGGGCGGCTGGCGCGCGGCGCAGCGCTCGGGCTGATGGCGGACCCGGCAGCGGCGCAGGCCGCGCATCTGGCCGGCCCGGGGCGCGAGATTGAGATCGCGCTTGGTGGCCGCTCCGGCATCGTCGGCGACGCGCCGCTGCACGGGCGTTTTCGCATCGAGGCCCTGTCCGACGGCAAGGTCCTGTGCAAGGGACCGTTTGCCCGTGGCGCGCGCATGAATCTGGGCCCTTCCGCCTGCCTTGCCATCGACGGCGTGCGCGTGGTGCTGGTGAGCCGCAAGACCCAGTTGGCGGACCAGGAGCTGTACCGCTTCGTCGGCATCGAGCCGACCGAACAGGCGATCCTGGTGAACAAGAGCTCGGTCCACTTCCGTGCCGACTTCGCGCCGATCGCGCATGAGATTCTGGTGGCGAGTTCGCCCGGGCCGATGATTGCCGATCCGAGCGAGTTTGCCTGGACACGTTTGACACCAGGCATCCGGCTCAAGCCCAATGGTCGCGCTTTTACCGGGAACGGCGCGCTCCTTCGGTCCGGCTCCTGAATTGGGCGTTACCGATGGTTGCAATTGATGCAGGAAGGCTACCACCGACTGCCCAGGTGGAGCGCAACCCAGTCAACGTTGAACCCGCCCGGCCCGTTGGACCATCATGAACAAACTACCCTGCCCATCGCGCCAGTTCGGCGCCACGCTGATTTCTCTTTTCCTGTGCTTTGGCAGCGCCCTGGCGCAGCAGGCCCCTGGCAAACAGGGCGCGGCGCAAGCCGCGGCGCAAACCGTGCCGGCTGCCATGGTGGTCCGACCGGGCGAGTACTTTACCGAGGCGCAGCGCCGGGCGATTCAGGAGGCGGCCTCAAATCTGAAGTGCAACACCTTGCCTCGGGTAAGGTGCCAAGATGCAAAGCAAAACTTCTTACCAACAACTTCAGCCTGAAGAACGCA
>JBCKPE010000205.1:0-2178 GCA_038901875.1 Burkholderiaceae bacterium
AGCAAGCGCGCTGGCCAGTCGCCGGCAGCGCGCGTACAGCTCGGACCAGCTGCGGCGCAACTCGCCATGGACCACGGCCAGCCGGTCCGGGTAGACCTCGGCCGCGCGTTCAATGAATGACAGCGGCGAGAGCGGCGCAAAATTGGCGTCGTTGCGGCCAAGGTCCTGGTCATAAATGCTCGGCATGATGCAGCTCCGGTCGTTGGCCTCCATGCTAGCGTCACTGCAGCGACCTGGTGCGTGGATTTCCCGGTTTCGGCAACAGGCATCAACGCTTTCCGGGAACGGCGGGTGTGTATGCTTGCAGTCCACCGCCCACTGCCATGGCCATCCCTCAAACATTCATTCAGGAGCTGATAGCCCGAGCCGATGTCGTCGACATCATTGGCCGTCATGTGCAGCTGAAGAAGGGTGGCGCCAACCACATGGGCCTATGCCCTTTCCATGGGGAAAAGTCGCCGTCCTTTTCTGTCAGCCCGAGCAAGCAGTTCTACCACTGCTTCGGCTGCGGCAAGAACGGCAACGTCATCGGGTTCCTGATGGATTACCTGGGCATGGGGTTTGTCGACGCGGTGAAGGATTTGGCGCAGCAGTACGGCATGCAGGTGCCCGAGGACGACGCCGATCCGCGTGAACGGGCACTGGCGGCGGAGCAAAGACAGCGACGCCTGACGTTGACCGAGGTGCTGGAGCGGGCCGCAGCGGCCTATCGGCAGCAGCTGAAAAACTCGTCCAAGGCGATTGCGTACCTCAAGGGTCGCGGCTTGAGCGGCGAAATCGCGCGCGATTTTGGCCTTGGCTTCGCGCCCGACGGCTGGCACCACCTGTCCAGCGTATTTCCGAACTATGACGATCCCCTGCTGGTCGAAAGCGGATTGGTCATCCACGCGGCGGACGAGTCCGGTGGCGAAGCCCGGCGCTACGACCGGTTTCGCGAGCGCGTCATGTTCCCGATTCGCAATGTCAAGGGCGAATGCATAGGCTTTGGCGGACGGGTCTTGGGCGACGACCTGCCGAAATACCTCAATTCGCCCGAGACGCCGGTTTTCAGCAAGGGGCGCGAACTGTATGGCCTGTTTGAAGCGCGCGTTGCGATTCGTGAACTGGGCTTCGTGCTGGTGACCGAGGGCTACATGGACGTGGTCGCGCTGGCTCAGCTTGGATTTGCGAACGCGGTCGCCACTCTGGGAACAGCCTGCAGCGGCGAGCACGTGCAGAAGATTTTTCGCTTCACCGACTCGGTCGTGTTCAGCTTTGACGGCGACGCTGCCGGGCGGCGCGCCGCGCGCAAGGCGCTGGAAGTGGCCTTGCCACAGGCCTCGGACGTGCGCAGCGTCAAGTTCCTGTTCCTGCCGGCGGAACATGACCCAGACAGCTACATCCGGGAATTTGGGCGCGACGCATTTGCCCAGATGGTGGCGAACGCTCAAGCATTGAGCCGCTTTCTTCAGGACGTGGCCGCCGAAGACTGCGACCTGCAGTCAACGGAAGGCCGGGCAAAGTTCGCCAGCCAGGCGCGCGGGCTCTGGGGCGCCCTGCCCTCTGGCGCGCTCAAGGCCCAGTTGCTGACCGAGATAGCGGCCACCGTGCAACTCGGTGGCCGTGAACTTGCCGAGCTGTGGGGCCAGGCCGGGAAGGGCGTTCCCAGCCGCTGGCGCAGCGACGCTTCGGCTGGTGCAGTTCCGACCTACGAGGCCGGATTCGGCCAGTGGGGAACGGCTAGGCAGGCGACGAGGCGCCGCCCGAGCCGGCTGCACGCTCGAAAGGCGCCCACCAGCCGCGCCGACCATGCCGCACGCCTGCTGTTGTCCTACCCCGCGTATTGGAACCTGATGTCCGGCGAAGAACATGCCCTGCTGTGTGAGCTGCCGGCTCCTCATGGCCCCCTGTTCATCTGGCTGGACAGCCAGTTGCACGATCATGGGCCGATGCCTTGGGGCGCGCTGCGCGAAGGCCTGCGCGAACACGAGTGCGAGGCGCTTGCGCTGCAGGTGATGGCTGGCAATCAGGATACAGAGCAGGACGAGAGCGAACGCGTGGCCGACAACATGTCGGAACTGCAGGACCTGCTGAATCGAATGCTGATCGATAGCATCAAATTGCAGGAAACCGATGCCATCCAGCGGGCCGCGCTGGATCCGGCGGAACTGGCCCGTTACCGGGGACTGCACCAGCGTC
>JBCKPE010000206.1:0-2167 GCA_038901875.1 Burkholderiaceae bacterium
CGAAGCAAAGTGCCCAATCGTTCACCCTGCCGGCACCGGCACGTCGAACCGGGATTGGTGGCCGAACCAGTTGCGCTTGGACAACCTGCAGCAGCATTCCTCGAAGTCTGACCCGATGCGCAAGGGCTTCGACTACGCGAAAGAATTCAAGAGCCTCGACTACCAGGCGCTGAAGAAGGACCTGGTCAAGCTGATGACCGACTCGCAGGACTGGTGGCCGGCGGACTTCGGCCATTACGGGCCGCAATTCATCCGCATGGCCTGGCACGCCGCCGGAACCTACCGTATTCACGACGGCCGAGGCGGCGCTGGCTGCGGCCAGCAGCGTTTCGCCCCGCTCAACAGCTGGCCCGACAACGTCAATATCGACAAGTCGCGCCGCCTGCTGTGGCCGATCAAGCAGAAGTACGGCCAGAAGATCTCCTGGGCCGACCTGCTGATCCTTGCCGGCAACGTCGCGCTGGAGTCCATGGCCTTCAGGACCTTCGGCTTCGGCGGCGGCCGTGCGGACGTGTGGGAGCCGGACGGCGTGAACTGGGGCGACGAGATCGCCTGGCTGGGCGTCGACAAGCGCTTCAGCGGCGACCGCGAGCTGGTTCCGCCGTTAGGCGCCACCCACATGGGCCTGATCTACGTCAACCCGGAAGGTCCGAACGCCAGCGGCGACTACATGGCCGCCGCCAAGGACATCCGTGTCACCTTCGGCCGCATGGCGATGAACGACGAGGAGACCGTTGCCCTCATCGCCGGCGGCCACAGCTTCGGCAAGGCCCATGGTGCCGCCCCGGAATCGCACAAGGGTCCCGAACCGGAAGCCGCGTCGCTGGAGGCGCAGGGCTTGGGCTGGATGAGCGACTACGGCACGGGACACGGCGGCGACACGATTTCGAGCGGCATTGAAGTGACCTGGACCAAGACCCCCGCGCTGTGGAGCAACAACTTCTTCGAGAACCTGTTCAAGTACGAATGGGAGCTGACCAAGTCGCCGGCCGGTGCCAAGCAATGGCTGGCCAAGAACGCGCCGGAGATCATCCCCGACGCGCACGACCCGTCGAAGAAGCACAAGCCGACCATGCTGACCACCGACCTGACGCTGCGCTTCGATCCGGAATTCGGCAAGATCTCGCGCAGGTTCTACGAGGACCCGCAGGCCTTCGCCGATGCCTTCGCGCGCGCCTGGTTCAAGCTGACGCACCGCGACATGGGCCCGCGCGCCCGCTATCTCGGGCCCGAGGTGCCGCAGGAAGATCTGATCTGGCAGGACCCGATCCCCAAGGTCAACCACAAGCTGATCGGCGACAAGGAGATCGCCGACCTCAAGGAAAAGATCCTCGCCTCGAAGCTGTCCGTGGCGCAGCTCGTGTCCACCGCCTGGGCGTCGGCCTCCACGTTCCGCGGCTCCGACAAGCGCGGCGGCGCCAACGGCGCGCGCATCCGGCTCGCGCCGCAGAAGGACTGGGCCGTCAACCAGCCGGCGCAGCTGGCCAAGGTGCTGAAGGCGCTCGAGGGCATCCAGGCGGACTTCAACAAGAAGGCGAAGGGCGGCAAGAAGGTGTCGCTCGCCGACCTGATCGTGCTCGCCGGCTGCGCGGGCGTCGAGCAGGCCGCGAAGAAGGCCGGCGTCGCCGTGAAGGTGCCGTTCAAGCCCGGCCGCATGGACGCCTCGCAGGCGCAGACGGACGTCGTGTCCTTCGCCGTGCTCGAGCCGCTCGCCGACGGCTTCCGCAACTACCTGAATGGGAAGTTCGGGGTGTCGGCCGAGGCGCTGCTGGTGGACAAGGCGCAGCTCCTGACGCTCACCGCGCCCGAGATGACGGTCCTCGTCGGCGGCCTGCGCGCGCTCGGCGCCAACGCTGGCGGCTCGAAGCACGGGGTCTTCACGTCGAAGCCGAAGGCGCTGACCAACGACTTCTTCGTCAACCTGCTCGACATGGGCACGGAGTGGAAGGCGGTGTCGGACGCCAAGGACGTGTTTGAAGGGCGCAATCGCAAGACCGGGAAGGTCAGGTGGACCGGGACCCGCGTCGACCTCGTGTTCGGCTCGAACTCCCAGCTCCGGGCCCTGGCGGAGGTCTACGGAAGCTCAGATGCGCAGGTGAAATTCGTCCAGGACTTCGCGGCGGCCTGGAACAAGGTGATGAACCTAGACCGCTTCGACCTCGCCTGA
>JBCKPE010000207.1:0-2100 GCA_038901875.1 Burkholderiaceae bacterium
GCCCGCTGGTCACGCCAGCGGCGACCCACTGAGGAGTGCCAGCATGGACCAGCGTCATGTCGTGATCCTGGGCGGGACCGGTTTCGTCGGCCGCCACCTCGTCGCCCGGCTGCGGCGGGACGGCCACCGCATCACGGTGCTGACGCGCGCCGCGGCGGCGCACCGGCACGCACCGCTGCCGGCCGATGTGCCGCTGCGCGAAGGCGATGTCGCCGATCCCGGTTTCCTGCGCGAGGCGATTGCCGGTGCCGACGCCGTGGTCAACCTGGTCGGCATCCTCAATGAGCGCGGCGACGACGGCAGCGGCTTCGAGCACGTGTTCGTCGGCATCACCACGGCGCTGATCGCGGCGATGCAGGCCGCCGGCGTGCGCCGATTGCTGCAGATGAGCGCGCTGCATGCCGGTCACGGCGACAGCCACTACCTGCAGGCGCGCGGCCGCGCCGAGCAGCGCGTGCGGGGCTCCGGCCTGGCGTGGACGTTGTTCCGGCCGTCGGTGGTCGCCGGTCCCGGCGATGGCCTGTTCTGCCGCTTCGACGCGCTGTTGCGGTTCGCGCCGGTGCTGCCGATCGGTCGCGCCGACGCGCGCTTCCAGCCGGTCTGGGTCGGCGATGTGGTCGAGGCCTACGCGCGCGCGCTCGGCGACGATGCCAGCATCGGCCAGAGCTACGATCTGGTCGGCCCGGAGGTGATGACACTCGCCCAGATCGTGCGCCTGACCGCAGCCGCGCGCGGCCGCCACCGCGCCGTGATCGCGCTGCCCGAGGCGCTCGGCCGGCTGCAGGCCGAGATCGGCGAGCACCTGCCCGGCAAGCCGATCAGCCGCGACAACTGGCGCTCGCTGCAGACCGATTCGGTCAGCAACGACAACGGCCTGCCGCGGCTGGGCGTCATCCCGACGCCGGTGGCGCCGAAGTTGCCAGAAATCCTCGGTCTGCCCGCCGGCGACGCCTGACGGTCGCCGCACAGCGACTCCACGATGGCGACGTTGCCGGTACAGTCGCGGCAGCCAAACGCACAGGACACTGCCATGGGACTGCTCGACACCCTGCTCGGCCACGCCGGCGAAAAATCCGTGGAGAAACTCGCCGAAGATTTCGCGCCGCTGCTGGCCCGGGCGAAACGCTGCGGCGCGCGTTCGGGCTGACCCGCGATCTGATCCTGTTCACCGATCGCCGGCTGATCCTGGTCAACAAGCAGGGCGCCACCGGCAGCAAGGTCGAATACCTGAGCCTGCCCTACCGCAGCATCGTGATGTTCTCGCTGGAGACCGCCGGCCATTTCGACGGGGAGGCCGATTTGCGGATCTGGGCGCTGGGGCAAGCAAGCGTCTGCGCTACTACCTGCAGCGTGACAAAGGCGCGCTCAATGCGGCACTGCGCATCTTCCTGCGCGTGGTGCAGCAAAGCCTGCAGACCCATTGCCCCGGCGCTGCAAAGGCTGATCCCGCCAGCCTGCACCTGGGCGCGGTCGCATTCATTCACCGCTTTGGCTCCAGCCTGAACACGCATGTGCACTTCCATGTGTGCGTGCTCGATGGGGTGTTTGAGGCGCTGCCAGAAGGTGTGGCCTTTCACCCAGCCACTGGACTCGATGAGGCGACCATCACCCAGGTGCAGGCCAACGTGCGCAAACGCATCCTGCGCGCCTTTGTGGCACGCGGTCACATTGAGGCATGTGACGCCAAAGACATGGCAGGCTACGCCCATGGCGGCGGATTTTCGGTCGATGCCGGGGTGCGCATAGCAGCAAGTGACCGCGCCGCTCTGGAGCGACTGCTGCGCTACTGCGCGCGTCCCCCATTCGCTATGGAGCGGCTCAAGCAACGCGGCGCCGATCTGGTCTACCGCTGCGGCAAAGCTCATGCCGAGCACAGCGGCGAACTGGTGCTCACGCCACTGGAGCTGATAGACCGCATCGCGGCATTGGTGCCACCCCCGCGCACGCACCGCCATCGCTACTACGGCGTGCTGGCGCCCAACTCACCGCTGCGTGCGGCGGTTACGGCCCTGGCGCAGGTGGCGGCACCGGTGTTGGCCAGTCCTGCGCCAGGCGCTGCGCACACAGGTGTCGCCAGCAGTGCAGAGGCCGGGCATGGTG
>JBCKPE010000208.1:0-2040 GCA_038901875.1 Burkholderiaceae bacterium
AGCCCTGCTGGTGCTGTCAAAAAAGTGCAGGCAATCTTCAACAAGGGAGAGGACGAATGATTGTCCTCGAGGATCGCCAAACTCTGTCCCAAGACATCGACGCGGCGCATACGGCAGGCGCACGGCTGCACCTGGCCTGCGAGATCGCCGGCATCGACCTGCGCACGCTGCAGCGCTGGAAGGCCCATGAAGGCCTCCCAGAGTTGGGCATAGTCGTCCTGGCGCGGCTCGGGTGCGTGATGCAGGATGTACTGGTTCACCAGCTCCGACCGAAGGCCCGATTTCCGGATTCTGCGAACCAGCGTGGCCGCGGTTTTTTCGCTCAGCAGTGTTTTGGGCGCGCTACCGGCAGCCACGCACAAAAAGAGGGTCAGCAGCGAACCGTCGTCGTCCCGATCCCCGGTCGCTTTGCGCCATGCGGCGGAGGTGTTGCGGTCGAAGTGGTCGACCGCGCTCAGTCCGTCTTCGAGCCAGAAATAGGCGTGGTTCAAAATCGGGTAATACTTTTTCGGGTGGCCATCGGTTGAGTCATAGGCAAACCATCCAAAATTCACATTGTCCGTGTTACCCAAATACGTTACTTTTTGCACCACGCCAGCAATCTATTACTGAACGACTTTACGTCTCCATCAAGCAAAGCTGCTGCATAAGCTGTTTTTTTCATATTCAATCCCTTTGTGAGTCAATCTGATTTGCTCTTGTTATTCCTGAACTCCCAGGGTGGCACTGGGTCAGCATCACGCCATAGACCGCGCTTGTCAGCTTTGGCCGCATCTTCCGCCGCCTCGTACAGCCTGCGGTCATTGGGTGACTGCTCGCGCTGATACTGCCGATAGAACCACGCCATGCCGCGCTCGACCTGCACCAGGTTGACATCCTGCCCGTTGACCAGCACCTTACCGATTTGCCGCCCATAGCGATCTCGCTTTTCTGTCTCGACATTCACAGTCTTGTCGAAGGCAAGGTCCGACAATGATTCTTTGGAGCGGTTGCCGAATGCCTGCTTTTTCTCGGGCGCATCAATGCCGGACAGGCGAATCTTGTGCTGCACCTTGTCGGCATCCAGCACGGTGATGGTGTCGCCATCGGCAATACCGACAACCAGGCCGGTAATGGTTTCTGGTGGTCAATTCGAGGCCGGCGTCAACAGGGAGCTTCTCAGACGATTGTTGTGTTACCTGAATGCGTCGCTTCGGCAGTTGCGCTGGTGTCCGGTTCTGCCGGGGTCAAGGCCGTGGCGCCTGTAGTGGTTGCAGCGTCAGCGGCGCTTGACGGCGTGGGTGCTGGAGTGGCCTGCGGCGGCGCAACGAGTGCCTGCGTTTCTGCATAGCGCGCAATGTTGCGGCTGATCCTGTCCATGGCGTTGGCTTGTCCGGTGTTGCGCTCGGGCAGGCTCTGCAGGCGGGCCAGGGCGCGCTCCAGGCCGGGCGGGGTGGCTTTTTGGCCGCCCAGATCGACCGCTTTGGCCGGTTTGGCCGCGTCGCTGGTCTGGGCGCGCGCGGCGCTCGGTTTGGCGGGCTCGCGGACGATGGGCTGGATGACGCTGGCTGCGATTTTCATGGGACGCTCCTGAGCGGATGCTGAAATACCTCCCAATGTAGCGGCAAGCGCCATCTTTCCAACTCGCAAGCTAAGCCCGAAAAACCTCGTTATTCAACGGTTTTTGAGTTGCTGGCACAGGTGTTGCGCGTTATCCAACGCGCGCTCACCACCCACCTCATCCACCAAGCCGGCATCGAGCGAACGGACGCAGCCACCGGTGCTGTCACCCTCATCCAGCGCTTTGGCTCAGCGGCCAACCTGAACATCCGTCCTTTCTCCCAAGACGCACTGTCTGGTGCTGGACGGCGTGTACCGGCGCACCGACGCTGAGCCGGCCTTTGTCGAAGTGCCCGCGCCCACCGATGAAGCGCTGCAGGCGTTGCTGCACAAGATCATCAGCCGCCTGATGAAACTGCTGACCCGCCGCGGCGTGCTCGTCGAAGAGCAGGGGTCGACCTACCTGGCCGACAGCGACAGCGACGCCGAGTCGGACGACGC
>JBCKPE010000209.1:0-2005 GCA_038901875.1 Burkholderiaceae bacterium
ATCGTGAGGACATTCCAACATGGACACCACCGCCACTGTCACCCCGACCGCGCACTTTGACCGGCAATACCAACTGCATCTGAAACACCTCAAACTCAAAGGCCTGCAACCCAAGACCATCGATGCCTACGCCCGCGCCATTCGCCGCATCGGCGCCTACTTCGCCCACGACATCGACGCCCTGAGCGAGCACCAGCTCACCGACTACTTCAGCGACCTGATTGCCAGCCACTCCTGGAGCGCCGTCAAACTCGACCTCTATGGCCTGAAGTTCTACACCCTGCATGTGCTGCGCAAACCCTGGGTCATGCCCCATCTCATCAAACCGCCCAAGGCGCAGCGCCTGCCCGACATCGTCACCGTCCAGGAGGCGCAAGCCCTGTTTGCCGCCACCCGCACCCTGAGCTACCGGGTGTTTTACTTTACGCTGTACAGCCTGGGACTGCGCCTGAGCGAAGGGCTGGCTTTGCGGGTCGGTGACATCGATGGCACACGGGCCCGCGTACACATCCGCGACTCCAAAGGCAACCGGGATCGCCTGGTGCCCCTGCCCGATGCCACGCTGGGCGTGTTGCGCAAATTCTGGCAACTGCACCGCCACCCCGAACTGTTGTTTCCCAACCGCGCTGGCGGCCTGTCGGGCGCGCGCGGTGCAAGCAGCCCGCTGGACCGCGGCGGCGTGCAAAAGACCTTGCGCCAGGTCGCGCTCGATTGCGGGCTAAAAAAAAGATTACCCCGCACAGCCTGCGCCACAGCTATGCAACACACCTGATCGAGGCCGGTGTCGATCTGCTGGAGGTGCAAAAGATCCTCGGTCACCACTCCATTTTGACCACCGCGCGCTACACCCACCTCACCCGCCACACCAACGAGCAGGCCAGCGTTCGCATCAACACCTTGATGAGCAGCTTTACGCTGCACTGGGGAGGGGTCAAATGATCACGCTGGCGCGCATCATCAGTCAGTTTGAGCCGGACTTCCTGGACCAGTATGGCGCCGCCGTTCTGCCCAGCCACCGCCACGCATTGAACGCCATGAAGCGCTGTCGCAGCACCTTGGCGGCGCGCATGTTGGCGCACTGCGCCGCTTGTGGCGAGCAACGCCTGGTGCCGCACTCCTGCGGTCACCGCAACTGCCCGCATTGCCAGCACCACGAGAGCCAGCAGTGGCTGGAGCGCCAATTGCAGCGGCAAGTTCCGGCAACGTATTTCCTGATCACGTTCACCTTGCCCGAGCAGCTCCGGGACCTGGCCTGGCATCACCAGCGCACGCTGTATGGCTTGTTGGTGGAGTGTGCCTGGCAGACGCTCGACACTTTCTGCCGCAACGACAGACAACTCCAGGGCAGCGCCGGCGCGGTGGCGGTGTTGCACACCCACTCGCGCCGACTGGATTACCACCCGCATGTGCACCTGGCCATGCCCGCAGGCGCGCTGGACGGTGCCAAACGCCTGTGGCGCACCAAACGAAGCCAGACCCAAGGCACGCACTACTTGTTCAAGCACACGGCCCTGGCCAAGGTGTTTCGGGCCAAACTGCTGCAGGCCATCACCCGTGCGGGTTTGGCGCTGCCATGCGGTGTGCCAGAGAAGTGGGTGGTGGATTGCAGGCATGTCGGCACCGGCGAGAAGGCCCTGGTCTATTTGGGGCGCTATCTGTACCGGGGCGTGCTCCAGGAGAAAGACATCGTGCGCTGCGACAACGCACAGGTCACGTTTCGCTACCGTGACGCCAAGACCGGCCAGAGCGCCGTGCGCACCGTCAGCGGTTCCACATTTTTGTGGCTGCTTATGCAGCATGTGCTGCCAAAGGGCTTTCGCCGTGCGCGCAACTTCGGCTTTTTGCACCCCAACAGCAAACGGCTGATCGCGCTGTTGCAACTGGTGTTCAAGACCATCCCCAGCGCACTCACAGCCTGGGTGAGGCCGCGAGCGGCACTGCGTTGTCCGTGTTGCGGGGAGCCGATGCAGATTGTGCGAAGGCGTATCGCACCAGCGGCACCTGA